>JAQRMV010000028.1 GCA_028598985.1 Gammaproteobacteria bacterium
CATTCAATCGACGCCCCCAAAAAGCCCTCAAGAGATAAGCCAGCTCGTCAAAGAACGAGACGGCGAGATTTGGAGTGATAACTGGTACTTAAACATTCTTAAGCGTTGTTGATTGCTTAATATTCCTCTATTCTCTCAATATTGTTTTGGTGAGTAAAACTATGACTGATGAAATTTTGACCTTGAAAGAGGTTGCTGAGTACCTGAAATTGGCTGAAAAGACCGCTTATAGACTTGCTGCTGAGGGCAAACTGCCCGGCTTTAAGGTGGGGGGTAGTTGGCGTTTTCAACGCGAAGATGTCCAGAAATGGATTGAAGAGAAGAAAAAAGAGTAAGGCTTAAGTGGTATAGCAACCAAATTTAGCAATTAGGTTGATTGTGAAACATAGATTATTGAATAAACAAAGAGCAAATAATGACAGATTTTAATCGGTATAAAAAACAAAGTGACGATATTTGGGAAATTGCCAATCTGTTGAGAGGCCCATATCGTCCACCACAATACCGCCGAGTAATGATCCCACTGACTGTACTAAGACGACTTGACTGCGTGCTTGAGGAATCGAAACAAGATGTTCTCAAAGAATATAAGAAGCTAAAAGCGCAAGATAAGTCAGAAGAGCAAATTGAAAAAATACTAACGCATAAATTCAAAATCAATTTCTACAACACCAGTGAATTCACGTTTAAAAAGTTACTTGGTGAGCCAAACGGATTAGCAAAGAACCTCAATAACTACATTGCGGGCTTTTCCAGTCGCGCTCGCAATATTTTAGAAAAATTCAAATTTGAAGAAGAAATCGATAAACTTGAAGAAGCCAACCGCCTGTTCGACATTTTTAAAAAAATAGCCGCTCAAGATTTACACCCCAACAAACTAGACAACATGGGTATGGGCTACTTGTTTGAAGACCTTGTAAGGCGCTTTAACGAACAAGCCAATGAAGAAGCCGGAGATCACTTTACTCCTCGCGAAGTGATCAAGCTAATGGTCAACGTATTGTTCAGTGGCGAAGAGCAAATATACAAGGCGGGAAAACTCACCAAAATATACGACCCTGCGTGCGGCACAGGCGGCATCTTGTCTGTTTCTGAAAGTACTATCCTTGAACAAAACGATAAGGCTGAGGTTCGTCTATACGGCCAAGAGTACAACCCTGAATCCTACGCAATATGTGGTTCTGACTTCATGATCAAAGTGCTGAATCTTACTCTATTAAACTGTCCGTGAAATCGGGGTAAAACCCGTTTGCAAACATGGCTGAATCGGATGTGCCGCTAGAAGAGCTGGTGTCCGTTAGAGAGCGTTTGCTTGCACTTATTCACCAAGGGTTAACAGAAAGCGAGAAGGGTTTTCTTCTATCGTTTAAAAGTTGTGAGCCAGATTGGTCGTTACTTGGTGTAGATGATGTAAGTGAGCTTCCAGCCATTAAGTGGAAGCAGGTTAATTTGGCTAAAATGCCGGAGAACAAACATAAGTTGGCATTAGAAAAGCTGAAAGACATTTTGGCAAAATGATGTATTGCATGGCGGTTATTCGTTAGAATAGCGCGGCTCTTTAGCCGCCTTTCCTCCAAAAAACGGGTGAGGAGGCAATTTAACAAATAAGTACAAATTAGGATTTTGAAGGTATGGGTGATAGCAATTTTATCAATGAAATCAACAAGAGACGCACGTTTGCTATTATTTCTCACCCCGATGCGGGTAAAACCACCATTACAGAAAAGCTGTTGTTGTTAGGACAAGCGATCCAAACGGCAGGCTCAGTGAAGGGTAAAAAAGGCGACAAGGCGGCTACTTCAGACTGGATGGCCATGGAGCAACAGCGTGGCATCTCGGTGACTTCGTCGGTAATGCAGTTTCCCTATAAAGACCGCACGGTTAACTTGTTGGACACACCTGGCCACGAAGACTTCTCGGAAGACACCTACCGCACACTGACTGCCGTGGATTCGGTGCTCATGGTCATTGACGGCGCCAAAGGCGTGGAAGATCGCACCATTAAGCTGATGGACGTATGCCGTTTGCGTGATACGCCTATTTTCACCTTTGTTAACAAAATGGACCGAGAAGTGCGGGACCAAATTGAAGTGTTGGACGAAGTTGAAGAGGTGCTTAATATCGCCTGTGCACCAATCACTTGGCCTATCAGTATGGGCAAGCGGTTTAAAGGCGTTTATAACCTCTACACCGACACTATTCATGTGTTTACCGCTGGCAAGGGCCATACCTTGTCTGACGATATTCAGATTAAAGGCTTAGACTCTCCCGCAGCAGCCGAAGTTTTGGGTGATTTGTTAGATGACCTGAAGGACGAAATAGAACTGGTGCGTGGTGCTAGCCATGAGTTTGATATGCAAGCGTTTTTGGACGGCAAACTTACGCCAGTGTTTTTTGGCACCGCGCTGTCTAACTTTGGTATAAGGGAAATGTTGGACTACTTTGTGCAGTGGGCTCCTGCGCCTGAATCTCGCAATGCTGGCGAACGCGTAGTTGCAGCTACGGAGCCTAAGTTCACCGGTTTTGTGTTTAAGATACAGGCCAATATGGACCCTAAACACCGCGACCGAATCGCGTTTATGCGCATTTGTTCAGGCTCTTATGAGCGAGGCATGAAAATGCGCCACGTACGGATAGGCAAAGATGTAAAAATTGCCGACGCGGTAACTTTTATGGCGGGAGAGCGATCTAATGTAGAACAGGCTTGGCCTGGAGATATCATTGGTTTGCATAATCACGGCACTATTCAAATTGGCGATACCTTCACCGCAGGTGAAGATTTAAAGTTTGCAGGGATTCCTCACTTTGCTCCGGAATTGTTTCGACGAGTACGTCTTAAAGACCCGCTCAAAATGAAGCAACTACAAAAAGGTTTGCAACAGTTGTCTGAAGAAGGTTCTACGCAGTTGTTTATGCCGGGCAAAAATAACGATCTGATTGTAGGTGCTGTAGGTGTGCTACAGTTTGAAGTAGTGGCCTATCGTCTGCAGGACGAATACAAGGTTGAATGTATTTACGAACCCATCACTGTGAATACGGCCCGATGGGTAGAATGTGACGATAACAAAATATTTGAAGAATTTAAACGCAAAGCTGCAGAAAATTTGGCCATTGATGGCGGAGGGCACTTAACCTATTTGGCACCTTCACGAGTTAACTTGAGTCTAACGGAAGAGCGCTGGCCAGATATTCGATTCCGGGCAACGCGGGAACATTAATTAAGCTATTAAGTAAGGGGCCCAATGAACCAGATCATGGATAGTCATTGTCATTGGGATCATCCCCACTTACAAACACTTCAACCTGCCCTGTGGCAATCTTGCTTAGATCATGGTGTCGGTCAGCTATTGGTGCCGGGCACCCAATTTAATCGTTTCTCCAGCCAAGTCGCTTTATGTGAAACCAATGAAAAGTGGCACTTGGCATTGGGCCTACATCCTTATTTCTGTGACCAGCATCGCCCCGAACACTTATTAGGACTAGAGCATCTGTTAAACCACTCACAGGCTGTGGCTGTTGGAGAAATAGGTTTAGATTTCGCGATAGATATGACACGGGAAGCTTTTTCTCAACCTAATCAAGAACAACTGTTTATAGAGCAGGTGTGTTTGGCTAGTCGGGTTGAATTGCCTATCATTGTACATTGCAGAAAGGCCAATGACCGAATGGCGCAAATACTACGGCAACAACGATTTGGCCAAGGTGGCATCGTACACGCCTTTAGCGGTAGTTTGCAGCAAGCTCAAGCGTTTACCAACCTAGGTTTCAAAATAGGTTTGGGCGGCACTTTAACTTATCACAGAGCTCAAGCTATGCGGCGTTTATCGGTGGCATTGCCTCTAGCGGATATCGTGTTAGAAACGGATGCCCCGGACATGCCTATGGCTGGGGGGCAAGAAGGCGGGGAATATCCGAATAGGCCTGATTATTTGCCCCGTGTGTTGGATGTGTTAGCAAGCCTTAGGCCAGAGTCTATAGCTCAAATAGCCCATCAAACGCACATTAACACCTTGCAGGTGTTGAATTTACCAATGATGATTTAGCGGGATAGATGGCGGGCTAGCACATATCATCAAATGGGTTTTTGATATTGAGATTTACGCTATGGGCATAGCCTGGAATGTTTATTTGCTGACGATTAATGTCTAAGTCTTCGCCAGCTAATACCCCATGGTCAAACTTATAGGTCGGGGTGCTAAGGCCGCGAATATTTTGCAAATCATATTCTGCAGCAACTTCATGGCGGCTCTGTTGTACGTTAGCAAACTCAGACATAGCTTGCGAACCATGTTTTTTTGCCATCAGTTGCATGGCTACATGGGGGCCCATCAATACAGCGCTGGCATTATTACCACCAAACCCCTTGGAGTTGAGCAATACGGTATCAATACCTTCAGTGCCTACTTCATGGTGCGTAGCTTGTATAGCAAGGTGGCTGTTATGGACGTCAGAAGCAACATGGTCAATGGTGGCAATGCCTGGAAAAATACCGTAGCGCCATAAACCTAAGGAGATAGCCAGTTGGTCTCCACCCGCGGTGCCTTGAGAGTGGCCAAGGTAGGCTTTAACTGCGCCCACTTTCCATGAATCAATATTAAAGGCCTTAGCCGTTTCATTGAGTACATGGGATTCGGTAATGCGGTTTTGCGGTGTGCTGGTGCCATGGGCTTGAACACAGGAGCGTTGGCGTAATGATTCTGTACCCAGCATACTTTCCGTAAGGGCTGCTGCTTTTGCTAAGGTGATATAGTTGCCAATACCGGGGGCTGAAATAGATTTTTTATGGCCATCTGCGTTAACAAAGACCCCAGGCACCGCGCCGTGTATCTGCGCGCCTAATTTCAGCGCTAGGCTATCGCTTGTTAGTACAATCCATTGTGATGCTTCACCCATAGTGAAGCCGCAGTTACTAGAAAATGGGCGTGACGTGCGGCGCAGGTCGGCAACTGATGAACCATCGAGTGCAGCAATTTCGTGATCTTCTGCTAAGGCACCCATGGTGCGGAAGCCTTCCATCACTTCTGGGGTGATGGGTGCATCACTGCCTCCTACAATCACTAGGTCTCTACGGCCGCTTTTTATATCTTCTACGGCATTGCGCAGATTGTAAAGGAAGGTTGCACAAGCACCTAAAGCCGAACCTACTGCACCTACGCTGCCCAATAAGTAGGCGTTTACAAAGTCTGCGGGCATTTGACCATAGCCCAATGGCATTTGCTTGGATGTGATCCTTTTACCGATACTAGGGTTTTTTAATAAGCCACCAAAACCTGCTTCGTCAAGTTGACCTATGGAGTTGCTGGCATAAACCGCAATGCGGTCTGGTGCAATATGATCTTGAATCTCTTGCCAGGGAATACCCGTAGAGCTCAGTGCGTCAGAGGCGCCAAACACAGTCATTTGTAAATTACGGGGATGGTTGCGTGATTGGTATAAAGACCCCGGTTCAAAGCCGTCGGGAAGCTGACCAGCGGCACTGACAGACGCTCGTTTTGTGTCGGGTAGGACCGCTGAAAAATTTCCGCTTATGGTGACTTCAACCGTATCCCCATCTATTGAGGAGACTTGCCAGTTGCCGGGTAGTTGGTTGGGTAAATGGCGTTTGCGCATGCGAATACACGTACAGTCACCGGCAGCAGGCCTGATTTCAGCGGCCTTGTTTAACACCAGTTGATGAACATCGTAAGCGGTAGCGCGGATAGGTCGGATCAAGGTGGCGTTTAAGAGTTGCTCACCTAAAGTATCGGCTAGCTGCGCTTGAGTAAGCTGCTGGTCTTGTCCTGTAAGGGGATCAGTAAGCTGGTATTGGCCATTATTGAAGGTGGCTTTATTGGTGAGGGTGGCCAGATCTGTGAGGGTGTCTAGACGGCTTTGGTTGTCTAGATGGGCCAAAATAAGGCGGCGGTAGCCGTGATGGGAAGAGGTTCGACCGGCTGGATTAACTCCGCCAAAACCAATAATGACTGGTAGATTCGACAACTAATAATTCCCCAAAAACTAATAACATAAGTGCATAGGTCTCCATTCTAGCAGAGTGGGCGCTAAACTCTAGGGGCGATAAAGGAATCTAATGGATTCGGTGTACATCTAGGTGTATGTGTATTAATTTTTTTCCTAACAACTGCAGTTCGCCTTGGGTGCGTTGTTCCCCATCGCTACTAAACTCAAAGGTAAAGTGTCGCAATAGGGCAATGTTACCTTTGTGATTCCGTTTAAGGCGAGTCTTTTTTAAAGCCACCGTATCATCGAGTAGTTGTAAGTCTTGCTGCGCACATTGTTGTTTGGCAGTAATGCGAGCATTATCTTTCGCGGCACTAGTATCCCACCAATAGATTAGTGCCACTAAAAGAACAATCAATAACCAACCTAAACCCATTATCCACCTGCCAGCTTAACAGATAACCACCCGCGGTTAGCTAATAATAGCATTAGCTTTTCACGTTGATCACCTTGTAATTCGAGGGTTTGGTCCTTCACAGCGCCACCGGTGCTGGTTTTCTGCTTGAGCTCTTTAAGTAGCTTTTTTAGAGCGCTAGAATCCATAGGAATGCCGCTAACAGTAGTGACACCTTTGCCTTTTCGACCTTTGGTTTCTAAGCGTATCCGTACATGCCCATCACCAACTGCACTGCTGACATTAGAGCACTGGCATTGAGCTTGATTGCAGTCTGGACAAAGTCTGCCTTGATCAGTGGAGTATACAAGTCTGGACATGTTAATTGCTCTTTGAAACGGTAACGCCATGGATGGGGTCATCAGTAATTTTGTCTGGGCGTTCAAGTTTAACTAACTCACTACAAGGATGATGAGTATCGTTGCCCCACCAATTTTTAGCCCATGGTTCTAGTCTGTTCACACGGATCATAGATCGAATATCATCGATATAGTCTACCCCCCGGGATGAATAACTAATTAAACCAGAAGACAAGGCTCGAGCAGTTACTGTCTCGTGGTTGTCGATCAGACATTCTCTGATGCGTCGAAGGACCAAATAACTGCCGTGGGAGTTTAAGTTACGAATATAAGCGTCTACGGACTCTTGTGGGTCCTTAAACTTGCGCACTTCATATGTTTCTCCTTCTGGACGACCACTAGGCACAAGGCCACAACCGTTGCTAAAACACCATTGGCCAAACAAATTATTGCCTTGAGTTGCAAAGCGGGACGTGCCCCATGCGCTTTCATTCGCCGCTTGAGCCAACACCAATGCAGTGGGTACTTCCTCTATTTTGCGCAGCAGTAAGTCCATTTGTTGGTGTGGATCTTTGGTTTTTATTTTGTAACTTTTAGCTAAACGGTTGAGGCGTTTAACTTGCAACGTTGTGAGGTGGCCTGGCTTCATGCGTTTAATTTCTACACGAAGGTGTACTACTTTGTTGTTAGCTGCGTTGGCTAACTCGGTTAAATAATTAAAGAACAAGGCTTTTTTTTGTTTTACATCCGTAATGGCGGAAAAATCAGGTAATGGGACAACCTTAGGGCGAAAACTGGACTCAAAGGCATGGCTTATACTTGCTGCAGCATTGGCGCTGGATACGCTGCGTGTCTCTTTCTTAGCAGGGCTGTCTTTAATCGCCTTAGTGGCTATTGGGGTTCGTTCAGCGGCTGTTACATTGGTGGTGTCTCCGAATGATACTGGGTTCTGTGCATTTTTAATTAAAAATGCGAGAACGAGCAGACACACAAGAGTTATCAGCCCTACGTACTGGCGCAAAAATGCGAAAGTTTTCATAGTGAGCAGGGGTTCCTAGAAGCGATGCGACTCCGCCTTGGGTGTGTTTCCATCCGTAGACTGAGCCCTTAAACATGCAATTTCCTGCTGCAATTGTGAGATTTCCAGATTGAGTACTAAAGTTTGGCTAATCAACAGTTTTACCTTTGCTTCCAGAGTAAACAGGAGCGGGGATGGATGGGCTAGCGTTGATGTAGCGGGCATTAATTTATACCTTGGTCGTTTGTTTGGTTTTTTCTATGGCGGAAAAAGCAGCCATTTGCTCGTCGGTTGCGGGTAATTGATGCTTCTCTTTCCAGTCATTGTAGGGCATGCAATACACATGCTCTCGAGCTTGATCGTAATCCATGGGCACACCTTTGTCGTTTGCTGCAGTCATAAGCCACTTACTCATGCAGTTGCGACAAAATCCAGCCAGTATCATCAAGTCGATATTTTGTACGTCTTTACGCTTGTCGAGGTGTTTTATTAAGCTGCGAAAAGCAGCGGCTTCTAATTCTGTTTGTGTTTGTTGGTCCATGTGAGTCTCGTTAAGGCCAAAATAAGCAGCCGACATAATATAACTTTACCCGCGCTTGCGCTAGGAGGGCGTATACATGCCTTGATATATGCCTAATTATAGGTAAAATACTGGTTATATGTACAGTCTTTTGGGAAGGCGAGGTTTAAGTGAACAGGAAGATTATCCACTGTGACTGCGATTGCTTTTACGCTGCAGTAGAAATGCGCGATGAACCAAACTACCGGCATCGCCCTATTGCTATTGGTGGCGCAGCCAATAGCAGAGGAGTGATCTCAACCTGCAATTACCCAGCACGAAAATTCGGAGTGCATTCTGCAATGCCTTCGGCACAAGCCTTGCGTGCATGCCCAGAATTACTGATTCTGCCAGGACGAATGGCTCTATATAAAGCCGTTTCTGTAGAAATTATGGCTATTTTTAAACGTTATTCAAACCTTATAGAGCCCTTGTCCTTGGATGAGGCTTTTATCGATGTGAGTGATTCATTAACGTTTGATGGCAGTGCAACACGTATTGCCCAGCAAATACGCGCCGACGTTGAAGCCGAAGTAGGTATTACTATTTCAGCAGGGGTAGCACCCAATAAATTCATTGCCAAAGTCGCCAGCGATTGGCGAAAGCCCAATGGTTTATTCGTAGTAAAACCCGATGAGCTAGATGCTTTTAGCGCGGTATTGCCGGTTAACAAAATCCCTGGTATCGGCCCGGTTAGCGCCGCTAAGCTGGCGCAACAAGGTGTGCATATGTGTGCAGACTTACGGTCGTTTAGTGAGCTCGAACTTGAACAGAAATTTGGTCGTATGGGGAAAACTTTGGCGTTACGGCGGTTTGGACTGGACCATAGAGCCGTACAAACAAGCCGTATTCGTAAATCTGTTTCAGTAGAAAATACCTACCCTAAAGATCTACACAGTGTGGAAAGCTGCAAGCAGGCGTTAGTGCCATTGTACGAGCAGCTATTACAAAGATGGCAAAAGCTAGCCACACATTATGCTGTGTCAGGCCTAGTGGTAAAACTCAAGTTTGCAGATTTTTCTCAATTAACTCGTGAGCATGCCAATGAGGAGATTGACGTGGTCTTTTTTCAACAGTTACTACACCAAGCTTTTTCAAGCGGTAGCTCACAACAGCGCGCGGGTGGAGTGAGGCTTTTGGGTTTGGGATTTAAACTATCTACCCCGGTGACCCAGCAACAGTTACGCTTGTTTTAGTGTTCAAACGGCCTATCAGAGGCTACGTTTTTTGCCTGTGAGTACGGCTGTTAAGTTTTCTAGCATAAGCACCATGGAAGGCACTACAAACAATATTAACAAGGTTCCCAAAGCTAAACCAAAGACGATAGAAATAGCCATTGGTATTAAAAACTGTGCCTGTAATGACTCCTCAAAAAGAATAGGAGTAAGGCCGGCGATGGTGGTCATCGAAGTTAATATGACGGCTCGCAAACGTTGGCAAGCCGCTTCTACCACTGCTTCTTTTGGAGCCATTCCCTGCTCTCGGAAACCTTTGTAAAAAGACAGTAGTACAATACTATTATTGATCACGATTCCTGATAAACCGAATAAACCAAACAGTGACAAGATGGTAAGATCTCTACCCATCAGTACATGACCCAAAACGGCGCCGGTTAAACCAAATGGAATGGTGAACATGACGGCAATAGGCCAAGTGTAAGACGCAAATACCCAAGCCAAAACGATGTAGATAAGGGCTAAGGCTAAGCCTAAGCCGGTGAGCATTTCTCCTAGTGTTTCTTCCTCGTCTGCCTTAGTTCCGCCAAAGCTGATTTGTACGCCATATTGGCGCTCTAAATTGGGAATAGTGTCTGTTTTTAAGGCTTCGATTACTACGTTGGCATTGGTTGCACCAACATCTACGTCAGCCTGAACCGTCACCATAAGCTGACCGTTTTTGCTGCGGAACTTATCAATACCACGACGAGAGCTAAATTCAACCAACTCCAGTAATGGCACAGTGCTGCCAGAAGGTAAAATAATAGGCAGGGCATATAAGGTGGAAAGGCTATTGCGGTCTTGGTCCTTCAGCATTAGTCTCACATCAATTTCATCCGCGCCCAGATAAAAACTTTGAATAGTGACACCATCAAAGGCATATCTCAGTTGACGGCCAATGTCAGTGCTTGTTAAACCTAAGGTTTTAGCCTCTGGTGTTAAGCTAAAGATCAATTGCTCCATGCCATAGGGAAGGTTGTCGTCTATATTTTGTACACCGGTAAAGGCCTTTAACGATGTTTGTAGTTCAAGGGAAACCTGTTTCATTACGCTGGCGCTGGCGCCGGTAATATTGGCCTCTATAGGTTTGCCGGGAGGGCCTGTTTCAGGTTGGTCGATAATGATTTTTTCTAATCCAGGCACACGTGGTATTTTACTATTCCACACGTCTATAAATTCAGCGTTGGACACCGGCCTAAGCTCGGTGCTATCTAACTCAACCCGTAGTAGTGCAATTTGATCACGGCTAGCAATGCCATCCTTAGATAACATATGAGTGCCAAAGTAGGCCGCTTGTTCGCGCACTAAGTTGCCACCCAACTCGGCCTCGGTATCATATAAGGCTGTTTCTACTTTAACTAAGTAAGATGCCACTTCATGTGCAGGAGTACCGGTGCTGAACTGTATGTTAGCTCGTAAATTGTCGCCGTCTACACTGGGGAAAAAGGCGAACTGGAGTCGCCCACCTGCTAATAAACCTATGGCTAATACAAATGCGGTAATTGCTAAACTAAAAGTAACAAAGCGAAAGTTGATCGCAAAACTTACGGCAGGACGGAAGATGTTATTCTTAAAGTTTTCGAAGCCCTGGTCAAAAGCCGCACGCCAACGGGACGGCTGCTTAGTTTCGCGATTTTTAAGAGCATGATGAAGGTGTCCGGGTAAAATTAAAAAACACTCAACTAAGGACACAATAATCACACAGATAACCACAATAGGGATATTGGCTAAAATGCTACCTATAGGCCCACTGATAAGTAATAACGGTAAAAAAGCTGCTACCGTGGTTAACGAAGAGGCAGTTACTGGCCCTAGCATGCGCTGTGCGCCACCTAAGGCAGCCTGTAGGGATGGCTCGCCCCGTTGAGAGTGAGTTAGAGTGTCCTCACCTACAACAATAGCGTCGTCCACAATAATACCCAGCGCCATAATCATGCCAAATAAGCTAATCATGTTAATGGAGCCGCCGATGTAATACATCACCCCCCAAGTGGCTAGCAATGATGCGGGAATACCCATGGCAACCCAAAATGCAACCCTTGAATTGAGGAACAAAAACAGCAAACCAACCACAAACAATAACCCCGTAGCGCCATTGTTAATTAACAAATTTATGCGAGCTTTTAGTACCAGCCAGGCCTCATCATAGACTACGATTTCCACACCTTGAGGAAATCGGTCTCGGGCGCCTACCACCCAATCGTTCATAATGGCAGCAGTTTTAATGGTATCGTCATTTTTGCTGCGCATGATCGATAGTTCTATTGCTGGTTTGCCATGATAACTAATGGTGCTTTGGTCTTCTTTTGGGCGCAGGCTAATGTTGGCCACATCACCTAAACGAAGGAGCTGGGCGTTATCTGTGGTAAGTAACGGCAGTTGTGCAAAGCTGTTGACGTCGGAGACCTTGCCTATTGCGCGTAATTGTTTTGAGCCATCAGAGCGGCCAGCGGTACCCGCCATCACATCTTGGCTTTGGTTATTAATAAGCCCCGCCATGTTTTGTAAAGACAAACCCAGTTCGTGCATGGTGCTGGTATCTACCTGAATGGCAATTTCCCTTTCCGGTAAGCCTGTGAAATTAATTTTACTAATGCCTTTAGCCAGCAGTTCCCGTTCCGCTTGGCGAGCTAAACTTGTGAGTTCGTCTACGGGGCCATTTGTTGTAATCAACAAAGTGCCCACGTTTTCATACATCACAAATTGTTCAACGCTTGGGGTTTCTGCATCAGCAGGCATGTTGCCTACGGCATCTACCCTTTGTTTGATGGCGTTAGTGGTCTCAGTAAAGTCGGCGCCACTATCTACATCTAACCAAAGGGTTACGCCGCCGCGGTAAGTGCTGGAATTCACCTTGCTGACGTTAGCTACACTTTTTAATTCTTGCTCAACGGGTATGGTAATACTGTTTTGAACGTCTTCAGCAGCAGCGCCAGGCCAAGCTATATTAACCATGACCACGTCTACGGCGAAGTCTGGAAAAAATTGTGTATTAAGTTGTTTTAGACCATATGCACCGGATAAAAACAAAAATAACATCAATAAGTTAGGTGCTACTTTGTGATTCGCAAAGAGACGAATAAATGACTGCATCATAGTGCTATGCTCCGCCTACCGTGCTTCAACTAATAAACCGGTAACGGCGTTGGGAAGCTGTGTAATGAGTACTTGGTCGCCGTTGTTTAACTGGGCACTACGAACCAAAGTTAAACGCTGGCCTGTGGGGCTAGTCCAATCACCTATGCGTTGAATGGTAACGGCCTGTAATCGCTCGTCAACAATGCGATAAATCCTATTTTGGCCATAAATTGCTAAGGCAGGTAGTGCTGCAACATTGGTTTCTTCCGGTAGCTTTAAGTGTATTTGTAAGTTGCGGCCTACTTCAATATTTTGTCCTTCTTCTAAACTAAAGAAGGCGTCTATTCCTCCCTGACTTGCAGACGCTTCAGCCGATAAGCGGTCAAAAATGAGATGGTGCCGTGAGCCGTTGTGGAAAATGCTAGCGCTCAGGCTGTGACTTGATTGGGTGGTTTGCATCATTGGTAAGTAGCGGGCCGGTATCTGGCTTCGGACTTCTAAACTTTGGGTGTTATAAAGTTTAACCACACGATCACCATTACGAACACGGTTGCCAGAAGCGGTGTCAACACTGAGTACGCGGCCCTTAAATGGCGCCGTAATATGGGTACGTTGCAAATCTAACAGAGCAAACTCTAATTGAATTTCACTTTGAGTCATTTGGGTTTGTAATTGAGCCATACGATTAGGATGATCGGCAATGGTATTTTTACGGTTAAGTAACGAAAGTTGTTGTTGTTGAAACGCACGGCTGGCATCTTCCAAGCGTGACGATGGGGCTAAATTTTGCGTGACTAACTGTTGCTGTCGTTCTAGGTTTGTTTGGTTAATAGCTTGTAATTTTTGTTCAATAATCAACGCTTGTTGATTGGTTTTGTTGCTGTTGATCTCGCTGGTGATTCTAGCCTCTACATCTTGCAAGCTGGCTCTTCGTTGGGCGATAGTTAAATGTAATTCACGATCGTCCAGCTGTACTAATAGTTGTCCTTGGCTCACTCGGTCGCCACGGCCAACATTCACGGCATTTACAAAGGCATTTACTGTGGCGCTAAGCTGTACTGTTTGTCTGGCTTCTACAGCACCATACACGGTGATTTCGGGAGAGATGTTTTGTAGCTTAACAAGGTGGCTAGAAACCCCGAAAACTTGTTCCGCAATGGGCTTGGCAGGCACCTCTGGTTTCGATTCTTTTAGGTAAATAAAGCTGGTAATAGCGGCGGCTATGATAGCGATAGGAAGTAAAACTTTAGTGATAAAGCTGGGTAAAAAAGGTTTGGAGCTCATGAAAAAAAGACCTGTCTAACACAGAGGGCTGTAGTAGCCGGCGAACCTAATCAAAGTAGGCCTAAATAGTACATTAAAAAACACGAATATGATAATTTGACTGGGCAGTGTGCATGCTCTTTACTCATTTTTACGTGTTTGATAACCAAGCATTAACAAGACTAAGATGTTTGTGTGATCTATAACAGTTTCCGCCATGGGCTTAGCAGCATATAATAGCCACTTCGCCATTATTGATTGTATTTAAGCAGGCTTTATGTCATCTCAAGACTATAAAAATTACCGCCGTGAATATCAAGCTGGAGACTTGCGTAGGCAAGACTTGGCTCTAGACCCATGGCAACAGTTCGCCCACTGGTTAAGTGAGGCGGAAACGGCTTGCCCGTTAGACGCTACATCCATGTCATTAGCAACGGTTTCAGCATCAGGCATGCCTAGTGTGCGAATTGTGTTGATGAAAAGTTATGATCATCAAGGTTTAGTTTGGTATACCGATAGTCGTAGCCATAAGGGCCAAGATTTGAACAACAATCCACAAGCCTCTGTGTTGTTTTATTGGCAGCCTCTGGAACGGCAAGTGAGAATCTCAGGTGTCGTTGTTGAAGTTCCAGCACATACTGCAGATGCGTACTTTGTGAGTCGGCCTAGGGCAAGTCAACTAAGCGCCGCCGCTACACCGCAAAGCCAAGTGGTGTCTGGGTTAATTGATCTTGAAACCAATATTTCACAGCTCGACAACAACACTTCAGGCAAGGTAATAGAACGGCCAAAACCGTGGGTGGGTTATTGTTTGCAACCTACGCAGTTTGAATTTTGGCAAGGAAGGCCCAGTCGCTTACATGACCGATTTAGTTATGAGCGCAAGGATAGTGCTTGGGCTATAAACCGCTTAGCGCCCTAGTATTTAATGATGACCCTGCCTCTAATGACCAGTGCCTTGGGAAATCTAACGATACGTCGTGTGCCCTATTCCCGTAAAGAAACACTGCAGGCCTTTGATCAGGCAGACATTCTTGCCTTGGATTATTTGCACGACGAAAATTTATTAAGCTCAACCAGTCGCGTACTAGTCATCAATGACAGTTTTGCTGCCATTACCAGCACTGTAAGCATGGCGATGGTCTCTAAGCTGGGTCCCATGCCAGTTTTATGGAGTGATTCTTACCTTGCCAAGCTTGGTTTACAAGCTAACGCAAAAACCAATGACTTGCCGCAGGCTGGCTTTGTACAAGCTCAAGATACGCCGCAAGGTCCTTTTGACATGGTTATATTGAGGCTGCCAAAAAGCCATGGGTTACTGCTTGACCAAATACAAAGGCTGCTGCCGCAATTGGCAGCCAATGCATTAATTATTATGCCGGTGATGGTGAAGCACATCGACAATGCGGTGTACCAATTGTTAGAGTCCGCCTTGGGTGAGCTCACCACAAGCTTAGCACGCAAAAAAGCCCGTTTAATGTTTGCTAGTCAGCTGGTCGAAGGCTCTAGGAAAAGCCCTAGTGCGGCCGAAGTTGTGTGGGACGTGCCTACACTGGGGCTGTCTTTACAGCATTATAGTGGTGTGTTTGGGCGCACGAAATTAGACCCTGGAGCCCAAGTTTTGTTGGACAATTTTCCCCAAGGGCCATATCAGCGGGTCATTGATTTAGGTTGTGGGAATGGTGTGCAAGCCATTGCGGCGGCAAAAAAATGGCCCTTAAGTCAAGTGATGGGTGTGGATGAATCCTACATGTCAGTAGCTTCCGCATCGCTTAATGCTGCTAGTAATGGAGTGGCAGCACAGTGTGAATTTAAAGCCGGCGATTGTCTCACAGACATGAATATAAAGTTTGTTGATTTGATTTTATGCAACCCACCGTTCCATCAAGAAAGGGTTGTGGGTGATCAAATTGCTATGCGAATGTTTGCACAGGCGGCCAAAGTATTAACCCCAGAGGGTGAGTTATGGGTGGTAGGAAATCGCCATTTAGGCTATCACGCCAAGCTTAAGCGCTGGTTTAAACGGGTGGAGCAAATTGGGGCGCACCCCAAATTTGTCGTGTTAAAGGCGCGGCTTTAAGTGGCCCTGTTAGAGCCTGTAATGTTGGGGTTAAAGTTGGCAGGATTTTTGCCCACTATAGGTTTGTAAAAGTCAGCAATAGCCTGCATATCTGCGTCCATATCATCGGTCGGGTCAAACATCTTTCCAATACCGCCCGTACGTGTAGCGAAGTCAAAATAAGCCAAAGCCAACGGCACATCCGCACCTTTAGCCATATGGTAGAACCCAGTTTTCCAGCGTTCTACGCTAGTGCGGGTGCCTTCTGGCGCAATGGCAAGCACTAGATTTTCGTTGTTGGCGTAGTTTTCAATGGCGGCTTCAACAAAGTTTTTGCTGGCTGCTCGGTTAAGAGGGATGCCACCTAACCAGCGCATAAGAGGCCCCATGATGCCTTTAAATAGAGAATGCTTGCCAATGAAATAGACCTTTAAGCGCAGGTGGAATGCCATGGCAATACCCAATGGAAAATCCCAGTTGGAGGTGTGTGGTGCGGCAATAATTAGGTAGCTACCGGTGGTGGGTGCAACGTTAACAACCTTCCAGCCGCTTAATTTAAGTGCTAGCCAAGAAAGGCCCCTAATTATATGAATAACCCCCGGGGTATCGTGAATGGTAAAATGCATTGAAATTAGAGCCTAGAAGCGATTTTTGCGGTATTATATCAGGTTGCTCAAACCGATGAGTAACGTTTAATTATTTTAGCCCTGCATATGTATGCTTAAGGGCGCTTTGGAGTCACAAATGAAAATTGCCGAGAATAGCGTAGTTAGCTTTCACTATACATTAACTAACGGCGCGGGCGAGCTTGTAGATACCTCTCGAGAAGGCGAACCTTTGCCTTACTTGCATGGTGCGCACAATATTGTACAAGGCTTAGAGGAGGCCCTTGAAGGCAAACAGGCAGGTGATAAGTTGCAAGTAGAAGTGCCTCCTCATTTGGGTTACGGCGAATACATGGAAGAAATGGTTCAGCAAGTAAGCCGCGAAATGTTCTCTGGTATTGATAACTTAGAAGTGGGTATGCAGTTTCACGCCGAAGGCGACTCTGGCCAACAACAAGTGGTTACGGTGACTGCCGTTGAAGGTGATATGGTCAGTGTAGATGGTAACCATGACCTTGCGGGTGAAACTTTAAATTTTGATGTGGAAATCACTGAGGTTCGTGCAGCTTCAGAAGACGAGCTATCTAACGGCCATATCCACGGCCCAGGTTGCAACCATTAAGTCCTAATAGATCATTCAATCTAGAGCAAATCCTGCCATAAGGTGGGGTTTGTGCCATTTTTATAACGACCTAACAAGAGCGCTTGCCAAGCATCATGGAAAAGACATACAACCCTAACGCAATAGAACAGCAATGGTATCAACAGTGGGAAGACAATAATTATTTTGCTCCTTCCGGTGAAGGCACACCATACAGCATTGTTATTCCACCGCCCAATGTCACGGGTAGTTTGCACATGGGGCATGCTTTCCAAGACACCATTATGGATGCGTTAACGCGTTTTAAGCGTATGCAGGGGCATGACACTTTGTGGCAAGTAGGCACTGACCATGCAGGTATCGCTACGCAAATGTTAGTGGAACGTAAGGTTCAGGCAGAAGAAGGCAAAACTCGCCACGACTTAGGCCGCGACCAGTTCCTTGAAAAAATATGGGATTGGAAAGCCGAATCTGGTGGCACAATTACCCGCCAACTTCGTCGTATGGGTGCGAGTGTGGATTGGAGCCGTGAGCGCTTCACTATGGATGACGGTTTTTATACTGCAGTGCAAGAAGCCTTTGTTCGTTTATATGACGACGGTTTAATCTATCGCGGAAAACGGCTGGTTAATTGGGATCCAAAACTACACACGGCTATTTCTGATCTAGAGGTTATTTCTACGGATGAAAAAGGTCACCTATGGCATTTGCGTTACCCGTTAACTGATGGCGCCACTACAGTCGATGGCAAAAATTATCTTATTGTTGCTACTACGCGTCCAGAAACGATGTTAGGCGATGCCGCCGTCGCTGTGCACCCTAAAGATGAGCGGTACCTGCACTTAATAGGTAAGTTTATCGAACTGCCTCTGGTGGGGCGTATGATACCTATTGTTGCTGACGATTATGTGGATATGGACTTTGGTACGGGCTGTGTAAAAATCACCCCAGCCCACGACTTTAATGACTATGCCATGGGTCAGCGTCATGATCTAGGAATGATTAATGTACTGGATCATGATGCAGCCATCGTTCGGGTGCCTGATGTATATACTACTGAGGGGAAGGCCATTGATGAACATAACGAAACCATCCCCACGGCATACCGTGGCTTAGACCGTTATGTGGCCCGCGACAGTATTGTGGCAGACCTCGACGCAGCGGGTTTGTTGGAACAAATTGAAGATCATGGTTTGAAAGTGCCGCGCGGCGACCGCTCGGGCCTAGTAATTGAACCGTTACTCACTGATCAGTGGTTTGTAAGTACTAAACCGTTGGCAGAGCCTGCAATTGAGGCGGTGGAAGATGGGCGCATTGAATTTGTACCTAAGCAATGGGAGAACACTTATTTCTCTTGGATGCGTGACATTCAGGATTGGTGTATTTCTCGACAACTTTGGTGGGGCCACCGAATTCCAGCTTGGTACGACGACGAGGGCAATTTCTATGTTGGCCGTAGTGAAGAAGAAGTGCGTGACAAGCACAGCTTGGGCACCATCAATTTAAAGCAAGATGAGGATGTGCTAGACACTTGGTTCTCATCCGGTTTATGGACCTTTGGTACTTTAGGTTGGCCAAACTCTACAGAAGCCTTGGCTAAGTACCATCCTACGGATGTGCTAGTGACAGGCTTTGATATTATTTTCTTCTGGGTTGCGCGCATGATTATGATGACCATGCACCTTACCAAAGATGAAACTGGCCAAGCTCAAGTGCCATTTAAGACCGTATATGTGCATGGCTTGGTGCGAGATCAAGATGGCGAGAAAATGTCTAAGTCTAAGGGTAATGTGATTGACCCGTTGGACTTAATTGACGGCATCGAATTGGAAGCGCTGTTGGAAAAACGCACTGGCAACATGATGCAACCACAGTTGGCTAAGAAGATTGAAAAACAAACCCTTAGACACTTTCCAGACGGCATCGCGTCTTATGGTACAGATGCCTTGCGCTTTACTTTATGTTCTTTAGCGTCCACAGGGCGAGACATTAAGTTTGATTTAGGCCGTATAGAAGGCAACCGTAATTTCTGTAACAAGATCTGGAATGCCACTAACTACGTGCTGATGAATTGTGAAGAGCAAGATTGTGGCCAAGCTGGCGGTGATGTTGATTTGAGTTTGGCAGATCGCTGGATTGGTTCTCGTTTACAAAAGACAGAGCAAAAAGTCATAGAGTCTATGGGGATGTATCGTTTTGATCATGCTGCTGAAGCTCTTTATCATTTTATCTGGAATGAATACTGCGATTGGTATTTAGAGCTATCCAAGCCTGTTCTTTGGGACGACAATGCCACGGCAGAGCAATTGCGAGGCACTCGTCGTACTTTGGTGGGTGTGCTAGAGGCGGTACTGCGTTTGGCTCACCCGCTGATGCCCTACATTACCGAAGAAATTTGGCAGCGCGTTAAGAGCCTTGCAGGGGCCGAAGGCGAGAGTATTATGCTACAGCCATACCCAATACCAGACGACAGTAAAATAGATGAAGCTGCCGAAACAGACCTTAACTGGGTGCGTGGCATTATTGATGGCCTCCGTAATATTCGTGGCGAAATGAATATTGCCCCCGGCAAGCCCATTCCTGTGTTGCTTAATCAGGCCAGTGTGGAGGACCAAAAGCGCCTCTCAGGCAATAGCCAATTCCTCATTAAGCTCGCTAAGTTAGAAAGTATCACTATACTTGATCCAGGTGCTGAGGCGCCCTTAAGTGCAACGGCTCTGGTGGGGGAATTAGAAGTATTAGTACCTATGGCCGGCCTTATCGATAAAAGTGCAGAGCTTGCGCGCTTGAATAAAGAGCTAGGTAAGTTGCAGGGTGAAATTAAGCGCCTTGGCGGTAAGCTGGGTAATGCAAAATTTGTAGATAAAGCCCCCGCGGAAGTCATTGAAAAAGAGCGAGCTAAGCTAAAGGATGCCGAAGCGGCGGCCACTACTTTACAGCATCAAGTGGCTAAAATCGAAGCAATTTAAACCAAGATATGGAGCTCGTTAGTCGATGATTCGCGTATTGATTGGCTTTCCTAAAAATAAGGTGCTAAACTATGCACCGCACTAGCTTGACCGTTATGTGTGAAGACCCAAGCCGTAAGTTTGCGCAGTAACAGATGTCATCTGTTTGAGAATCCGCGCAGATGAAGGCGGTTTATCAAATTAATTTAGTAGCAAAGAGTAAAGATATGAGCAAAGGTACAGTGAAGTGGTTTAACGCCGATAAAGGTTTCGGTTTCATCACTCCAGAAGACGGTGGTAAGGATTTATTCGTACACCATTCTGAAATTCGCAATGGCGGCGGTTACGCCACTTTGAACGACGGTCAAGCCGTAGAATTCGAAGTTGGCCAAGGCCAAAAAGGCCCTTGTGCCAACAATGTTGTTCCTTCTTAATTCGTTAAGAACATAACATTATAAAAACGTCGCTTTTAGCGGCGTTTTTTTTCGTCTGTGAAAAGTGATTTAAAATTAAACTTTGTGATACTGCATGGTATGGCCAAGCTGGCTATAGCTGGCGTAATGTTGGCGTGCGGTCTGCATTAAACCTTCTTCTTGCACCACCAATTGAATAATGCGTTTAAACTGATCTGGCGCCAGTTCATGGCTTAAGTTAATGCATATTTCTTGATGTGTAGGTTGGTCGGATTTAAGTGTGGCGGGGTGGCCCAAAACAATCCTAGCGCTTGCGCTGTTATTATTGCCTGCACATACATGAGGCATAAAGGAATCCGGTTTGAAGGCCCATATATATTGGTCTAAGTGGCTCATTTCTGCGGCATCGCGGCAAATAATATAAACCTGCTGTTTAGCGGCTAGGCACTTTTCCAACAAACGGCACAGCAGCGGATAGCGGCTGGCCGGGTCGCTAGATTTGAGCTGATAAAAATCTGCTCGATTCATAAACTAAACCTGATTAACTAAATGTTGAACCAGGAGCGGTACGCAGCGTCCCGTGGAGCCTTTTTTCGCTCCCGATGTCCACGCTGTGCCAGCAATGTCTAAGTGTGCCCAAGTGTAGCTTTGTGTAAAGCGAGACAGGAAACAGGCGGCTGTTATGGTGCCCGCAGAACGACCGCCTATATTACCTAAGTCGGCAAAATTGCTGTCTAGCTGTTCTTGGTATTCATCGCCCATCGGCAATTGCCATGCCTGATCAAAGGCCTGTTTACCGGCCGTCATGATGCTAGCAGCGAACTGATCGTCGTTGCTGAGTACAGCGCTGGTGTGATGTCCTAAAGCAATGATGCAAGCCCCTGTTAGGGTAGCTACATCCACTACTGTTTTAGGATTAAAACGTTCCGCGTAAGTCAGTGCATCACATAATACTAGGCGGCCCTCTGCGTCTGTATTGAGTACTTCAACGGTCTTTCCAGACATGGTGGTGTAAATGTCGCCGGGTTTAGAAGCGGTGCTAGAAGGCATGTTCTCGGCACTAGCAACGATCGCTACAACGTTGGCTTTTAAGTCCATGTTAATGACAGCCTGCATGGCTCCAATTACACTTGCAGCACCACACATGTCATATTTCATTTCATCCATAGCTGCGCCAGGTTTAATGCTGATGCCACCAGAATCGAAGGTAATGCCTTTGCCTACTAATACGTGTGGTCGCGCACTTTCTTCGCCGCCTTGGTAATTAATAACGATGAGTTTAGAAGGTTCAGCGCTGCCTTTGCCTACGGATAACAATGAGTGCATACCCAAGGTTTCCATTTCTGCTTCTTCAAGTACTTGCGTAGTAACTTTACTAGAGCTTGCCGCTAGTTTGTGGCCCTGTTCGGCTAAAAAATTAGGCGTACACACATTACCGGGAAGGTTTCCTAGGTCGCGACATAAGTCCATGGCGGTGGCCGTGGCTACGGATTGTTCTAATTGAGTCTGGGTTTCAGTGCCTGCGGCTAGAGCCATAGTGGTGGCTTGAGTGTTGTTTGTGGGATCGTCTTTATTGTCGGTTTTAAATTGGTCAAAACGGTAACAGGCTTGCACCATAGATTCTACAGTCAGTCGCACTTTACTTGATATATCCAACGCCTGGGAATCTGCTGTGGTGAGCAGGTTGGCCACATGAGCGCCTGGATTAGTGCTGATTTTTGCCCATGCAGATTGAACCAGTTGGCCGTATTTACGTCCATTAAGCTTATCCGCAGTGCCTGTGCCAATCACTAATATACGATCTGGCCCTGATCCAGCATTAAGAAATAATTGGCTTACTTTAAATTTGCCTGATAAGTCGCCACTAGCAATAGCATGGGAAATGGCTCCATTAAGCAAAACATCAGCCCTTTTTAGGGCATCGCTAGTTATTGGGGTGCTGCCATCTTGCGCTAAAGTTAAGGGTAGAATGAGGCTGGCTGCAGTATCGAGTTGAGAGGCGTCCTGTTGTAAAGAAAATTCCATGTGGTCTCCATGACAATTGTACGTGTAATTGGCCTTGTGTAGTTTAAGGCAGTGCTAAAATTCTACGCCATATTGATCTGTGTCTCTAGGGATGTAAACCTAGAATGTAGCTTAAATCTTAGTTTCCTTAAAAATCTGATACACTTAACCTTATCGTTAGCCTTTGTTAGCTAAAAGTCTGCTATTAATCAGTTAAGAAGCCCGTCATTTGTCATTAATTACCCGTTATATCAATAAAGAAGTACTTGTGAGTGCATTCGCCGTGAGTATGGTCTTGTTGCTGATCATTTCCAGTAGCCGCTTTGCGCATTATCTTAGCAAGGCAGTAACCGGCGAGCTTGAAGCTCAAGCGGTATTAATTATTATAGTGAATCTATTGCCCGCCTACTTGAGTACTTTATTGCCTCTAGGTGGTTTTTTAGGGGTGCTGCTAACCTTAGGTAGGCTTAGTGTAGATAATGAGCTTACGGTGTTGTTTGCCAACGGCGTGAGCCAGCGTCAACTGGTTAAAGTTGTGTTAGTTCCATTGTCCCTTTTGGCACTCTTGGTTGCTATTCTAAGCCTTTGGCTAGCGCCTGAGACTTCGCGCAATGTAGAAGAAATATTGTATGAACAATCCCATACAGCAGAATTTGATAATGTTGTTGCTGGCCGTTTTCAAGGCAATATAGAACGCCAAATTATCTATGCAGAAACCATGAGTGAGGACCGCCAGCAGTTGCTTAATGTATTTGTATTTAATAGACCTGATCCCGCTTCAGCACCCGTTTTAATTAAGGCAACATCAGCGCGTCAAGTGTTTGATGAAGAATACCAAACACGTTACTTATTATTAAAGGAAGGCTCTCGAACTGAAGGTCAACCCGGTCAGCTGGATTATACTGTGACTCGTTTTGAGGATTTGGCAGTGCGCTTATATACACAGGAATTGCAGATTAATATAACCCGTGGTTTTACTTTGCCTACGCTTATATTATTAGGCTCTGATCAGGCTGATCATAGGGCGCAACTTTATTGGCGTATCTCGTTACCATTGATGACCCTTATCGTGAGTTTTGTGGCGATTGCATTAGGCCAGGTGAACCCTCGTAAAGGCCGTTTTGCACGTTTATTACCTGCTATTTTAGTGTATCTAGTTTATTTGTCAGCGCTTACAAGTTTGCGGGATGACATGGCCAGAGCTGTGGACAATGCAGACTTAAAAATTTGGTTGCTCCACACCACCTTTCTATTACTAGGGCTGTTGTTGGTGTTTGGGCGGGAGTTGACTATGCGGCGAGCTGGTGGAGGCACCCCCAATGCGCTTACTTGATTTATACATCGCTCGTCATATTTGGGCCTCGGTGGCGATAGTGCTATTGGTGATTTTGGGTTTGGATTTGATGACCGCCTTAGGCAGTGAGTTGGATGCTCTTGACCAAGGCGCAAGTTTTAAACAAGTGCTGACTTATATCGCCCTGACTATACCCCGAAGGGTGTATGAATTTATGCCCCTTACGGTGTTGGTGGGCTGTTTGGTAGGTTTGGGTGCGCTAGCAAATAACAGCGAACTTACGGTAATGCGTGCGGCCGGTGTTTCTCTACGCCGTATTGTATGGTCGGTGATGCAGGCCGTGTCGATATTTGTTATCGCTGCAGCCATAGTCGGTGAATTTGTGGCCCCCGTAAGCCAGAAGATGGCTGAAATTGAGCAGGCTCAATATAAGGGAGTGTCTTCTGCCAAAGGCTTTTGGTTGCGTGATGATGACTATATATTCGTGCGAGCGGTGAGATCAGACGGAGTGCTTCAAGAAGTTTCTCGTTATCGTTTTGAAGACCATGATTGGCAACAAACCCTAGTGGCTAAACAAGGGGTTTATAAAGACCAGCAATGGTCGTTGCAAGGTGCTCAAAAGGTATGGCCAGAGCACCAGAACATCATGCAAGAAAATTTGGAACATTTATCGTGGCCGGTGTCTTTACAACCGCATTTGTTATCTATATTGAGCATGGATCCGCAACACTTGGCCATTGAAGATTTAGTGCAATACAGTCAGTACTTAAATCGCAGTGGTTTAGAGGCCGAACCTTATAAACTGGCATTCTGGAAGAAAATATTACAACCCTTAGCTACCTTTTCGTTGGTGTTTGTGGCGATATCTTTTGTATTTGGCTCTACTCGGTCCGTAACATTGGGGCAGCGAGTGTTAGTAGGGGTGATGGTGGGACTAGCCTTTAATTATGCGCAAGAAGTATTAGGTCCAGCCAGTAGTGTGTTTGGCTTTACCCCATTGTTGGCCTATTTGTTACCCATATTGCTTTGCATGGCCGGCGGCGGCTGGTTGTTGAGAAGGGCAGGTTAAACTTCTGTTTTAGGCAGTTGTACCACCCGGCTGTGGGACCACTGGTCGTGCCAGCTTAGTTTTTCTGGATTAAACAGAACCCACCAGTAACCTAAACCAAACACCAAGGCAGAAAAAATCGCAGCCATAAAGCGCAGTAAAGCTTGTTTGGCGCTTATAGGCTGGCCTTGATCAGACTCTATCCGTAAACGCCATGCGATCATGCCTAGAGTCTGACCCGTGCGAGTCCAAAATAAAGCGAAGAATAAGAAAGTGATCAGAAAAATACAGCTGTTAAAAAAAGGCCCTGACACGGCCTGGCCATCATTAAATGCAATAAAAACGTACCCAATTAACATCCATAGGGCCATCACTAATAGGCTGTCGTAAACTATGGCAAGAAGACGCTTAACTAAACTAGCGTTTGGGTGATTATGTACCTTGAAGCGCCTAATGCTCATATTATTGAGCAGGAGAGTATGCCGCAGCGTACTCTTGATATAAGGCTTCGCCCTGGTTTAAATGGTCACCCAGTTTTATACTCAACCGTGTCACCATGGCAGCTGCAGTGGCATGACCGTTTTCGGCGGCTAGTTTTAGCCATGCGTAAGCTTGCCTATCGGCATCATCAGCGGCTTGGCTGATTTGAGCAAAATGCATGGTGCCCAAAAAGAACATGCTGTCGATATGCCCAGCCTGAGCGTTGCTTAGGTAGCCTGCTTCGGCCTGAATTAAATCTTGATCTGTACCCAGGGCAAAATTGTAGCTTCGTGCTACATTCATTTGGCCTTCTATGTTGCCTTGAGCCGCAGCTTTTTTGTACCAGCTAAAGGCCAATTTAGGATTAATGTCATGGTCTTGGCCAAATTCATACATGCGCCCCAAACGATTTTGTGCTTCCGCATTGCCGTTGGCAGCTAAAGGCTCTATAGATTTTAGTTCCAGCTTATATTCAACATCTAGAATGCCGTCTAAGTTGTTCAGCGCTGCTAGGTGACCGGTGTTGGCTCCAGCTTGAAATAAGACTTTTGCCTTAGCGATATCGGATTGCACGCCTAACCCTTGCCAATACATTTCGCCTAAAAGGTTGCTTGCATCAGCATTGCCAGCTTTGGCTAAAGGTTGTAGTTCCTCAATAGCTGCAGAATAGTCTGCAGCGGCATAGAGTTTTTTGGCTTGTTTGAAACTGGCAGCCTGTACGGGAAGAGAGCTCAACGCAAAAATAATTGCACTTATAAGTAAGCGAGAATATTGGATCATGGGTTAAATCGCTGAATTAAAATGAGCCATTATAATAGCATATAAATGAACTAATTCGAGGCGAAGTAAGCCGCTAAGTCAGCGATATCCTGATCACTAAGGCTTGCTACCATTGGGTACATTTGCGCAGCATTGGCACCGGTGCGAGTTTTGGATCTAAACTCTTTCATAGACTGTTCTAAATATTGCGCATGTTGCCCCGCAAGTTTGGGGAATATGGGTACTACACTGTTGCCGCCTGCGCCGTGGCAACCTGCACATAAGGCTGCCTTGGTTTTGCCGGCTACAGCATCGCCATTAGCATTTGCA
>JAQRMV010000029.1 GCA_028598985.1 Gammaproteobacteria bacterium
CTTATGACGCAGACAACTATTCGCTCAGCCACTCATTCGGCCCCTCATTCAGCGGGGGCCCCTAACGCACCTTATAAGGTGACCTTGGCGATTACGGGGGCTTCTGGTGCGCAATATGGTTTGCGCCTTTTACAGTGTTTATTAGGGGCGCGATGTGAGGTGTCGTTAATGGTATCGGCTGCAGCTCA
Source organism: Gammaproteobacteria bacterium (assembly GCA_028598985.1). Classification (GTDB taxonomy): domain Bacteria; phylum Pseudomonadota; class Gammaproteobacteria; order Pseudomonadales; family Balneatricaceae; genus Njordibacter. The sequence continues at coordinate 189 of JAQRMV010000029.1, forward strand.
GGTGGTGTTAGCCACAGAAACAGACCTTAAAGTACCCGCTGCAACGGCGGCCATGCAGGTGTTTTTTAGTGAGCTGTATGATGCCCAGCCACATCAATTGCGTGTGTTTGCCAAACAACAATGGATGGCACCCGTGGCATCCGGCTCTGGTGGCGGTGACGCCATGGTGGTTTGCCCATGCAGTACAGGTACTTTGTCGGCCATTGCTTGTGGTGCAAGCAATAACCTTATTGAGCGCGCCGCCGACGTGCATCTAAAGGAACGACGCAAACTCATTTTAGTGCCGCGAGAGGCGCCCTATTCAGAAATTCACCTTGAACATATGCTTAAATTAACCCGTATGGGCGCGGTGGTTATTCCTGCAAGCCCAGGGTTTTATAATCGCCCTCAAAGTGTTGCGGATATGGTGGATTTTGTCGTGGCGCGCATACTGTCTCAGCTGGGTTTGCCCCAGACTTTGGTGCCGGCTTGGGGTGAATAGAAAATTTCCAATAATTGGGCTGTTTTTTTGCTCTTTTTGGGTTTGATTCGCGCTATAATGTGCGCCGTAATATTGTTACTATTTTTAAGAGAATAATGTCATGTCTGTCGCTGATTACATGCAGCAAGTAGGTGCGCAAGCCAAAGCCGCTGCAAAGGTTTTGGCTTTGGTGCCGACGATGGCAAAAAATAATGCACTATTGGCCATGGCCGACGCTCTTGATAACGCAAGAGAAGCCCTTAAAGCGGCCAATAAAAAAGATTTAATGGCAGGTGAAAACAATGGCTTAGACGCCGCCATGCTCGATCGTCTTCAACTCACAGACGACGGTATTGACGCCATGATCTTGGGTTTAAAGCAGGTGGCAGAGCTGGCCGACCCAGTGGGCGAAATCACCGACATGAGTTATCGCCCATCCGGTATTCAGTTGGGTAAAATGCGCGTGCCATTAGGTGTAGTGGGTATTATTTACGAATCTAGGCCTAACGTGACCGTAGATGCGGCTAGTTTGTGTATTAAGTCAGGCAATGCCGCCATATTACGTGGTGGGTCTGAGGCCACGCATTCTAACCAAGCTATTGCTGCGTGCGTCAAACAAGGTTTGTTGGCGGTAGGTCTACCCGAAGCCGCAGTGCAAGTGATAGCAACCACAGATCGTGCTGCCGTGGGTGAGCTGATCACATTAACTGATTTTGTTGATGTGATTGTACCCCGGGGTGGCAAAAGCCTGATTAAACGAGTGAGCGAAGAAGCACGTATCCCAGTGATTAAACACTTGGATGGAAATTGTCATGTCTATATCGACGACGAAGCTTGTGCCACCAAAGCCATTAATATTGCTATCAACGCCAAAACTCGACGCTATGGTGTGTGTAATGCTATGGAATCTTTATTAGTGGCACAATCTAGGGCTGATGAACTATTGCCTCAATTGGCGCAAGGTTTTCAGGAATTTGGTATTGAGTTACGTTTATGCCCTCAAGCCATGGCTAAAATCAGCAACTATACGGGCAATATTGTTGCCGCCACGCAACACGATTGGACTACAGAATACCTAGCACCTGTACTGTCAATTAAAGTGGTCAATGACATGCAGGCGGCTATTGAACATATCAATCAGTATGGTTCCCATCATACGGATTCCATCGTGACTGAAAACTATACTAAAGCCCGTAGTTTTATGGCTCAAGTGGATTCAAGTTCGGTGATGATTAATGCCTCTACAGCATTTGCGGATGGTTTTGAGTACGGCTTGGGCGCCGAAATTGGCATTTCAACGGACAAAATACATGCGCGAGGCCCCGTTGGGTTACAAGGTTTAACGTCGCAAAAGTATGTTGTTTTTGGTGATGGCCATACCCGAGGTTAAGGCAAGCCTAGGGGCCACAGCTAAAATATTGTGGGGCGGAACCTTTGATCCTGTTCATCAAGGCCATGTGTCATCGGCTTTAGAATTGAGTGGTTATTTGGGTGTGCAGCCTATACACCTGGTCCCCAATAACCAGCCTGTCCATAGACAAATGCCGGCAGCCAAAGCTTGGCAACGGTTAAAAATGCTGTGTTTAGCCATTCAAGACTATGCCCAGCTGGCCATAGATGAGCGGGAACTTAAACGGTGTGGCCCAAGTTACAGCGTGCTCACAATGCAAGAAGTGAGGCAAGAAATTGGCCCTGATGTGCCATTAATATGGTGCATGGGGATGGACGCGTTTGCCGGGCTACAGCAATGGCACCGGTGGCAAGAGTTATTAAATTATGGGCATGTATTAGTGCTCACGAGGCCAGCAACAAGTTGGCCAACAGATCCTGAGTTGCTTACTTGGTATGCGGCTCATAAGGTGGACGAAGCTAAATATTTATTAGCTTCGCCATCCGGTCAGGTGGCCCACCTGGAATTAGGGCAACATGCTGTATCTGCAACCCAGATACGGCAGCAGCTGCGTTTAGGCCAAAAGCCTAGCGCAACAGAATTAGCGCCTGCAGTGGCACAATACATTGCAAGCCAAAGCCTATATGGCATTAATTAGATTTTTTGGAACATGAATTATGGCTATGCCCATTGAAAACTTATTAACATTAATCACCACTGCTTTAGAAGAGATGAAAGGCAAAGACATTGTGCAATTGGATGTACGTGGCTTGTCTAACGTCACCGATTACATGGTCATCGCAACAGGCACCTCTAACCGTCACGTAAAATCTTTGGCCGATGAAGTGTCATTTCAAGCCAAGCAAAACGGCGTACCACCTTTAGGTGTTGAAGGCGAAATGAGTGGCGATTGGGTATTGTCAGATCTTGGCGACGTGGTAGTGCACGTGATGCAAGCCGAAGCTCGTGAGTTTTACGACTTAGAGCGGTTATGGAATCCAGCCCTTAAAGAAAGTTTATCTAGCGACGTAGAGCCGCGGGTATAAATGAAAATTAAGTTGCTTGCAGTGGGCACTAAAATGCCTGCTTGGGTCACTCACGGCTACGACGAGTATGCTCGCCGTATGCCTAATGACATGCAACTTCAATTACACGAATTGGCCTTGGGTTTTCGTGGCAAAGGTGCAGATTTAAACCGCGCCATTGCCAAAGAAGGCGAACAAATGTTGGCTGCTATTCCACCCCAAGATTATGTTATTGCATTGGATGTACTAGGCAAACCTTGGAGCACCGAACAGCTGTCTGAGCAATGTGGACAATGGCGCATGGGTGGCCGTAATGTAACCTTACTGATAGGCGGCCCCGATGGCTTAGCTAAAGAATGTGTTGCAAGGGCAGATCAACGTTGGTCTTTGTCACCTCTCACCTTACCCCATCCGTTAGTACGAGTGCTGCTAGCCGAGCAACTTTATCGCGCTTGGAGCTTACTCAACAACCACCCTTACCATAAGTAGCCAGCCGTAATATGCCTTGGTCAACAATGGACACCCAACGCCAAGAAGTCAGCCAATTTAAGGCGCGCTTGTGGTTTGCCCTGTTGCTGATTGTAATGCTTTTTGCTGGCCTCATCGCCCGTTTGGTTTATTTGCAAATTTGGCAGCACCAACATTATGTCACCCAGTCGGATGATAATCGCCAGCAATTACAAGCCATTGCCCCTACACGGGGGTTAATTTATGACACCAATGGGGTTTTATTAGCTGGCAATCGAGCTAGCCATAGCTTAACCCTAATCCCAGAACAGCTAGAGGGAGGACGGCGGGGCATAGATACCACCATCACAAACTTAGCTAAGGTGGTGACCATTGACGAAGATGACATTAAACGTTTTAAGCGACGTTTAAATCAGCCCCGTAGGCCCTATAGTCCAGTGGCTTTGCGTTTTCAGATGAGCCCACAAGAAATTGCTAAAATCACCGTTAATCAACACCGCTTTGCCGGCGTACGTATAGTGCCCACGCTAGTGCGCTATTACCCCTTAGATGAAGGGTTTGTACATGCTTTGGGTTATGTAGGCCGCATCAACGATAGGGAGCTGGCCAAAATAGACGGCAGTAACTACAGCGCCACCCACCATATTGGCAAGTTGGGCATAGAACGCTTCTACGAAACAGAATTACATGGCACCGTGGGTCATCAAACCGTAGAAACCAATGCCCGTGGCCGAGTGCTACAAGTGTTAGAACGCCTTGATCCCGTACCGGGAAAAGACATTACGCTTTATCTGGATGCGCAGCTGCAACAAACAGCCGCTCAATTGTTACAAGGTAAGCGCGGTGCTATTGTGGCCCTAGACCCTAAAACGGGTGGAGTGTTGGCCATGGCCAGTGCGCCAAGCTACGGCGCCAACCAATTTGTTACCGGCATAAGTAGTGCTAACTACAAAACACTAAGAAATTCCGACGATCTGCCTTTGTTTAACCGTGCATTAAGGGGGCGTTATCCACCTGCGTCCACAGTAAAGCCAGTGATTGCACTAGCCGGAATGGATTCTGGCATTGTGTCGCGCAAGTTCTCCCTTTGGGACCCAGGTTATTACCAGTTAACGGAAGGGGGTCGCTTGTACCGAGACTGGAAAGAGGGTGGCCATGGCCGGGTTAACATGCATAAGTCTATCGTGGAATCTGTGGATACCTATTATTACGCGATTGCTCACCTCATGGGCAACACACCCATGACAAAATACTTGGCCCAATTTGGTTTAGGCCAAATTACCATTGCCGATCAGCCCGAAGCCACCCAAGCGGTGTTACCCACCAAACAGTGGAAGCGCATCAATCGCAATGCGTCTTGGTTTCCGGGTGATTCGTTAAACATGGGTATTGGACAGGGCTTTTTATCGGCGACTCCCACACAGCTAGCGACTATGGCCATGGTCCTTGCCAATAAAGGCCAATGGCACCAAATCAGAATGATTAAAGCCATGGATGACCAACCGGTGACAAAGGTGAGCGACATTGGCCGCAAAGACCCAGCGCTGCCTAACAACGTTAGCCTAAAGCGCAGTAGTGATTGGAAGAGAATTCATAATGCTATGATTGATGTCATGCACGGTCAACGGGGCACCGGCCGCCGTAGCGGCGCCAACAGCAGTTATAAAATGGCGGGCAAAACAGGCACCGCTCAAGTATTGGGTATTAAGCAAGACGACACCTATGACGCCTCAAAAATTGCCGAAAAATTCCGTGACCATGGCCTTTATATTGGCTGGGCGCCTGCCAAAAATCCTACTATTGTTATTGCGGTCATCATAGAAAACGGTGGTGGCGGTAGTTCTGCGGCCGCGCCTTTAGCTAGAAAAATGTTTGATGCGCGCATTTTAGGTGTCCAGCAAGAGGCGCATAACGATGGCTGATTTTCAACGTTGGGCTCCAGAAGCCAGAAAACATCTTCAACAAGGCCCTAGATTGTGGGTTAAGCTGCGGCTAGATCCATGGCTGTTAGTGCTGTTGTTAGCCATTATGTCATTTGGGTTGTTAGTGCTTTACTCTGGCTCTGGTGCTAGCGAAGCAGCGGTGCAAAAACAGCTAGTGCGTTACGGTGTGGCCTTGTTAGGCATGGTGATGATTACCCAAATAAACCTACGCAAGGTGCAGCGCTGGATGCCTTTTTTGTATGTTGCCGGGTTATTAATGCTGCTAGCGGTGTTGTTATTTGGTGTGGGCGCCAAAGGAGCCCAACGTTGGTTGGCTATTCCAGGGTTGCCTCGTTTTCAGCCTGCAGAAATAATGAAGCTAGTGGTGCCATTAACCGTGGCTTGGTATTTAGCCAGTCGGCCTAGGCCTCCGCATTTAATACATGTCATTATTGCCATGGGATTGGTGGTTGTACCGGTGTTACTCATAGCTAAACAGCCAGATCTAGGTACTTCGTTACTGATTGGTAGCTCTGGCCTATTTGTGATTTTTTTCGCTGGCTTATTGTGGCGCTATGTATTGGCCGCTATTGCTTTAGGTGCTGCGGGTTTTCCGGTGATGTGGATGGGCATGCGTGAATACCAAAAACAACGAGTGCTTACCTTTTTAGACCCAGAAAGTGATCCTTTAGGGGCTGGTTGGAATATTATTCAATCTAAAATCGCCATCGGTTCTGGCGGTATTAATGGTAAAGGTTGGTTGCAAGGCACCCAGTCCCATTTAGATTTTTTACCCGAAACCCATACCGACTTTATTGTAGCGGTATTGGCCGAAGAGTTTGGTTTAATAGGTGTGTGCTTGTTGTTGACTCTGTATTTTTTGGTGCTGGCGCGAGGGCTTATTATTGCCGGTTATGCCGCACATCCATTTGATCGAATGTTGGCAGCTAGCTTAACCCTTACCTTCTTTGTTTACGTATTGGTGAATGTGGGTATGGTGAGTGGTTTGTTGCCGGTGGTGGGCGTGCCGTTACCCTTAGTCAGTTATGGCGGCACCTCGGCGGTCACCTTAATGGCTAGCCTTGGCCTGCTCATGTCTATCCATGCCCGTAGGCCGCAACCTACTTGATGCCAAAAAATGGGCCTGTTAAATTAATCTTGCTTGTAAAATATAGGCAAACGTTGAGTGACACGGGTCATCAGTTCGTAACCTATGGTGCCTGCATGTTGGGCCACTTCATTAATGCTTAACCCTTTACCCCACAAACACACTTGATCACCTACATGAATCCCTTCTAGATCGGTAACATCTATAGTAATCATGTCCATGGAAACTCGGCCTACAATGCTGGCCCGCTGGCCATTAACCACAACCGGGGTGCCCGTAGCTGCGCTGCGGGGGTAGCCATCACCATAACCTATGGCTACGGTGGCAATGATCGACGGCCGTGCAGCACGCCACTGCTGGGCATAACCTACACTGGCTCCAGTTTCAATTTGGCGTAAAGAAATAATAGCCGAACGCACCTGCATTACGGGCTGTAAGCCTTTACTGGAAGGATGTTGAGCATCTAAAGGAGAATTTCCGTAAAGCATAAAACCGGCCCGGTTCCAGTGGGCATGGGCTTCTGGCCATGCCATGATTGCCGCCGAGTTTGCAAGGCTAGTGGGGTGCTCAAAATGATCTGCCGTGGCCTTAAACTGCTTAACCTGAGCTAAGGTAAAATTATTGTTAGTTTCATCGGCACTGGCAAAATGAGTGGCAAACACCATGTCGTTGCACACATTAGGGCTGGCTAATAATTGTTGGTAATAATTGTTAACGCGATTTGGGTTAAGTCCTAAGCGGTGCATGCCGCTGTCTACTTTTACCCACACTGTCAGTGGTTTAATTACTGTGGCGGTTAGAATGGCGTCCACTTGAAGAGGATCTTCTACCATTAACCAAAAGTTTTGTTGGGCAGCTATAGCTACTTCATCGGCGGTAAAGGTACCTTCCAGCAATAAAATAGGTTTGTTAATACCCCCTTCGCGTAAGGTGATGGCCTCTTCAATACAAGCCACCCCAAATGCAGGCGCATAGGGCTCCAGCGCTTGGGCACATGCTACGGCACCGTGACCATAGGCATTGGCTTTAACAACGGCCATGGTTTTGGCTTGGGGAGCAAGCTGACAAGCCCATTGGTAATTGCTTATCAATGCGGCAAGATCAACCACCATGTGACTAGGACGGGCCATGGATAAATCTCGTATTAGTAATTAAATTTGCCAGCACTATAGAGCTTTGCAGCCTTTTCCCAAACGGGCCCCGGCATGCCATCGCCCACGTCTTTACCGTTGAGTTGAGTTACTGGGGCTATTTCTTTACTTGAGCTTGAAATCCAAATTTCATCGGCATCAAAAACTTCTTGTTTGGTAACCACCCGCTCTTCAACCGCAATGCTGCCCTCATCACGTAATACGCCCAAAGCAATAAGGCGCGTAATACCGGGTAAAATCTGGTGATCTAAGGCGGGTGTAATCACCGTGCCATTTTTGACAATATAAGCATTGCAAGCACCACACTCGGTGAGTTCATCGTTACCATTAAACAATAATACTTCGCCACTGCCTTGGCTATAACCCTGTTGATAATGCATCACATTGCCTAGCAGCGAAATAGACTTAATATTACACCGCTGCCAACGTTGGTCTTGCATGCTAGTGACTTTGTAGGCATGTACTTTGTCGCGTTCTGGAATAGGCGCAGGCGGGATGTCCGTAGGCATGGCAAATACCGTAGGTTGCACTCCTTTGGGGTAAGGGTGATGACGTTTGGTGTCGGCTCCACGGGTAACATGCAAATACAAACCCAGTTGCGGATTAGGATTACGTTGAATCAGCTGTTGGCATACTTCGCGCCATTGCTCATGGTTCCAATTTAATTCTATTTCTAAAGCCTTAAGGCCTTCAATCATACGATCGATATGGGGGCCAAAACCCACCATTTTGCCATCGTATGAAGGGATTACTTCATAAATGCCATCGCCAAACAGGAAGCCTCGGTCGAGGGGGGATATTTTGGCGTCTTCAATAGGCATGTAGGTGCCGTTAAGATAAACAGTGCTCATGATTTTATCTCTAGTGTCGTGCTAGCCGATTGATTAACCAGCTGGCTTGCGCTTTCAGCTAATAATTGTGGCAATAAACGGTCTTCATCTTGGCGCCAACCGCAGCAAAATTTTAATTTAGGGGGTAATGGGTCCACGTTAAACGCCATCAAACGTTCGGCCCTTAACGCCTCTTCAACAATAGGCAAGGGTAATAAGGCAATACCAGCGCCTTGTTCGGCCATGGCCAGAAGCCCTGAAACCGAATTACTGGTATGGAATTTAGGTTTTTCTACCACCTGACTAAATAATTCTTGTAAATGTTTGCCCGGTCCAGTGGCGGCCGGGAAACTTAAAATTGGGCACTTGCTTAGGGCATCAACATCCATTATTTCCCCCCGCTTGGCAAAATGAGGGCTACCAACCCACACCTGTGGAAACTCACTCAGTGGTTGCGTATTTACAGCACTGGCTTGGCCTGTGTACACCATAAGGGCTAAATCCAACTGATGCTCTTCAAGCTGTTTGTACAGTGCTAATGACAGATCAATAGTCAGCTCAAATTGAATGAGTGGGTGTTGCTCACGCCACACCTTTAATAAATCCCGCAACCAGAGGTGGGCAACGGTATCGGCAATACCTATACGAAACACGCCTTTTTGCGGTGCATCGTCTTGCAACTGGGTTTTCATTTCGTTGCTGATAGACACTAAACGTTCCGCGAAAGGTAATAGTTGCATGCCGCGGGCCGTGAGCTTGGTGCCGCTCTGGTCACGTTTAAACAGCTTCACGCCTAGCTCTTCCTCAAGGGTGGCAATACGTGCAGAAATGGCGGGTTGTGACGCATGTAATTGAGCTGCAGCACCATGAAAGCTGCCTAAAGTGGCTACTTTTATAAAGCTATTGAGGTTACGAAGACGCACTGTATGCTCCTACACTTATGGGCTGCACTAGCCGCAACTAGTTTAAACACTAAAACCTGTAATGCGGCGTAATTCTTCAATCACCGATTGGCCTTCGCTTACGGGTAAGCCGTCTTCGGTCAATTGATTAATACGCGTTACGCCATCTACGCTGCCAAGATTTGATAAGTACTTTAATATAGCTAAGGGATCAATTTTAGCCAATAAATCTTGTTGGTGCCAGAGGCCAAGGAAAGCGATCATACCATAGGCCCCCCAGTTAGAAACATCGGCTACAATTAGCTCGTCTGCAGTAGTCAGGGAGGGCACAATATTCAGTTCCTGTAATGCTTGGGTGACATTGCCCATGCCTATTTCGTTGCCTCCATCGCCTACGGCAATAGTAGGGCACTGAGCCCATTTCATAAAGCCATCAAAACAGGCAGTGCCTTCACTAATGCTCTCACCACGCATGTTGTAGTAGCCACCATCTTGGGCTTGCCCCGGGCGCTCTATAGACACAATAGCTTGGGGTTTAAACTCTTCTAAGGCTGCCATAGTGTCAGCCTTAACGTGCTGGTGATGGCCTACCTTTAATGTATGGGTGCGGTAACGACCCGCAAGGGCGCCTACCAACGGCTGGCCGCAAACAATCACAGGCACCGCACCTAAAGCTTCTAGGCACTCATAAAGGGCAATAGTGCCCACCGGGCCATCGGTCTCAAAGGTGCCTACTACGGGGAAACCCGTGCCAATAAGTACGGTTGCAGCACTTTTGTTGTGTACACAAGCTTGTAAAATTTGAGCTGCCCGCAGGCAATACCCAGGGGCGAGGGCCGGTTGCACCTGAGCCATACCTCGGGGATTTCGGGCGACTAAGGCATCTTCTATAAGCTGGCTTAACTGCTGATCGTTTAACATGGTTAATCCTTAAGATGTAACATAGGGGTTGCATCATATTTGTGCTGAGCCAAAGTGTTAATGGTATGTGCTTGATATAAATCCACCGCTTCAAAACGCACCATGGCGCCGGGCCTAAGCTGTGCCAGGGTGGCCGTGTCCCTAGCCATAATGGCCCCCATTTTAGGGTAACCACCAATGGTTTGACGATCTTTTAATAATACGATGGGCTGGCCATCTGCAGGCACTTGCACCGCACCCAAACAAATGCCTTCGGAAAGCATTTGCTCAGACGAGCAAGCTACAGCTGGGCCTTCAAGGCGCATTCCCATGCGGTCACTACGGTCTGTAACCTTATAACAACCGTGAAAAAAACGTGCTTGGGTGCCGCTATCAAACTGGTTATATTGATAGCCTGGCAGCAGGCGCAAAGTAGCCGCATCCTGTCCATAGAGGGGCCAATGGTTTTGCGCCAAACTTTGGCGGGGTAACTTAACCACTGTGTTGCAGGGCAAAACATCGTTGGTTGCTAGTTTTTCGCCACCCATGCTATCTAAACCGCCTATCTTTTCTCGCATAACCGTAGCGCTACTACCAAAACTAGGCTTAATGGTGACGCCGCCGGCAATAGCCAGATAGCTACGGCAACCTTGGCTGGAATAACCCAGTTTTATTTCATCCCCTGCCAGCACTTTATGGCTGGTCCATAGGGCTTTGGTTACGCCATTTATAGTCAGGTCTAAACTGGCGCCAGTCACACAAATGTAGCTGTGGGTTTGGGCTAATAGCTGTAGGCCGCCAAAACTCACTTCAATAGCGCAGGCGTTAGGGGTGTTGTGTAACAACCGATTAGCCCATAAAAAAGCTTCATTATCCAACGGGCCGCCGGTGGTTAAACCAATAGCATGTTGGCCAAAGCGGCCTAAGTCTTGTAACAAGCTAAGCAGGCCAGGTTGTAATACCTTAAAGCTCATGTAGCACCCCACCCAAAGCTAAATATTGTGGCTCGTCTATAGGGAAGAATTGCACAATATCACCAACAGATACGGGCATATGGGGCTGTTTATTGGCGTTAAACATGGGTGTTGGGCACAAGCCTATTAGGTTCCACCCACCAGGTGATGCTGCTGGGTAAACCGCCGTTTGCCGATCGGCAATAGCCACTGCTCCGGCGGGCACTTTTAGCCGAGGGGTAGCTAGCCTTGATGTGGCAAGACGCTCATCCACTTCGCCTAAATAAGCAAAACCCGGTGCAAAACCAATGGCATACACACGGTATTGAGTGCTGCTGTGAATGTCGATAACCTGTGCCACAGACAAGCCTGAATTACGGGCTATTAAGGGCAGTTCTGGGCCGTATTGAGTGCTGTAATAAACCGGTAATTTAATCAGTGCGCTGGCATTTTTATGGTGTTTTGGTGGTTTGGTTAGTAGCTTACGTAGGGTGCTTTTAGCCCATATATGGTCACAATGCATGGTGTCGTAAATTACCAGCAATGAAGCGTAGGACGCCACTAAATCAACCAGGCGGTAACCAAACTCAAGTTTTACTTGTTCTGCAAATGCAGCAATTGATGCACTCACTGCGGGTGTGATTAGCGCACTGTTACGGTCACCAAAATAGATGATGTAGCTGTTTTCACTGGCTGTTTCTATGTGAGTAGCGATGGGGCTCATCAAATCGTTCTGGCGTGGGCGTTGTTAATAATTAAACCAATGTCTTGGATGGCGGCAATGCCGGCCGCATTATCACCGTGTACACAGAGGCTATCCACCTTAAGCCTTAGGGTAGTGCCGCTAGCGCTAGTCACGGTGTCCGTATTGACCAATTGTTGCACCTGTTTAAGCATGGCCTTGTGATCTAGTACGGCGCCGGGTTTACTGCGGGCCATTAAACTACCGTCCTCTTCGTAAGCTCTGTCGGCAAAGGCTTCAAAGTACAATTCTAAGCCTAACGATTGTGCCTCACGTATATGTTCATCAGCCTGAGCATTGGCTTGCAGCATTAATTTTAATGGGGGTTGATTATTGCGTGTAGGGTAGCTGCTTACAGCTTGCATAATGACTTGTCGTACCCCTTGTTTGGCCATCATGTCATTGTATAAAGCGCCATGGGGTTTTACATAGCTTAAGGCCAGCCCCTGGCAAGCGGCCATACCGTCTATAGCAGCCATTTGATAGTGCATAAAGGCCATGATTTCCCCTTGGGAGCAGTTCATAGAACGGCGACCAAAACCCACTAAATCTGGGTAAGCGGGGTGCGCACCCACCATCACCCCATGCTGCTTTGCTAGGGCTAAAGTGTGGCTCATGACTAACGGGTCGCCGGCATGGAAACCACAGGCAATATTAGCTTGATCAATATGCGGCATGGCCTGTTCATCTTGGCCCATAGTCCAAGATCCAAAGCTTTCGCCTAAGTCGCAATTGAGTAGCATAACGATATCCTTTGTTAATGGGCTGGCGTATTTAGAAGATGGCAAGGGTGCTGTTAGGTAGATCAGTGACTAGCATACAGCCCGGCGCATGGGTAATGCAAAAGGGTGGTTTGGCTTGTTCCACGGCAACCTGAGGGGTAACGCCGCAGGCCCAGAACAAAGGCACTTCCCCTGGGTTTAGGTTAATCTTGTCGCCAAAGTCGGGTTGCTCAAGGTTGGCAATGCCAATGGCCCTAGGGTCTCCAAAATGCACAGGGGCACCATGCACCGAAGGAAATCGGCTGCATATTTGAATGGCGCGAATGGCGTCGGCGGGTTTAAAAGGCCGCATACTCACCACCATGTTGCCTGCAAACGGGCCTGCTGCTTGGCAAGCGATGTTAGTACGGTACATAGGCACGTTGACGCCTTGGGTTAGGTTGCGTACTTCTAGGCCATCGGCTATGAGGGCTTCTTCAAACGAAAAAGAGCAACCTAAAACAAAGGCCACAAGATCATCCCGCCAATGGTCTAAAATATTAACCACTTGGCCTTGGGCCTGACCGTGATTAAATAGTTTATACTGGGGAATATCCGTACGCAGATCAATGTCTTGCCCCAGACTTTTTAAGCGAAAGTCGCCGGGTTTTTCAGACATACCGATGATGGGGCAAGGTTTAGGATTAAGGTGGCAGAACTTTAAAAAGTCGTTAGCGTATGCTTCAGGCAAGATGCACAGGTTGCCCTGCACATAGCCGGCGCATAACCCAGAAGTATTGTGGGTCATGGATCCGGTGCGGATTTGCTGCCTTAGCTCATAAGGCGATAAAAGAGATGCTGAAAGGCTCATAGGGCTACCAAGGGTTAAGGCGCGTAATCTGGTGATATCTACAGGTATTTTGCCGACCTAGGCGGTCACTGTCTAATTAATTCTATTTCGACTATTGATAAATAGTTTCGATCAATTTATTTTAGTTCTGATTAGTTGGTTTTTAGGGGAAGAGGTTTGAACAAAAGGTTAATAGGTAGGCTGTTGGTAGGGGTGTTTGTGGCCAGTGCTTATACGGGCGGCGTCAGTGCCAGTTTTGATAATAGAGATGATGTAGCTCAGTGGTTAAACGCCACCGATAGTGTGGGTTTTAGTAAGGCTCAAGTGGCACAATACCTTGCCCAAACCAAAGCCAAACCTAGCATTATTCCCATCTTAAAAAATGCCCCCGAGGGCAAGTGGCTTTGGAGTGACTACCAACGTCGGTTAGTGTCTGAAACGCGTATTAAGCGTGGCCGTGATTTTGTTAACACACATCGTGAAAAATTAGATTTGGTCACTCAGCAAACGGGGGTCGACGCCGAAATTATTGCAGCCATTGCGGGCATAGAGAGTAATTACGGCGCCAACATGGGCAAACACCTCACACTAAGAGTGCTGGCCACCCTGTCTTTTGACTATCCCCGTAGAAGTGGCTTTTATCAACGCCAGTTAGCAGAATTTTTTCGCCTATGTTTCTCCCAGGGGCTAGACCCTACAACCGTTAAAGGATCTGCAGCTGGGGCCATAGGTATGGGGCAGTTTATACCCACCAGTTATCGTGATTTTGCAGTAGATGGTGATGGTGATAATCGCGTTGATTTGTTTAACAGCAAGGCCGATAACATTGCCAGCATTGCTAATTATTTGGCACGCCATCAATGGCAAGCAGGGCAACCTTGGATATTGCCAGTGGATACCAAGGTGGATCCAACATGGGTGAGCAAAAAGGCCAAGCGCAGCGGAGACACATCAAAGCAATGGCGCCAAAGGGGCATTACCTTGCCTGCCACCGTAGAAGACAGGGCAGAATTTAATCTGTATGCATTTTCTACCGCGGGAGACGATGAATATCGCTTAGCAGGTGCTAACTTTTACGCCATAACTCGTTATAATCATTCACTTTGGTATAGCCGAGCGGTAGTTGAAATTGCGCAAGGCATCTCCGCTTTGTAAACTGGGTTTTTAACATGCAGTATAATTTCCAACTTTTTAGTATCGCCTTATTGGCGTTGGTAGTGAGTGCCTGTTCTGGCATAGGGTCTCAGCCTAGTGGTCTATCCCATGCGGCAGTGGTGGCTGCAGCTAAAGCTAAAACCGAACAGCGTTATGCCATTAAACAAGACTTAGGGCCAAAGCAGCATTTAGACATGAGCAAGGCTCCCGATGCCGTGCCCAAGGTAGAGGCCCATAGCCGTGGGGGTAATAAAAGCCGTTACGAAGTGTGGGGCAAACAATACTCGGTCATGGCCTCTAGTGTGGGTTTTAAGCAGCGCGGCCTAGCCTCTTGGTATGGTGCAAAGTTCCATGGACACCGCACGTCTAACGGCGAAATTTATGACATGTACACCATGAGTGCAGCCCATAAATCGCTCCCTTTACCCACCTATGCCCGTATTACCAATTTAGCCAATAATAAGATGGTGATTGTTAGGGTGAATGACCGTGGCCCATTTCATGGCGACCGAGTGATTGATTTATCCTATGCGGCGGCTAGCAAGCTAGATTATCGTAAAACCGGTGTGGCCGAGGTGTTGATTGAAGCGATTGATGCCAGCCAATGGTCCCCTGCGTTAGAACAAAACATTCGTAAGCAACGTAATGCCAGCAGTTTCACGCCATCGGTTGATGTTGCTAAACCGGTAAAAAAAACCCCAGCCACTCAGCCCAAAGAGATACGCCAGCAGCGTAAACGACAATCGGCTTATTACGTGCAAGTGGCTGCCGTGTCTAAAATAAGTGGAGCTTTGCTGCTGCGTAATACCTTAGTGCAAGAACTACGCCGCTCCAATGTTTTTGTGGAACAAGCGAGCGACAGGGCCGACTTATTTAGGGTATTAATAGGCCCCATTAAAGATGCCCGCAGCGCTACTGAGCTTACCCAACAATTAGATGCCTTGGGGCGTGGTAAAGGGCTTTTGATCACGCCTTAATATACTGCCCCATGGGGATCTCCCATGGTATAATTTGTGCCGTTAAAAAATAGTATCAAGCTTTTTTGTTGAGTTGATAAATTAAGGTGATTTGAGTATGGCGAATATTGTAGCTTCTACCAAGGTGTTATTCGGTAATATAAAACAAAAAATGAAAACCCTGGTGATCACCACAGCTGCGTGTTCGCTATTGTGGGGTGGTGTAATCACGCCCTCTTACGCGGCCCAAGCACTTGTGCCACAGCCACCGCAGCTTGCGGCCAGGGCCTATATTTTGATTGATGCCATTACCGGTAAAGTGATTGTAGAGACCAACGCGGACGAAATGTTGCCCCCTGCCAGCTTAACTAAAATGATGACCGCCTACATGCTGGCTTACGAAGTAGCCTCTGGCAATGTGTCGTTAGATGACGACGTGCGAGTTAGCGAAAAGGCATGGCGTACCGAAGGTTCGCGCATGTTTATTCAAGAAGGCAAGTTTGTTAAGTTGGAAGACTTAATGCGTGGCATTATTATTCAATCGGGCAATGACGCAAGTGTGGCCGTGGCAGAACACCTAGCCGGTAGCGAAGAAGCCTTTGCAGATTTAATGAACCAGCATGCTGCTCGTTTAGGCATGACCAATACTTATTTTAGTAATGCCACAGGGTTGCCGGCACCAGGCCATGCAACCACCGCCAGAGATTTGGCTATTTTGGCACGGGCCATTATTCGTGATTACCCAGATCATTACGCCGTGTACGCTGAAAAAGAATTTACCTTTAATAAAATTAGGCAGCCCAACCGTAATAAATTATTGTGGCGCGACAGCACTGTCGATGGGTTGAAGACTGGCTACACCTCTGCAGCCGGTTATTGTTTGGTGGCGTCGGCTAAAAAAGACGGCCAGCGCCTAATTTCCGTGGTGTTGGGTGCATCTGGCACCGAATCTCGTGCCCAAGAATCGCAAAAGCTCATTACCTACGGCATGCGCTTCTTTGAAACACATGTACTGTACGACGCCCAAGAAAACCTGACTAACGCACGTGTTTGGGGTGGTGAACAAGATTATGTCGATCTATTGCTTGAGAACCCATTAGCCATCACTATTCCCCGTGGCCAAGCCAAGTATATTAAAGCCAAAATGAACATCAACAGTGGTATAGAAGCCCCGTTTGTAGCCGGTGAGGTGTTGGGCACCTTGGTGATTTCATTAGACACAGAGGTGATTGTAGAGCGTGATCTAGTGGCGGCCCAAGACATGCCAGAAGGTGGATTCTTTAAGGGCGTTTCAGACAGTGTGAAACGTTTGATTAGTGGCGAATAATGACTGACAAAACAGCAGCCCCAAAAATTGAGTTTCCCTGCGCTAACTATAGTATGAAAATAGTAGGCCGCAAAACTGCAGGCTACTCGGCGTGGGTTGTGCAGTGTGTTAGCGAGTTGGCACCAGACCTAGACCCCAAAAAAGTGCAGGTGGTCGATAGTCGCAATGGCAACTTCCAGTCTGTGCGCCTTGCGATCATTGCTAAAAGTGCCGATCACTTGACGCAAATCCATCAAACATTAATGGCCAGTGGTAAGGTGAAACTTGTCCTCTAGGCACACGCCTTCTACGAGCCATGCTGAAAATCAAGATCTTGTGGTTCGGCAGTTGCCGCTGCAAGCCTATGCAGTAAGCTGGCAAGCCATGCAAGATTTCACCAACCAGCGCAGTAGCGCAACGGTGGATGAAATATGGCTGCTGCAACATTGGCCTGTGTTCACCCAGGGGCAGGCCGGTAAAGCCGAACACCTGCTGCATCAGGGCGATATTCCATTAGTGCAATCGGACCGTGGCGGCCAAGTAACCTACCATGGGCCAGGCCAACTGATAGTGTACCTTATGTTAGACCTGAAACGTTTAGGCATAGGCGTAAGAGTGTTGGTCTCCCGTATAGAGCAAGCCTTAATAGACTGTTTAAGTGAATATGGCATTACCGCCAATGCAGACCCAAAAGCCCCCGGTGTGTATGTGAGTGGAAGTAAAATAGCGTCTTTAGGTTTGCGGGTACGCAAAGGTTGTAGTTTCCATGGGCTAGCGCTCAATGTAGACATGGACCTGAGCCCTTTTGAACGTATTAACCCTTGTGGTTATCCCGGTTTAGACATGGTTCAAATGAGCGACTTTGCACCCTTAGTTAAATTAGATCAGGTGGCGCAGGCATTGTCTAAACACTTAGCGACACAGCTGCATTACCAAAACATTAATCAACGAGCATAGAGACCATGGCGACATCTTACAAAGCAGAAGCAGGCGTTAAACTTCGTGGTGCCGATAAGGTAGCCCGTATTCCAATTAAAGTAATTCCCACGGAAAAAATGCCCCGTAAGCCAGATTGGCTGCGTATTAAAATGGTGAGTTCACCAGAGATTAACCGCATTAAATCCAAACTAAGAGAACACAAACTGGCGTCTGTATGTGAAGAGGCCAACTGCCCCAACTTAGGGGAATGTTTTAGCCACGGCACGGCAACCTTTATGATTATGGGTGAAATTTGTACCCGTAGATGTCCCTTTTGTGATGTGGCCCATGGCCGCCCCAATCCATTGTCACCAGACGAACCCAAAGAGCTGGCTAGCGCCGTGGCAGACATGGCCCTTAAGTATGTGGTAGTGACTTCTGTGGACCGAGATGATTTACGAGATGGCGGCGCACAACACTTTGCCGATTGTATTGGTGCTATTAATGAGCGCACCCCTAGCACAGAGGTAGAGGTTTTGGTGCCAGACTTTCGTGGACGTATGGACATTGCCTTAGATATATTGGCCCAAACACCCCCCCATGTGTTTAATCACAACTTAGAGTCTATTCCTAGGTTGTATAAAAAAATCCGCCCGGGTTCAGATTACCAATGGTCTTTACAATTGTTGCAAAAGTATAAACAACGCTGCCCAGAGGTATTAACCAAATCGGGTTTAATGCTAGGCCTTGGCGAAACCAATGAAGAAGTGCTGCAGGTATTACAAGACTTGCGGGACCACGGTGTAGATATGTTAACCCTTGGACAGTATTTACAACCTAGCTTAAATCACCTGCCTGTGGATCGCTTTGTGCACCCTGCAGAATTTGATGAATTAGGCGCTGCGGCGAAAGCCATGGGCTTTAAGCATGTGGCTAGTGGGCCGTTGGTGAGGTCTTCTTACCATGCAGATTTACAAGCCAAAGGTGAAGTGATAAGTTGAGGGTTAAGTAAAAAATACAAATAACAAAGGTGTCATAGTGGCAATAATTCATTGGTTAGGTGCTGGCTTGTCTAGTGCACCGGGCATTAAACGGCTAATAAGAAATGGCGCGGAGCTATGGTTATGGAACCGCACCTTAAGTAAAGCCGAAGCAGTCATCCATAACTTAGAAGGCCAATGCCAAGCTAGAACCCTAGATTGGCAGGCACTTGCAGACAATGTGAGTAAGGGCGACATTGTAGTGTCTATGTTGCCCGCAGCATTGCATGTTCAGGCTGCTCAATTAGCACTGGATAAACAGGCCCACTTTGTATCCAGCAGTTATGTATCACCTGCTATGCAGGCACTCAATGAGCAAGCCCAAGCTCAAGGTCTGTGTTTAGTCAATGAAGTGGGTTTAGACCCCGGCATTGATCATTTACTCGCCTATTCGTTACTCCATGATTATCGCCAATCTCCGGCTTATGCTGCTAGTAATCGTGTTGAATTCAGGTCTTTTTGTGGGGGGCTGCCCGCTGAAGAAAACGACTTTAAATACAAGTTCTCTTGGTCTCCTTTAGGGGTGTTGAGTGCCCTAAATTCTACCTCTCAATGGATGGAAGATGGCGAGGTTAAAAGCTGCAGTAAGCCCTGGCAAGCGGTGTGTAGCTATACTATGCCCCTGGCCGAAAATTACAGCCCAGTGTTTGAAGCCATTCCCAATCGAGACTCTCTGCCTTTTATACAACAATACAATTTTGACCCCCAGTGGCCAGTAGATACCTTTATTCGCGGCTCATTGCGCTTGCCTGGCTGGGCCCTGGCTTGGAAAGATATTTTTACCTTAGTGGAATCTGCGGACCAAGATGCAAACCCAGCCAATGCACAAACAAAACTGCAAGCTAAATCTGATGAGCTTTGGCAACAATATGCCTTTAAAGAAGGTGAGCAAGATAGGGTGGTACTGTACGTAGAGTTGTTGGCCAAAGATGAAAACACCCACGAATATGCCTGGCGTCAGAGTTATTCCATGGATGCCTTTGGAAATGAATACGGCAGTGCTATGGCGCGCCTAGTGTCCACCACCGTGAGTTTGGCGGTGGAAGCTGTTTTAGAAGAACGTATTGCGCCCGGGGTGACCGCAGCACCGAATGATATGGCCCTGGTGTCGGAATGGTTATGGTATTTAAATGACCATCACGAGACTATTCAGCACCTAAATCATATGGCTTAATCTTGAAACATCCGACTAACGCAATCGTTGTTGGGGCTGGCATGGTGGGTTTATGCTGTGCTTATGCACTTCATGCCCGCGGTGTAAAAGTAACGCTGGTAGACCGAGATCCGGCGGGGGACAAAACCTCCTATGGCAACGCTGGGGCTTTGGCAATTAGTGAGTGTGTGCCCCACAGTTTACCGGGCCAAATTTGGTCTATTCCTAAATGGTTGTTAGACCCTATGGGCCCATTGTCCATACGGCCTGCTCATATCCCTGCCTTGTTGCCTTGGTTGTTGTCTTATTTGGGCCACAGCCGCAAAGCCAATGTGGCACATATTGCCCAGGCTTTACAACAGATTAATGGCCGCGTAAATGCCGATTACGATCCTATGTTGCGTGCCATCGGTTACGCCGATAAGGTGCGTGATAAAGGCTGCATTAGAGTGTATGACCATTACAAAAGCTTTAAAGCTAACCCTATAGAGTGGCGCATTCGCAAGCAGCATGGGCAACAATACCAGCTGTTGGGAGAAGACGAGTTACGCCGCATGGAACCCGCCATAGGCAAAGCCAAACGGTTTGGTGTGTTTCAGCCCCAATGGCGCATAATAGACGACCCCAAAGCTTTAGTAGGCTGTTTGCGCGAATGGCTAATGGCCCAAGGTGTTGCCGTGGTGGCCGCTAATGTGGATGCCTTAGTGATGCAAGATAAGCAGGTGATTGGCGTTAAAACACCACAAAGCGAGCAATTGGCGGATCTCACCGTGGTTGCCGCAGGGGCTTGGTCTAAACAGTTGGCTCAACAAGCGGGTGAACCTTGTTTGTTAGAATCTGAGCGGGGTTACAACACCACCTTGCCGTACCCTAATATAGAGCTTAACCATGAGTTGTTGTTTGCAGAACAAATGTTTGTAGCGGCGCCTTTATCCATAGGTATTAGGGTGGGTGGGGCTTCGGAGTTTGCAGGCTTAAATGCCAAACCTAACTACCAACGCAGTGACAACTTATTGCGTTTGGCGCAGCGTTATTTGCCCGATCTAGACACTCAAAACGGCACCCAGTGGATGGGACATAGGCCTTCTACACCGGATTCACTACCGGTGTTAGGGCCCTCTAAAAAGTGGCCTGGTTTGGCGTATGCCTTTGGGCATTCCCATTTAGGTATGACCCAAGCCGCTTCTAGTGGACAAATGTTAGCCGAAGCTTTGTTAGCGCCTGAAATAGGCACCGATTTAAGTGCCTACTGCATTAGCCGATTTAGCTAGAGCTAGCTAAGCCACAGATGTTTTAGCGGATAGGGTGGCCAGACAACTGCATGATTAAGGCGCCCAATAAATCCCAAGCATTGGCATTGCCTACCCCTTTAACACATTGATCGATGGCTTGGCACTGACGCAACATGTCTTGGGTGCTGTGGCGGTTATGTTGTTGTGCGGCGGTGCGTAAATAACCTTTGCGTTTTTCCCAAACACGTTCTTGTTTTAGGCCTGCTTCCACCCCTTGCGGGTGGTTAACGAGATTAAACAACAACCGAATTTCGCGGCTAATTACCCACAAAATTTCCATGGCATTAGTGCCTTCTTCTTTAAGGCCGTACAACATGGTGAGGCTGTGGCTGGCTTGCCCTGCCAATGCGGTGTCGACTAACTGATAGTTGCTGTAACGCGCTAACCCACCTACATTTGCGTCGATATGGTCTGCGGTGATTGCAAAATTTGGCCCATTAAGGGTGAACTTTTCTAGCTCTTGTGCGGTGGCTAATAAATTACCTTCAGTTCTTTGGGCTAATAATTGGCAAGCTTCTGGAGAAATGTTGAGGGTGAGTGATTGGGCTCTGTTTTGTATCCAGCGGCCCATTTGCGCCGCTTCAAGCGGAAAAATAGGGATGCACACCCCAGCCGCATCTAAGGCTTTAAACCACTTGGCAGTTTGGCTTTTAGAGTCTATTTTTCCACTACTAATCAATACTAAGTTGTCTGGATTGGGTTGGGCGACAAGCTGGCTTAGTGCAGCCGAGCCTTCTTTGCCAGGTTTGCCGCTAGGTATTCTTATCTCAATAATTTTGCGGCTAGAAAATAGCGACATAGCCTGGTCGGAAGCGGTGATTTGTTGCCAATCAAAGCGGGCCTCCACATGAAATAAGTCGCGTTCTAAAAAACCCTCTTGGCGGGCTTTGCTGCGAATCGCATCACAGATCTCTTGTTGCAATAAAGGTTCGTCACCATACACCATATAACAGCCGGCTAAGCCTTTAGCTAAGTGGTTGCTTAACTGGTCTGGTTTAAGGCGCATGGGGCTTATTCATAACTCAGCTGGCGAGCAATGCGATGGCCCAATTGTTGATACAACAAGGCCCAGCTGTCGGCTTCAATACGTTCGTTAACCGTGGCGTGGGTGCCGCTTAAGTCTACGTCTGTGCTCACCGACAAAGGCAATGTGGCAAGGGTTTGTTGGCTGTTGTCATTGGCAGACGGCACACCCGCGTCACTATAGGAGTAGTGGGTGGTTAAAGTGTAACGCCAGATAAGGGGGTCACCATTGTTGTCTAAAATAAGTTCTGAACGGTGCTTTATCGTGCCCGTTAGTTGCATGGTTGGAGATAACTTCTTTGTCTCAGTAACAGATTCCAATATCTCTAGCTCTACTTGATGCTGTTCAAGGTTTTCAATCACTACAGATTGCAACACGGGATCGTTAATATAAACATTAAGCTGCGCGGGAAAAGCCGCTTGGCTTTGGCCCTGTAAATGAAATCCGCAGCTCCCCAGCAGAAGGCTTAAGCACGCTAAAATGCCAAATCGCTTAACTTGATGCAATGCTGGGGCGGTATAGGTCATGTGTCATTCCTTATTCACTAACGCTGATTAACTAACAACAATGTTAACCAATTTGTTAGGCACAACAATAATTTTACGTACACTCATGTCGGTAATAAAAGTTTGCACTTTTTCATCGGCTAAAGCCAGTTGTTGAATAGTGTCGCGGTCTGTGTTGGCATCAATGCTTATTTTGCTGCGTAATTTACCATTCACTTGGATCACCATGTCTATGTTGGCTTTGACCAAAGCGCTTGCATCAACTTCTGGCCAAGGCGCTTGCAAAATATTGTCTGTGCCTACAAACGCTTGCCACAAACTGTGGCATAAATGCGGCGTAAACGGCGACATGAGTAACACTGCGGTGCTTAAGCTTTCGGCGCGTACGGCACGGCCTTGGTCACTGTGGTCGTCAAACTTTGCCACGGCATTGCTCAATTCCATAATGGCGGCTATGGCGGTGTTAAAGGTGTTGCGGCGCTCTATGTCGTCACTCACCTTGCCAATGGTTTCGTGGGTTTTGCGGCGCATGTCTTGTTGCTGTTGGTTTAGCTGGCCCACATCTAGAGTGGGTGCTGCAGGTGCTGCCAAGTGCTGCTGTACTTGCTTCCAAAAGCGTTTAAGAAAACGCTGTGAGCCTTCAAGGCCAGCGTCAGACCACTCTAAAGATTGCTCTGGAGGCGCGGCAAACATAGTGAACAAACGAACCGTATCGGCACCGTATTGGTCAATCATGGTTTGTGGGTCAATGCCGTTGTTCTTAGACTTAGACATTTTACCCATGCCGTCATAGTGCACAGCAGAACCGTCTGATTTTTTCACAGCGCCGGTGATGCGGCCTTTATCATCCACCACGGGGTCTACGTCTAAAGGAGAGATCCAGTTTTGGCCACCTTTGTCGCTTTCTTGGTAATAGGTGTGGGCTAGCACCATGCCTTGGCACAGTAGCTTTTTAAATGGTTCGTCTGAAGACACTAGGCCCATATCACGCATTAGCTTATGGAAAAAACGCGAATACAAAAGATGCAAAATAGCATGCTCAATGCCACCGACATAATGATCTACCGGTGCCCAGTAGTTTGCAGAATTGGGAGCCAACATGCTGTCGCTATGGTTGGCGCTAGTGAAGCGTGCATAATACCAAGAAGACTCCATAAAGGTGTCGAAAGTGTCTGTTTCGCGTTCTGCAGCACCACCACACTTAGGGCAACTGGTATTGATAAATGCAGCCATTTTCTTAATGGGCGAACCACTGCCATCAAATTCTACATCCGTAGGCAGTACCACAGGCAGCTGATCTTCAGGTACGGGCACTGCCCCACAAGTATCACAGTTGATAATAGGGATAGGTGCACCCCAATAACGTTGGCGAGATACACCCCAATCGCGCAAACGATAATTAGTGGTCACCTTGCCTTTGCCTTGGGCCGTGAGTTCGGCAGCGATGGCGTCGAAGGCTAACTGGAAATCCATGTCGTCAAATACGCCGGAGTTAACCAATAACCCTTTTTCAGTATAAGCTGCAGTGGCTACATCAACGTCTGTGTTGTTATCTGTAGGCCGGATCACTTGCTGAATATTGAGGCCGTATTTAGTAGCAAACTCCCAGTCTCTTTGGTCGTGCCCTGGTACACACATCACCGCGCCAGAGCCGTAATCCATCAATACAAAGTTGGCAGCCCATACCGGTACAGGTTTACCAGTGAGTGGGTGAATAGCAGTAAAACCGGTGTCTAAACCCAGTTTTTCCATGGTGGCCATGTCAGCTTCGGCCACCTTCATGTTTTTGCAGCTCTCAATAAACTCGCCCATGGTAGGGTTGGTTTTAGCGGCCTTAACAGCAAGCGGGTGTTGCGGCGCCACGGCCACATAGGTTACACCCATGAGGGTGTCTGGGCGGGTGGTGAACACTTCTAATGCACCGTGGCCGGCCACGTCAAAACTGAGTTCTACACCCTGGGAACGACCAATCCAGTTACGTTGCATGGTGCGCACTTGTTCTGGCCATCCGTCAAGTTGGTCTAGGTCGTCTAATAGTTGATCTGCATAATCGGTGATTTTAAGGAACCACTGAGGAATTTCTTTACGTTCAACTAAGGCCCCAGAACGCCAACCACGGCCGTCAATCACTTGTTCATTAGCGAGAACGGTTTGATCCACCGGATCCCAATTGACCACGGCGTTCTTTTTGTAAACTAAACCTTTATCTAGCAGCTTGGTGAAAAACCATTGCTCCCAGCGGTAGTATGAAGGCTCACAGGTGGCTAATTCGCGGCTCCAATCGTAACCAAAACCCATGCGCTTTAATTGATCACGCATATAAGCAATGTTTTCGTGTGTCCACTGTGCAGGGGGCACATTGTTCTTCATGGCGGCGTTTTCTGCAGGCAGACCAAACGCATCCCAACCCATAGGCTGCAGCACGTTTTTACCTTTCATACGCTGGAAGCGGGAGATCACATCGCCAATGGTGTAGTTACGCACATGGCCCATGTGTAAACGGCCGCTAGGGTAAGGGAACATAGACAGGCAGTAATACTTTTCTTGGTCAGGATTGTCCTGCACCTCAAAACTGTGGTTAGTCTCCCAAAAAGCTTGGATGGCTGGTTCTATGTCGTGCGCGTTGTATTGTGGATTCATGGGTGCCGGTAACAAGTGATAAGCCAAAAGGCTAGGAAATAAAATCGACCCATATAATACCACTAGAGCAGCCGCAACAGGTAGAGTGATACGTAAAATAGCAGACCTAAATATCTGCTGCGTTGCAACACAGTGCTTGGCCAGAATAAATCAAGCCATTGTGCGGATTATTAAATAAAACGCCAATAATCAACCAATAACGGTTGAATTACCGGTGTACTGTCGTTACAATGCGCCTCCCTTCTACGGCTCTCGCCGATTTTATTTAGAAGGTATAGCGCGCCCGTAGCTCAGCTGGATAGAGTACTCGGCTACGAACCGAGCGGTCAGAGGTTCGAATCCTCTCGGGCGCGCCATTTTA
>JAQRMV010000003.1:0-21635 GCA_028598985.1 Gammaproteobacteria bacterium
CCGCGAATCCAGCGATGGGCTGGGTTATGTTGCAGTAATGGGCTCCATGCCATGGTTAACGTCATTTCTGGAATGGGGAAGGGCGGGTCTAACATTACCACTTCGTCGTTATTCATCGTATGAAGAGTGGCCTTGCGTGGCAAGGTGACAATAAGGTCTTTTTGGTTGGCTAGTTGTACGGCGGCTTGATAATGGCGGGTAAATACACGGATGTTACGGGTTTTTCCCAGTTCAGATAAAGCGTTGTCTACCCAGCCTCTACGTTGTACGTCTTTAGGATTCATGCCTACGCCTGCACCCATGCCTGTTTTATTTACCCAAATATGGTGAGCTTGAAGGTAGCTGTCTAGGGTAAAATCTTGGGCCATGGGATTGTTGCGGTTCATTAAACAAATGAACTGGTCTCGCCATAGAATTTTTTGGTGGAAAGACTGGGGCATTGAATCAAAACGGTTGATGACTAAATCGACTTTCCCTTGCTCCACATCGTAAAAATCCACATCGGATGGGGTCATGATGTCTAGGCTAATACCGGGAGCTTCTTGGCGTAAGCGCTCTACAAGGGGTGGAATGAGTGTGGGTTCTGAATAATCGCTCGCCATAATACGAAACACGCGAGTAGAAGTGAGCGCATCAAAAGCGGCTTGCGGCTGCACGGCCTTGTCTATAGTAGCCAGTACTTCTCTAATGGTGGATTGCAGGCCCAAAGCCCTTTCAGTAGGCGTCATGCCATCACTTGTACGGATCAGCAAAGGGTCTTCAAAAACCTCACGTAAACGCCTTAATCCATTGCTCATTGCGGGTTGGCTTAGCCCCAGTTGGTTGGCTGCCTTGGTGACATTGCGCTCTTTTAATAGGGCGTCTAAATAGACCAATAAATTAAGGTCAACGCGGTCGATGCTCATATTTGGCTCCCAGCAAGGCTGTATCCACTATTGGTGTGGTCTATAAAGCCTTTATTCATTTGTATAATGCTAAAGTATAGTGCAATAGATGTTGTAAATTATGCCACGCAGCATCAAATCTGTCGAGGCTTTTTAATAATAGTATATGTGTTTTGCTTTGCTATTCGCTTTATGAATAGTAGGCATAACGTGTGGTGGCTTTTATAACCTACACGAGGGCACTAAACTGACTCCTTTATATAGTTTTATAACAATTACATAAACCAAGGAAATGTCATGTCTCAATACCAAGACGATATCCAAGCCGTTGCCAACCTTAAGTCTGCCCATGGCAGCGCTTGGGATGCCATCAATCCAGAATCTGCTGCACGTATGCGTGCTCAGAACAAATTTAAAACTGGCCTAGACATCGCTCAGTATACCGCTGGCATTATGCGTGCTGACATGGCCGTATTCGACAAAGACAAAACTAAGTACACTCAGTCTTTGGGCTGCTGGCACGGTTTTGTAGGTCAACAAAAACTGATCTCTATTAAAAAGCACTTCGGTGGTAAAACTGATCGTCGTTACTTGTACCTCTCTGGTTGGATGGTTGCCGCTCTACGTTCTGATTTTGGTCCTCTTCCTGACCAGTCTATGCATGAAAAAACTTCTGTAGCTAGCTTGGTTGAAGAACTTTATACCTTCCTACGACAGGCTGACGCTCGTGAACTAGGCGGCCTGTTTCGCGCGCTTGATGCTGCACGTGAAGCGGGTAATGCTGCGGAAGAAGCTAACATCCAAGATCAGATCGATAATCATGTAACCCACGTGGTGCCAATCGTTGCTGATATCGATGCCGGTTTCGGTAACGCTGAAGCCACTTACCTAATGGCTAAGCAGATGATCGAAGCCGGTGCTTGTGCATTACAGATCGAAAACCAAGTTGCTGATGAAAAGCAGTGTGGTCACCAGGACGGTAAAGTCACCGTTCCTCACGCCGACTTCCACGCTAAGATACGTGCCCTACGTTACGCTTTCCTTGAGTTGGGTGTCGACAACGGTGTTATCGTTTCACGTACTGACTCAGAAGGTGCAGGTCTTACTAAAGAGATCGCTGTTGTCAATGAGCCAGGCGATGCGGGCGATATTTACAACTCTTACTTAGACGTTGAAGAAATTGACGTAGCTGACATGGGGGAAGGCGATGTTGTCTTTAACCGTGGTGGCAAGCTAGTTCGTCCTAAGCGTCTACCTTCTGGTCTATACCAGTTCCGTCAAGGTACTGGCCACGAGCGCTGTGTATTTGACTGTATCGGTGCGATCAATGCCGGTGCCGACCTGCTTTGGATTGAGACTGCTGTGCCTACAGTACACGAAATCAAAGGCATGATGGACGACGTTCGTAAAGTACACCCAGATGCTAAATTGGTTTACAACAACTCACCATCTTTCAACTGGACGCTAAACTTCCGTCAGCAGACTTACGACGCAATGGTTGAAGCGGGTAAAGACGTTGCTGCATACGATCGTGCTAGTCTAATGAGCGCTGAGTACGATGAAACGGAACTTTCTGCTGTGGCTGACGAACGTATTCGTACGTTCCAGGCGGATACTGCACGTGAAGCGAATGTGTTCCATCACTTGATCACGTTACCGACTTACCACACTACTGCTTTGTCTGTAGACAACCTAGCGAAAGAGTACTTCGGTGAGCAAGCGATGCTTGGTTACGTTAAAAAGGTTCAGCGTGAAGAGATTCGTCAAGGTATCGCCTGTGTTAAGCATCAAAACATGTCTGGATCAGACATGGGTGATGACCACAAAGAATACTTTGCTGGTGAAAATGCTCTTAAAGCTGGCGGTGCGAAAAATACATCCAACCAGTTCAGCTAAGACTGCTTCGTAGAATAAAAAAAAGCGGCCCCTATTTTTATAGGTGCCGCTTTTTACGTTAGAATGTACGCGATTTTCTACTGCAAACTTATTAAGTGATTTTGAATATGACAACACCGGCTTTGCTTCAAGATGCTAAACATTTATTAACCAAGCAAGGGTTTGCTACCAGTAACACTTGGTATCATGGTACTTCATCGGCGCTTATCGACTCAATCAAAGAGCACGGGTTGAAACGTTCCGGTGACCAAGCCCTAAAAACGGCTGCCAAAAAAACCATGGCAACCATCGGTAATGATTACACGGAATCCGTTGAACCTGTGTTTTTAACACAAAGTAAAGAGTTAGCTTATTACTGGGCGAAGCAAACCGTTAGAAACCGCAGCGTAAGACTTGAAGGCAACGAACTACCCATTGTAATTACAGTCAATCTACCCGAAGACTTGAATTGCAAAGTTAAACCCGATGTTGGTGCAGCAAGCCTGCTGTTAGTTAAAGAAGGCGAACAATTTATGGCGTTTTTAGGGGGTGTTTACTTAGCGAATGGCTTTCAAGTTCCTGATATCAATCTAATGAATGCAGACCGTCTTGAGTATTTAAATAAATTAGGCATGGCTTATTACGATGCAGATATAGATGCCTTACTTTTGGGCCCCCTCTGACAGCCTTGAAAATTTGGCTTGTTCAACTCAAAAGAACAAGGTACCCTTTTGTTTTTGTTGTCATATTTTGGAGTGCCTAGGATGACGCAGGAACAGTCTCAGGGCCTAGATGAAGCCTTTGATGCCATTATTGATGCATGGTTAATTGAGCGTCAGGCTTTGCTCACACAGTTTGTTGAATTGCCTCAACTCAAGGTGACCGAAGGTGTTATGGAGGCCCTACATCGTTTGTGCGAAGCCATGGTGGATTATAGTTCCCGTGGCCACTTTAATGTGTACGAACAGCTACTGCAGCACATTATCCAACACAGTTCTGAACACCAAGCGCGCGCTCAGACGCTGCTGGGTAAAATCCATGATACCACTGATAAAATCGTTGTTTTTGATGACGAATATGGTTCTGTAGAAAATTTGTCTATTCAAGATATTGGTCATTTTAGTAACCGTTTGTCTTGTTTGGGTGAGGTGCTTACAGAACGTTTTAACCATGAAGATGAATTGATGGCCTTGGTTCAAGCCACATTGCCATAACCTGTGTCTGAATTTAAGCAAATAGGCCTAATAGGCAGGCTCCATAGCCCCGCAGTGATTGAAACCCTACACCGCGTGATTGCGTGCCTTAATGCGCGGCAAGTGGCAGTGTGGGTGGATGATCGTATTGCGAGTTCATTGCATGATGCACAAAGTTACAATACGCCATACGGTACCGGCGATCGTCATTTTTTGGGTCAACACTGTGATTTGGTCATTGTAGTGGGTGGAGACGGTAGTATGCTCTCCGCGGCCCGAATTATGGCAACTTACGGCGTGCCCGTGATTGGTATTAACCGTGGCAAATTGGGTTTCCTTACGGATATAGCCCCTGATGATGTAGAAGTCTCCCTTGTGGAGGTGCTGGACGGTCAATACGCGAAGAGTGATCGGTTTATGCTGTCTGCCCACGTGATGCGCAACAGTAAAGAGATTGGCCGGGGTAGTGGCCTTAATGACATTGTATTGCATCCGGGCGAATCAGCCCGCATGTTGGCATACGATTTATCCATTGACGGCACGCCAGTGTATTTCGATCGTGCCGATGGCTTAATTATAGCCACGCCTACAGGGTCTACGGCTTATGCTCTTTCTGCGGGTGGCCCCATTATGCACCCCGGCCTGGATGCCATTGCACTGGTACCCATGAACCCCCATAACTTAAGTAGCCGACCCTTGGTTGTGGCGGCGGATGCAGAGTTGGAAATTCTCATTGGTGACGATAATCGCACGGCGCCTATTATTAGTTGTGATGGACAAGTGCATATTGTTTGTGAGCCAGGCGATAGGGTGCGAATTCAGCGCCATGAGGCCCGTTTGAAAGTATTGCACCCGTTAGGGCATCACTTCTATGAACGCTGCCGTAGTAAATTGGGTTGGCATGGCCGCTCTAGTGACGATGAATGATTCTTCTACATAGCTTTACAAGGGAGTTAAACCTCACGCCGATTACTCAAGCGTTGAGGCATTCCAATATTGCGCATCGTGTGCGTTTTTTGGAACAGACGCAACAACTGTGGTTGCAGGATGAAAGCCAAAAAGAGACCGCTTTATCTGTGTGCCAGCTGGTTTTTGTTGATTTAGATATAGAGACCTCTTCTGATCTGCTTTGAAGCTTGATTTCGCTACCCAATGGATAAAAAATTGTCAGTGGCTTTGATGATTTATGCTATTCTTTCGCTCCTAGTTTTTATCTAAGAGGTGCGGCCATGGAATACAGCCAGCTCATTGCGCAACTAACACCAGAAGTGTATGTGCGTTTAAAAACCGCCATTGAAATTGGCAAGTGGCCCGATGGCCGGTTGCTTAGCGCTGATCAAAAAGCCTCTTGTATGGAAGCCGTTTTACGCTATCAGGCTTTAAAATTGGACCCAAAGGAACACACTGGATATATGTCTAACGAGTGTGGCTCTTCTTCCAATCCAGCGGCTACATCTGACAATGAGCAAGTTTTAAAAATTCATTAATTATGCAAACACCTCACCTGCTTACAGGGCATTTAGTTAAACTTAGAACCCACATTGACTCGGTGCCAAACGCGCAAGTGCAATACACCCTTGCTTTGGGTGGTCAAGAGTTGCATTTAAACCCATTAATTGGTCAAACAATCCGCTTAGAACACTTGGGGCAAATTAATTGCAGCCACTGTGGGCGCAAAACTAAAAAAAGCTACAGCCAAGGTTTCTGTTTTCCATGTATGCAGAAACTACCTCAGTGTGACCTGTGTATTATGAGCCCAGAACGGTGTCATTTTGATGCCGGCACCTGTAGAGACGAAACATGGGGGCAGGCGTTTTGTATGCAGCCTCATATTGTGTATTTGGCAAACTCGTCGGGCTTGAAAGTGGGCATTACCCGCGTAAATCAAATGCCTACACGCTGGCTAGATCAGGGTGCAGGGCAAGCCATGCCTATCATGCAGGTAGCTACTCGTAAGTTGTCGGGAGAAGTGGAAACCGTGCTTAAGCAATATGTAGCCGATAAAACCAATTGGCGTACCTTGTTAAAAGGCAGCGCAGAAACCTTAAATATGACCCATGCCGCAGATCTTTTGCTTAATGAAGCCGAAGCCGACCTAGAATTTTTGTTAGGCGGCTTAAGTCATGCCGATTATCAGTGGTTAGATACGCCACCCATTAGCATGTGTTATCCAGTACTTGAGTACCCCAACAAAATAAATTCCCACAACTTAGATAAAGAACCGGTGCTAGAAGGAAAGTTAATGGGTATTAAGGGGCAGTATCTGATTCTAGACACAGCGGTGATTAACGTCCGTAAATATTCATCTTATTTGGTGCAATTCAGCTCATGACTACAAATTCTCAAGTAATTTATCTTAAAAACTATAAGCCACCTGCTTTTTTAATCGATACTACGGATTTAGATATTCGTATTGGCGATGAATATACGTCTGTTGTAACGCGTCTAAAAATACGTCGTAATCCTGCTTCTAGTGAGATGTCTGCAGAGCTGGTGCTGCAGGGTGGCAAAGGTATTAAGCTGCAAGAAGTAATGATGGATGGCCTTATTTTGGATTCATCAGGCTACGAGTTAGAAGACTCTAAGTTGTGTATTCAACAGTGCCCAGAAACCTTTGAGCTAACTACTGAATGCCTTATTCAGCCGCAGCTAAATACCAGTTTAGAAGGGTTGTATAAGTCGGGTGGTATGTATTGCACCCAATGTGAAGCCGAAGGTTTTCGCAACATTACCTATTATTTAGATCGGCCAGATGCCTTGTCTGTGTTTACCACACGTATTAGTGCACCCAAAACCAGTTATCCTGTGCTCTTAGCCAACGGTAATCCTGTTGATAGTGGTGATTTAGATAACGGTGAGCACTTTGCAGTGTGGCATGATCCTTTCCCTAAACCGGCTTATTTGTTTGCTATGGTGGCGGGTGATTTGGTTCGTCAAGATGATGAATTTATTACCGCATCAGGCCGTAAAGTGGATTTGCAAATATTTGTAGAAGCCCACAATAGCCATAAATGTGATCATGCCTTGGCGTCATTAAAACGCTCCATGCTATGGGACGAAAAGACCTATGGCAGAGAGTATGATTTAGATTTATTTATGATCGTGGCAGTGGATGATTTTAATATGGGGGCCATGGAAAACAAGGGCCTTAACATATTCAACTCCGACTGTGTTTTAGCAGACCCTGCCACTAGTAGCGATGCTATGTTTGAACGTATTGAAGGGATAGTAGCCCATGAGTATTTTCATAATTGGTCGGGCAACCGGGTAACGTGTCGTGATTGGTTTCAATTGAGTCTTAAGGAAGGTTTTACCGTATACCGAGATGCACAGTACACTGCAGACACTTATTCTGCCGCTGTGAAGCGCATTGATGATGTGACTATTTTACGTACCCACCAGTTTGCTGAAGATGCTAGCCCAATGGCTCACCCCATACGGCCGGCATCTTACATAGAAATCAATAATTTTTACTCCGTCACTGTGTACGAAAAAGGTGCAGAAGTGGTGGGTATGATGCATTCTTTGTTGGGCGATCATCTGTTTCGCAAGGGCAGTGATCTCTACTTTGATCGTCATGACGGCCAAGCCGTAACCACAGACCATTTTGTTGCTGCCATGGGTGACGCCAGTGGTATTGATTTAAGCCAATTTAAACATTGGTATAGTCAGGCAGGCACGCCTACTTTAACGGTGACTGATAGCTACGATGCTGCAGCCCAAGAGTATCGTTTAACCGTTGCTCAATCTACGCCAGCCACAGCGGAGTGTCAGCACAAACAGCCGTTCCACATGCCATTTCGGATGGCATTATTAGATGCCAACGGCACAGAAATGCCTTTAGTGGTGCAGGGCAATGACGCAATAACCGGAACCACTTGTGTGCTGGATATTAAGCAGGCGCAACAAACTTTTGTATTTCAAGAGGTTAAACAACACCCTATACCTTCTTTGTTACGGGGTTTTTCGGCCCCAGTTAAGCTAGATTACGCTTACACAAAAGCCCAGTTATTGTTCCTTGCCAGTAAAGATCAAGATGGTTTTTGTCGTTGGGAAGCGTGTCAGCGCCTTTTAATTGAAGCCACAGAAGAAGCGATGTTGCACACTGACGGTTATCAAATAACCGATGCTTTGGTGTCTATGTTGCGTAGTAGTTTAGTGGATGAGCATTTAGATACGGCCATGGTAGCGAAGTTGATTCAGTTACCCAGCGAAGCTTATTTAGCAGAAACTCAAACCACGGTTGATGTGGATTTAATTCACGCAGCCCGCGAAGCCATGCGTATGGCCATAGCCAGTGCTTTAGAAAATGAGTTGCTAACCTGCTACCAACGTTGCCATGATACCGGGCCTTTTAGCCAAACAGGTGGCGCTATTGGTAATCGAGCACTTAAAAACACCTGCTTGTCTTATCTCAACTCGTTGGGTAAAACTCAATACCACAACATGGCCCAGCAACAGTATGCTTTGCAGGCCAATATGACTGACGTAGGTGCAGCCTTAAATAGCCTTATTGCCATAGAAGGTTCTAATTTAGCGACCCCGTTGCTAACTGATTTTTACCAGCGCTGGCACACCGACACACAAGTGGTTGATCAGTGGTTTGCTATGCAGTGTGGTGCCAACCGTTCTGGCGGATTAGAGCAGGTACAACAGTTACTTCAGCACAGTGCGTTTGATATTCGTAACCCTAATAAAGTGCGCAGTGTTGTGGGCAGCTTTATTCGCAGTGCCATTAATTTCCATGCGGCAGATGGTAGTGGTTATGCATTTGTAGGCGATATGATTTTAAAACTCGATGCAATTAACCCGATGATCGCATCTGGCTTAGCTAAACCTTTAGGACGATTTAAGCGCCAAACGCCACAGCGTAAGGCCTTGATGCAAAAACAATTGCAGCGTTTGAGTGAAGCACAGCTGAGCAAAGATGTGTTTGAAGTAGTCAATAGGGCGCTAGATTCTTCTAATGACTAATATCACGCACCCGGTTGCTAGGGAAAAAATAGGTGTGTTGCTGGTGAACTTAGGTTCACCAGACGCTCCTACAGCGCAAGCCGTTAAACCATACTTAAAGCAGTTTTTGTCTGACCGCAGGGTAGTGAATCTCCCTGCGCTATTATGGCAGCCCATCTTACGGGGCATTATTTTGCGTAAACGGCCGGCAAAATCTGCGGCTTTATATCAAAAAATTTGGCTGGCACAAGGTTCACCATTAACGGTCTACAGTCGTAGCATTCAAACGTCGTTGCAGGCCTGGTCGGAACAATATCACCTAAATTGGCAAGTTGAGTTAGGCATGACCTACGGTAACCCCAGTATTTCTTCGGCCCTAACCCATTTAATACAAGGCGGGGTAGATAGAATTATTCTATTGCCTTTATTTCCACAATATTCCACCACTACCACAGCCGCAGTAGAAGATGCATACAACCAGGCGGTTAAAGACCTAGGGTGTGTCATCCCTATGACACTAATTAAAAATTACCATGAACAAGACAGCCACATCAGTGCTTTGGCTCACTCGGTAAGGGATTATTGGCAACAACACGGCAAAACACGCCACTTAGTGATGTCATTTCACGGTACCCCCGAAGCCACCCGCAAAAAAGGCGATCCATATTATCATCAGTGCTTAGTGACAGGGCAGTTGTTGGCGAATAAGCTAGGCCTTGCCGATGGCGATTTTAGTCTTTGTTTTCAATCCAGATTTGGCTATCAACCTTGGTTGAAACCCTATGCAACAGATCGGCTAAAACAGCTGGCCAGTGAGGGACACACTCACTTACACCTTATTTGCCCAGGTTTTGCGGTGGACTGTTTGGAAACTTTAGAAGAGGTTGCTTTAGGGTTTGCTAGTACGTTTAAGGCAGGCGGCGGTGGCGAGCTTAATTACATTCCTGCCCTCAACGACAGCCCGCAGCAAATTAATGCCCTAGGGGTATTAGTTAAGGGTGTGTTGGGCTAATACGCGCTCTACCGTGGCAACGATGGTTTGGGTTTGGTGATCAATTTCCATGTTCACTTGGTTGCCAACACACGCTTTGCCAAAACCCGTGACCCTTAAAGTTTCGGGAATAAGGCATACACAAAATTCAGAATCAGTGACTGCGCCCACAGTGAGGCTGCAACCATTAAGGCCAATAAAACCTTGAGGCAATATGTGTTTTTTGTGAATACTAGGCAAATCAAACCAAATAGTGGTGTTGTCATCAAGATGTTCAATACGGCTAATGGTTATCGCAGTAGATACGTGACCAGAGATAATGTGGCCGCCGATTTCGTCACCGTATTTAAGTGAGCGCTCTACATTCACCCAGTCATCCTGTGTTAATAAACCGAGGTTGGTGAGTGTTAAAGTTTGGCCTATCACATCAAAATTAAACAGGTTGCCGTTTTGGGCTGTTACAGTAAGGCAGGTGCCATTAATAGCGATGCTGGCACCTATATCTACCTTGTGGCTCATTGCTTCAGGTAAGGCAATGGTAAAGCGACGTTGGTTTTGACCTTCAAAAATAGATTTAATTTGGCCTTGGCCTTGGACGATACCGGTAAACATGATGTGCCTAATGGAAAATGGAATAACTGTAACTGACTATATTAGCGGAGCAAGAAGCAGCTGTGAAGTAGAGTTTCAACTGTGAGCCGGATCATTTTAGCCCCCATGGAAGGATTGGCAGACGATATCCTGCGTGATTGCCTTACGCGCATCGGCGGTATCGATTTGTGCGTGACAGAGTTTGTTCGAGTCACTACTCAATTATTACCTCCAAAAGTATTTAAACGCCTTTGCCCAGAGCTTGTTAATGGCTGTAAAACGCCCGCCGGTGTGCCCGTTAGAATTCAGCTATTAGGCAGCGATCCGCAGGCTTTGGCGGCCAACGCAGTGCGAGCCTTAGAATTGGGTTCCCCCGGCATAGATTTAAATTTTGGTTGTCCTGCTAAAACCGTGAACCGCAGTCAAGGCGGGGCCGTTTTATTACAAGAACCGAACCGAGTTGCTCATATTGTAGCCACCGTGCGGCGGGCTATCGGCGACGATGCATGGCTAAGCGCTAAAATGCGCTTGGGTTTTTCTACCAAAGATTTAGCCCTAGACAATGCTAAAGGTATTGAAGATGCAGGAGCTGATGAGTTAACGGTACACGCAAGGACCAAAGTAGAGGGCTATCGGCCGCCTGCCCATTGGCATTGGGTAGAGAAAATTAGGCAGCATGTTGATATACCGGTGATTGCCAACGGCGAGGTTTGGACGCCTGCAGACTATATTGCCTGTAAGCAAGTCAGCGGTAGTGACGATGTGATGATTGGCCGTGGTTTGGTATGGAAGCCAGATTTGGCATTGCAGATTAGCCATCAACAAAAACACCAGCCATCCACCCCATGGGATTGGTCTGCGCTCATTCCAACGGTGCTCTATTTTATTGATTTGGTGGAGCAACAGGTAGAAATAAAGTATCAAGATGCACGCATAAAGCAGTGGCTTAAATTGTTAGGCCGAGTATACCCACAAGCCAATACCTGTTTTGAACAAGGTAAGCGGCTTAAAACCCTTCATGAATTACGCTTGTTGGTAGCCCATAGCGAATTGCCTTAGTTGCTTGTGTCAATATAACCTTGTGAGCTCATACGGTATACTCACATAAAACGTATTAATGATTATCAATGTATAGAGGTGTGTCTTTGTATTCCCTTGCTCGTAGTGTGTTGTTCCAGTTGTCGGCAGAAACTGCCCATGAGCTGACCTTAGATGGTTTGGCAGCCGGAGCTCGATTAGGGCTACTGCCAGCCTTAGCGCCTAAAGTCACTCCTTTGCCAGTCACTGTGATGGGCATTGATTTTCCAAATCCGGTAGGCCTGGCGGCTGGTTTAGATAAGAATGCCAGTGCTGTGGATGGTCTTGGTGCATTAGGTTTTGGTTTCGTTGAAGTCGGCACGGTAACACCGCGTCCGCAGCCTGGTAATCCCAAGCCTCGTTTGTTTAGATTACCCAGAGCCCAGGCTATTATTAACCGCATGGGGTTTAATAACGCTGGGGTTGACCAGTTAGTTGACAACATTAAGAAGGCAAAATTTAACGGTGTGCTGGGTATTAATATAGGTAAGAATTTTGATACCAAAGTAGAAAATGCCGCCTCTGATTACCTTATTTGTATGCAAAAGGTATACACCTACGCAAGCTATATTGTCATTAATATATCTTCTCCTAACACACCAGGGTTGCGAGATTTGCAATATGGCGAGTCGTTAAATCAGCTGTTGGCGGCCCTTAAGAGTGAACAAATAAAACTAGAAAAGCTTCATGGGCGGTATGTGCCATTGGCTGTAAAAATAGCTCCCGACATGGATGATGAACAGTTGCAAGGTGTGGCCCAGTGCGTTTTGGCGCAAAAAATAGATGCCGTTATTGCCACTAATACTACCTTAAGCCGTGAAGGCGTAGAGGATTTAGAATTTGGTAACGAAGCAGGCGGCCTAAGTGGAACGCCAGTAAAAGACAAATCCACTCAAACCATTGCCGACCTGTATACCATTTTAGGTGAGCAAGTGCCTATTATTGGTGTGGGTGGGATTAGTAATGGTGAAGATGCCTTAGAAAAACTGGCAGCTGGGGCAAAGTTAGTGCAGATTTATAGTGGTTTAATCTACCAAGGACCGGGACTAGTTAAGCAGTGTGTAGACGCGTGTAGGGGCTTTATAAAGTCGTAAGAAATAACCATCAAAGGAGTGTTATGAGCGAGCCGAAATCAACACTAAAATTAGTATTGAGCTTCTGCCAAAGTGTGCTTGCAGGTTTGGTAGGGATACAATCAAATCAAAAACGCGAGGAAGACCTAAATGAGGGTGGCCTAGAGCGTATGATTTACATAGGTTTAGGTACTTTTGTGGTATTTGTCATCATTGTCGTGACCGCAGTTAATAGCGCGCTTCCCGATTGATAACATTAAGAATAATTAAAAATAATGCTTGATTAATGTACATGTTATTGATAATAATCAATACACTCTAAACGCTTCCCTGCATAGGGCTAGCTAATTAACAACCACCCCGCAAAAAATAATAAGGAGGGCAGGTATGTTTTCTAGAACTTGGCAACGCCTGAGTTCTGTTGTCTTAGGTTTGTTTTTATCTCCAGCTATTATGGCAGATTGGGAATTGAACATGCCTCAAGGCGTCACAGACATAAGTCAATCTATCTACGACTTACACATGCTTATTTTTTGGATATGCGTTTGGATTGGCGTTGTCGTTTTTGGCGTAATGTTTTACTCCATTTTTGCACACCGCAAATCTAAAGGTGCCAAAGCCTCCCAGTTTCATGAAAGCTTAGGCTTAGAACTGTTATGGACTGCTTTGCCTACTGCCATCCTAATTGCAATGGCGGTGCCAGCGACTACTACCCTCATAAAAATGTACGACACCACCGATGCCCAAGTAGACATTAAAATCACGGGTCATCAATGGAAGTGGCAATACGATTATTTAGGCGAAGATGTGGGTTTCTTTAGTAACCTGACCACTAGTCAAGACGAAATTTATGATCGTACGGCTAAAGGTGACAACTACTTACTTGAAGTTGATAAGCATGTTGTTGTGCCAACTGGACAAAAAATTCGATTCTTAATCACCTCTAACGACGTTATCCACGCTTGGTGGGTGCCAGAAATAGCCGTTAAAAAAGACGCTATACCAGGCTACATTAATGAATCTTGGGCTTTGATTCCGGAAGGAAAAGAAGGTTTGTACAGAGGCCAATGCGCCGAACTGTGTGGTGTGGACCATGGCTTTATGCCAATTGTGTTAGAAGCCGTTACCGAAGACCAGTACCAAATATGGTTGGATGATCAGCGTGCTGCAGCAGAAGCACAGGCCGCTGCCGCTTTGGGTGACTTTAGTCACGAACAGCTTATGGTTAAAGGTGCTGAGGTTTATGCCCGTAGCTGTGCGGCATGTCATGGTGCCGAAGGCGAGGGTATGGGTAGTGTATTCCCAGCTCTAGCAGGCAGTGCAATCGCCACCGGCGATATGGCAGAACATATCGATATTGTACTCAACGGCAAGCAGGGAACCGCGATGCAAGCGTTTGCTGCGCAACTAGGCGAAGTAGACCTAGCGGCCGTCATTACCTACGAGCGTAATGCTTGGGGTAACGACGCCGGTGATACGGTAACCCCAAAAATGATTATTGACGCCAAACAATAGGAGGCTGAATTATGACAACTGCGACCGCTCATCACGACGATCACGGCCATCATGGGCCTGCTAAAGGCATCATGCGTTGGGTATTAACAACCAACCATAAAGACATTGGTAGTATGTACTTATGGTTCTCATTCACCATGTTGTTTATTGGTGGTGCCATGGCGCTTATTATCCGTTCGGAGCTTTTTCAGCCGGGTATGCAACTCATAGAACCTGAGTTCTTTAACCAGATGACCACCATGCACGGCTTGATTATGGTGTTTGGCGTGGTCATGCCGGCCTTTGTTGGCCTAGCCAACTGGATGGTGCCACTTATGGTCGGCGCCCCAGACATGGCGCTGCCACGCATGAACAACTGGAGCTTTTGGATATTGCCGTTTGCTTTTGGTATGTTGCTGCTTACGCTGTTTACCGAAGCAGGTGCACCAAACTTTGGTTGGACCTTCTATGCGCCGTTATCAACTACCTACGCACCCAGTAGTGTGACTTTCTTTATTTTTGGTGTACACATGATGGGTATTTCTTCCATCATGGGCGCCATCAACATTGTGGTCACTATTCTTAACCTACGGGCACCGGGTATGACCTTGATGAAAATGCCTTTGTTCGTATGGACTTGGCTCATTACGGCATATTTGTTAATTGCGGTGATGCCCGTATTAGCCGGTGTAGTAACCATGATGCTGATGGACATTCATTTTGGTACCAGCTTCTTTGATGCAGCCGGTGGTGGTGATCCTGTGTTGTTCCAACATGTATTTTGGTTCTTTGGACACCCTGAAGTGTATATTATGATTTTGCCAGCCTTTGGTATTGTGTCGCAAATCATACCGACCTTTGCTCGCAAGCCTCTGTTTGGTTATGCGTCCATGGTGTATGCCACTTCGTCTATCGCCTTTTTGTCGTTTATTGTGTGGGCTCACCACATGTTTACCGTGGGACTGCCTTTAGAAACTGAGCTGTTCTTTATGTACGCCACTATGTTAATTGCCATTCCTACGGGGGTGAAAGTGTTTAACTGGGTGTCGACTATGTTTAGAGGCTCAATGACCTTTGAAACACCTATGCTATTTGCCTTGGCCTTTGTGGTGCTGTTCACCATTGGTGGCTTCTCGGGTTTGATGTTGGCTATTGCGCCGGCAGACTTCCAGTACCATGACACCTATTTTGTAGTGGCTCATTTCCACTATGTGCTAGTACCAGGTGCTCTGTTTGGTATTATTGCTGGCGTTTATTATTGGCTACCCAAATGGACGGGTAATTATTACGATGAAAAATTAGGCAAATTCCATTTTTGGATGTCCTTTATTGGTGTAAACGTGACTTTCTTCCCTATGCACTTTATAGGTTTAGCGGGCATGCCACGCCGAATTCCAGATTACGCGCTACAGTTTGCAGATTTTAACGCCATTGCTACTGTAGGAGCCTTTATCTTTGGCTTCTCCCAGCTGGTTTTACTTTATGTTGTTATTAAAAGTATTCGTGGTGGTGAAAAAGCCACTGATGAAGTGTGGGAAGGTGCAGAAGGTTTAGAATGGACGATTCCATCACCGGCTCCATATCACACTTTTGCTGAACCACCACACGTGAAATAAATGGGATCACATTCACCCAAGGAGGATGTTGGAAAACACAGTATTAAGCAGGCTCCTAAGTCTGGCAATACAGCCTTTAAATTGGTATTGGCAGCCGTAGCCATGTTTGGTTTTGGTTTTGCCCTAGTGCCTTTATACGATGTGTTTTGTGAGATTACCGGCATTAATGGAAAGATTACTGGGCCGGTGGAAAGAGTAGAGCATTGGGTTGATACCAGTCGTACTATTAAGGTGCAATTTATAACCACCAATAATGCGGGTATGCCTTGGGAATTTGATGCTTTACAAGAACAAGTAAAAGTACATCCAGGAGCGTGGACCCAAGCGGAATTTTGGGCCTTAAACCCAACAAAAGAAGACATGGTAGGGCAGGCGGTGCCAAGTGTGTCACCCTCTGAAGCTACAGAATATGTACAAAAAACGGAATGTTTCTGTTTTAGTCAGCAGTCGTTAAAGGCAGGAGAAGGACGCAATATGCCGCTTATTTTCTCCATTGACCCTAGGCTGCCGCCCCATATCCGCACCATTACCATGTCTTATACCATATTTGATGCAGGCGCTTTTGCTGAGTAGCAATGGGGTTTAAATAAAATTCATACCGATTGTTTCGGTTCAATAATAAGTCTTCGACCAAGGAGCAATACATGGCAACATCCAGTTATTACGTACCGGAAAGTAGTTACTTTCCAATTGTGGCGAGTTTAGGCCTCATCGGCATGGCCGCAGGTGCTGGCGGCATGATGAATCATATGAGTGCAGGTGGCGTAGGTTACGCTTTCCCTCATTTGGTATTTTTAGTGGGCTCGCTATTAATGGCTTTTGTGCTCTTTAACTGGTTTAGCAAAGTGATTGTAGAAAGTAGAGCGGGTATGTACAGCCCGCAAATGGACCGATCCTTTCGTTGGGGTATGAGCTGGTTTATCTTTTCTGAAGTTATGTTCTTTGCAGCCTTCTTTGGTGCATTATTATATGTCCGTCAATGGGCTGGCCCTTGGTTAGATGGGCAAGGTGATAAAGCCTCCACGCATATGCTTTGGCCTAGTTTTGACTATGCTTGGCCGATGTTTAACAATCCAGCGGGGGCCGATTTACCTGGCCCTAACGCAGTCATTGATCCTTGGCATATTCCACTGCTAAATACAGTGTTATTAATGTCTTCTAGTGTTACCGTAACCTTTGCTCATCATGCTCTTAGGGCTATGCAAAGAGGCCGTACCATATTTTGGTTAGGTTTTACGGTGGTTTTAGGTGCAATATTCGTTTATTTTCAGATAATAGAATACATTGAGGCTTATACGGAATTAGGTTTAACGTTAGATTCAGGTATTTACGGTTCAACCTTCTTTATGCTGA
Organism: Gammaproteobacteria bacterium; assembly: GCA_028598985.1. Classification (GTDB taxonomy): domain Bacteria; phylum Pseudomonadota; class Gammaproteobacteria; order Pseudomonadales; family Balneatricaceae; genus Njordibacter. The sequence goes on from JAQRMV010000003.1 coordinate 17,101, forward strand.
CGGGTTTCCATGGTGCGCACGTTACTATTGGTGCTTTTATCCTGTTCATTATGTGGATCCGTATTTGTAAGGGTCACTTTACACCAGATCAGCATTTTGGCTTTGAAGCCGCTGCTTGGTATTGGCATTTTGTAGATATGGTATGGGTTGGGTTGTTCTTCTTTGTCTACATCCTATAAAGCTAACCCCCCACTTTAAAAGGCAGCTGAATGGCTGCCTTTTCTATTTCTGCAATGTATTAAGGGTTAATGAATAGCCGCCCATGGAGATTGGGTGACTAGTTGACCACTCCAAAAACCATAGGTTACTAGCAGAATAAGTAGCACGGCCAAAGAGATACGATACTTTAGCGAGGTTAATAATCGAGTGGATTTGCTGTCATCTTTAATTAAGAAAAAGAAGCCGCTGGCCAAGCTAATAAAGGTCAGTAATAGGGTGATGATAATGAAGATTTTAAGCATAAAATGAGTCCCATTAAGTCCGTTAATTAAGTGTAGATAAAATGATCATTAAACGATTGCAACAATACTGGGCTATCTCAGTTTTCACAATGTTTTTTTTGCCGCTAACGATTGGCTTAGGGTTTTGGCAGTTGGATAGAGCCGACCAAAAACAGCAGCTGCAAGCCAGTTTAAATGCCCTAGAAGAGCCTGTTATTATTCAACAAGGTCAAGGCTTGTCAAAGCACAAAGATTATCAAAGGGTGATCTTAAACGGTACATTCATCAAGCCTTTTATATGGTTTAAAGACAACCAAATTGTAAAAGGCAAGGTGGGTTACGATGCCATTGGACTCATTAGCCTTGAGTCTACTCTAGGGCCCCAGTTATTATTAATTAACCGCGGCTGGTTGCCTTCACATGGTCAGAGGAACCCGTTGCCTAGTGTGCAGTGGGTGAACGGTGAGATATATTTTGAGGGACGCCTTGTGCCTATAAAGCCTAACCCTTATCAGTTAAGGTCGGATGTTTACAACGACCAATATCCTCAGTTAATACAAGCGCTTGATTTACCCCAATTGACGAATCAATTGGGTGCCCGTTTAAGTGGTAAATTTTTGCCTTGGGTGCTGATACTCGATGCTCCCGGAGCCGCAACAATGGTGCCTCACTGGAAAGCTAGTATTATGACTGCAGAAAAACATTTAGGTTACGCGTGGCAATGGTTTGGTCTCGCTTTAACCTTAAGCATGCTATATATTTATCGAGTATTCTTTTCACCTTCTGATATAAAAAAGGCCCATCAATGAGCACCACCAAAAACAAAAATCGTTGGACTTTGTACGCAGTGTTTGGAGTGACTGCGGTGCCACTTATGATTGCTATGGTGATGTATTTTAATCTATGGGGTGTGCCAGATGGACGTACCAACTTTGGAGAGCTGTTATTGCCACCAAACCAATTACAGCAAACTCAGCTAGTCAACGAAAAACAGGAAGTTTGGTCTCAACATGCTGCCGATAAGCGCTGGTTAGTGGTCTATTTAACCGAGAAAAATTGTGATGCAAATTGTTTAGAAATAACCCATTTATTGCGACAAATTAATGTGGCGTTGGGCAAAGAGGCACATCGCGTATCTCGTTTGTTAGTTAATTCAATGGGCCAGTTTAGCGAGCCAGCAAAACAAGATTATCCGGCCCTTATTCAATTAAAGACGCTGTCTCCTACTTTTTTTGAGCGAGGGCAGGGCATTTATCTAGTCGACCCGTTGGGTAATATAATGATGTATTACACGACAAATTTTGTAGGCAAAGAATTATTAAAAGACCTCAAAAAATTGCTTAAAAACTCTAACATAGGTTAAAACAGGTATGGATACTAGCACCGCAGCACCTAAATGGAGCTTGTTGCTTACTTATGTTGGCCTGGCTATTGTCACTTGTGTCATTGTGCTGGGTTCGTGGACTCGTTTGGCGGATGCAGGTTTAGGTTGTCCAGATTGGCCAGGTTGTTATGGTTCACTCATTGTGCCTCAAACTGTTGCAGAAATCGCCGCAGCCCAAGCCTTGTATCCTGATGCGCCCGTAGAGCCGCATAAGGGGTGGATGGAAATGATTCATCGCTATTTTGCTTCTACCCTGGGTTTGGTGATTTTGGTGTTGGCTGTTACATCTTGGTCTCAACGCAAACGGTTGAACTACCCTTTTGTTTTAACTCAAGGGTTGTTAGCTATGGTTATTGTTCAGGGGGCGTTTGGCGCGTGGACTGTCACTTGGAAGCTATGGCCTCAAGTGGTGACTGCACATCTTTTTGGAGGCTTTATTACCGCTAGTTTATTGATGATACTGTTGGTTAAGTTGCGTCGAATGGGATGTTTAGTGAGGCCGTTGAAATTTTCGAATTTAACGCCAAAAACGATGCGTAGATGGGCATTAATGGCTTTAATATTGGTTGCTACGCAGATTTTTTTAGGCGGCTGGATGAGTTCCAATTATGCGGCTTTGGCCTGTTCTAGCTTGCCAGCCTGCAATGGTTCTTGGTGGCCTGAAATGGACTTTTCACAAGGTTTTAACATCACCCAAACACTAGGGCCCAATTATTTGGGTGGTTTAATGAATAGTGAAGCGCGTCAGTCGATTCACGTATTACATCGTTATGGGGCTGTGATCTTGGGCGTATTTATGGTGCTCATTAGTTATCGTCTGATTATTCAGCAAGATCATCGGTTGCGCCGGTTTGGATGGGCATTTTTAGTGTTGTTTGTTATACAATTTTGTTTAGGGTTGGCCAACATATACTACTTGTTACCTTTGCCTATAGCGGTAGCTCATAACTTGGGTGGAGCGAGTTTGTTCGTAATGACGGTATGCCTTAATTATTTAGCTTTTTCTAGCCGAGGACGACTCAATGAGTTTTGAAGCTACAGCTGCGACAGCCCGTATTAACTGGCACGATTATTACGAAATGTGTAAACCTAATGTGGTGTTGCTCATGTTACTCACCTCGTTGGTGGGTATGTTCATGGCAGTACCCGGCATGGTGCCGTGGCCAGTATTGATATGGGGAAATTTAGGCATTGCAATGGCTGCAGGCGCTGCAGCGGTGGTAAACCATGTCATTGATCGGCGTATAGATGGAAAAATGGGCCGTACTCACAACCGTCCAGTAGCTATAGGCAAGGTGCAGCCTAACCATGCGTTAATGTTTGCAGCGGTTATGGCCCTTGTGGGTATTAGCATTTTATATGTGTTAGTTAATCCACTTACGGCATGGTTAACCTTAGCATCTTCCATTGGCTATGCATTTATTTATACGGGTTATCTAAAGCGTGCAACGCCGCAAAACATCGTTATTGGAGGTATTGCCGGAGCCATGCCTCCATTACTAGGCTGGACAGCAGTGACGAATAGTTTAGATGCTAATGCACTGTTATTGGTGTTGATTATATACGCTTGGACACCGCCTCACTTTTGGGCCTTGGCTATCCACAAGCGCGATGAATATGCCAAAGTTGAGATACCGATGCTGCCTGTGACCCATGGCTTAGAGTTTACTGGATTACAAGTTTTTCTTTATACCCTACTGATGATTATTGCTACCATGCTGCCCTACGTGGTGGGGATGAGTGGATTCATTTATTTAGTGGGTGTTACTTTGCTGAATATTCGTTTTCTTTATTGGGCTTGGCGTTTATATCGCGGTGCCTATAAGCAGGTAGCGATGAAGACATTTTGGTACTCCATTATTTATCTAATGTTGCTGTTTGTGTTGTTGTTGGTAGATCACTATTTTCCTATTTAATGGTTGGCTCACCCTGGTGACAACTAAATGTCATGATCTATGTCATTTTTTCTTTATTTGCGGTGTTAAACCTGCTATACAAGAACGGTGGCTTAGATAATTCTCATTATTTTTTAAACGAATGATTTGCGCTACGTATCTGACTAATAAAAATAAACTGCAGATAGGAAAAAATATGATTTTCGAATACATTTGGGATTTAGTTTACCAACCCCAGCGTGCTTGGCGTCGCATTCGTCGTCAAAATTATACTCTCATTCACTGCTATACAGCTCAGCTTATTTGGCTTGCGCTCATTCCCCCCGTTTCATTTTTTATTGGCACTACCCAAATGGGCTGGAGTCATGGGGGCAGTGCGTACCATACCTTAACCATAGATAGTGCTATGCCTATTGCAGCAGCTATGTACGTTACTATATTGCTGGGCGTCGCAGGTTTGGCAACAGGTATTCATTGGATGGAAAGAACTTACGGTTCTCGTTCAAGTTTTGATACTTGTATGGTGTTGGCAACCTTTGTAGCTTCCCCCGTTTTGATTGCAGGCGTAGTGGCTTTATTGCCCATATTGTGGCTTGATGTAGGTGTGATGATGGCCGCAACAGCCATGTCTTGTTATCTTATGTTTGTAGGTGTGCCGGTAATGATGAACGTTTCGGAAGAGCGTGGCTTTTTCTTTAGCGTCTCTATCGTCACAATAGGTTTATGTGTACTGGTAGGTTTGATTATTACCAGTGCCGTATTGTCTGCAACCTTCCTGCCTTTGGTTATTGCATAATCCGTTCCCACGCAGAGCAT
>JAQRMV010000003.1:21735-58724 GCA_028598985.1 Gammaproteobacteria bacterium
TTAGCGTCTCTATCGTCACAATAGGTTTATGTGTACTGGTAGGTTTGATTATTACCAGTGCCGTATTGTCTGCAACCTTCCTGCCTTTGGTTATTGCATAATCCGTTCCCACGCAGAGCATAGGAACGAGAATTTTTGTGCTACCCCCTAGTTCCCATGCTCCGCGTGGGAATTGAATTTTGTGCTACCCCTAGTTCCCATGCTCCGCGTGGGAACTGAATTGTGTGCTACCCCCTAGTTCCCATGCCTCAGTACTCAATAGGTGCTATACTGCGCCTCCATTTTGATCACTGCAGTATTTACCTATGACCTACGCCTTTTTCGCCACCTGTCCCAAAGCCATAGAGTCTATCTTAGCCGATGAACTTAACCCGCTGGGAGCTGAAGACATTAAGCTTACCCAAGGTGGTGTTTATTTTAACGGCGACTTAAAGGTTGGCTACAGCGCTTGTTTATGGAGCCGTTTGGCTAACCGCGTGTTGATGCTGTTACACGATGAGGCTGTAGATAGCGTAGATGAGCTTTATGACGCCATAGGCAAGGTTGACTGGACTGAGCATTTTGATAGCGACCAAACCTTCTTAGTGGATTATGCTGGCCGCATGCGGGGCATTGATAATACGCATTTTGGCGCCCTTAAAGTAAAAGACGCCATTGTCGACCAGTTTCGCGCCAAGGGGGAGTTACGCCCTAATATTTCAAAGCAAGACCCTGATATTCGTATTAACGTTTTTGTGACTAAGGGGCGTGCCCGCATTAGTCTAGATTTGTCGGGCGAGAGTCTACACAAGCGTGGATACCGCCGAGAAGGTGGCATGGCACCGCTAAAAGAAAATTTAGCCGCCGCTTTGCTGATTCGTGCCGGTTGGCCAGCAATGGCAGCCGCAGGTAAGCCGTTGATGGACCCTATGTGTGGTTCTGGTACCTTTTTGATAGAAGCCGCCATGATGGCATCCGACACCGCGCCTGGATTATTGCGCTGGCGCTTTGGTTTACAAACCTGGAAGCAACACAATGTAGAGTTATGGCGTGAAATTTGGGATGCTGCAGAATTACGTAGAGAAGCAGGTGAAGCCGCTTCTACCAGTGAAATTCACGGCTATGATGGACAGCCTAAAGCCGTTTCTAAGTGTCGTGAAAACCTAAAGCAAGCCGGCATGACTGATCGTATTCGTGTCAGTCATCGAGAACTTAAAGATTTAAAACCGCTCACCCATAATGCCGAACAGCAAGAGGGTTTGGTGATTACCAACCCACCTTATGGTGAGCGTTTGAGTGAAGTGGCTGACATTCAGTATCTATATCAGCACTTAGGTGAGCGTCTAAGCCAAGATTTTATTGGTTGGGAATTGGCGGTATTTACCGGTAACTCTGAATTAGGTAAAGCTGTGGGTTTACGCTCCCACAAGCAGTACGCTTTTTACAACGGTGCGATTAAGAGTCAGTTGTTGATGTATACCTTGGAGGCATCTAACCGTTTTGCGGACCGTCGCCAAGCCAGTGGTGAAATTCCATTGCAAGCCCTTAGTGAAGGGGCACAAATGTTTGCCAACCGCGTGATGAAAAATCGCAAGCAGCTTAGCAAGTGGGTGAAGCAAGAACAAATTGAGTGTTACCGCTTATACGATGCAGACATGCCTGAGTATGCCGTGGCTATTGACGTGTACGGCGACTGGCTCCACGTTCAAGAGTATGCGGCACCTAAAAGTGTAGACGCCGATAAGGCCCAGCGCCGCTTAGAAGAAGTGATGTTAGCCTTGCCACAAGCAATGCAGATTCCAGCTGAGCGTATTGTATTAAAGCAACGCCGCCAACAAACGGGTAAGGACCAGTATCAAACCCACGATGAAAAAGGTGAATACATTCAGGTGCAAGAGGGCGGTTGTAAATTGCTGGTTAATCTTAATGATTATTTAGACACCGGATTGTTCTTAGATCACCGTCCTGTGCGTCAAAGAATTCAAAGCCAAGCCCATGGTAAGCGCTTCTTGAATTTGTTTTGTTATACCGGCACAGCCACCATGCATGCGATACAAGGTGGCGCTCATAAATCCCTGAGTGTAGACATGTCTGCAACCTACTTGTCTTGGGGTAAAAAGAACCTTGCATTAAATGGTTTTAGCGATCAAGTGCATCGTTTTGAGCAACACGACTGTATGGAGTTCATTAAGAGCCATAAAGGTGAATATGACTTAATTTTCCTTGATCCACCTACGTTTTCTAACTCTAAGAAAATGGTGGGTGTATTGGATGTGCAGCGTGACCATGCCTGGATGATCCATAAGGTGATGGATTTGTTAGCCGAACATGGCTTGTTAATCTTCTCTACCAATTACCGACGTTTTGAGTTGGATGAAAAGGTGGTGCAACATAACCATGTAGTGGATATAAGCGAGGAGACTTTAGACAAGGACTTTGGCCGCAATAAGAAAATTCACCGTTGTTGGGAAATTCGTAAGTATAAGCCTGAAGTGGTTGTAGAGTCGGAGTTTTATAATGCTGATTATGCAACGTCTCAACCTGCAGCCAAGGATAAAGCTAACTTTAACCCTTGGTTGCATAAAGACTAGTTGCTAGCTAGTTTTGTAAAGTGTTTAGTCTTGTGACGTAGCGCCGATTTTGTGAATGCTCAAATCGGCGCCGTTAAACTCCTCTTCTTCACTTAACCTTAAGCCGATAAACTGCTTCACGCCACCATAGACGATAAAGCCGCCAATCAGGGCGATACTTAAGCCCAGTAGGGTGCCTAACAGCTGAGACATAAAGCTTACGCCGCCTAAGCCGCCCAGGGCTTCTAAGCCAAAGATTCCTGCTGCTATACCACCCCAAACGCCGCATAAACCGTGTAGGGGCCACACACCTAGCACATCATCTATTTTCCAGCGGTTTTGGGTCATGATGAAGGCGTATACAAACAACCCTCCAGCAATTAAACCAACGACCAAAGCGCCAATAGGGTGCATAAGGTCCGAGCCTGCACATACTGCAACCAAACCAGCTAAAGGGCCGTTGTGGACAAATCCAGGGTCGTTTTTGCCAACCACTAATGCAGCGATGGTGCCACCTGCCATGGCCATTAGTGTATTGACTGCCACTAAGCCACTAATGCCATCTAAGGTTTGGGCAGACATCACGTTAAAGCCAAACCAACCAATAGTAAGAATCCAAGAACCTAAGGCTAAAAAAGGAATGCTGGAAGGTGCAAAAGCCACAAGCTTCCCTTTGCGGTAGCGTCCCCTACGAGTGCCTAGTAATAACACCGCAACTAATCCTAACCAGCCGCCTACACCGTGTACTACAACTGAACCCGCAAAATCATGGAAGCCTGCGCCAAAGCTCTGTTCAAGCCATGCCTGAAAGCCGTAGTTGCCGTTCCATGCAATACCTTCGAAAAGGGGGTATACAAAGCCAACGGTTAAAGCTGCGGCAATCAGTAGCGGCCAAAAGCGAGCTCGCTCGGCGATACCGCCAGAAATGATCGCAGGAATGGCCGCAGCGAAGGTCATCAAGAAAAAGAACTTCACCAACCCATAGCCGTTGTTGGCACTTAAGGCTTGGGCACTGGTGAAAAAATGCTGATCATAGGCGATCCAATATCCAACAAAAAAGTAGGCAAGGCAGGAGAAGCCAAAATCGGTCATTATTTTAACTAAGGCGTTGACCTGATTCTTGTGTCGAACAGTGCCCACCTCTAAAAAGGCAAAACCTGCATGCATAGCGAGTACCATGATGGCACCCATAAGTATGAATAGGGTATTAGAACTTTGCACCAAAGTGGCTACTGCGCTCGTTGTGGCTTCCAAGTTAACTCCTTAATTATAATAAAAAACCACCCGAAGGTGGTTTTAAAGTGCTTCAATACGATGTGTTATTTTTTTGAATAAGAACGTAGGGTTTCACCGGTATACAATTGGCGAGGACGACCAATGCGATAGGAGCTATTAAGCATCTCATGCCAATGAGAAATCCAACCTACGGTGCGTGCTAGGGCAAAAATCACTGTAAACATGGATGTTGGAATACCAATGGCTTTAAGAATAATACCAGAGTAGAAGTCAACGTTAGGGTATAGCTTACGCTCAATAAAGTATTCGTCTTCCAGTGCAATTTGCTCTAAGCGTTTGGCGATTTGCAGTAATGGATCATTCTCTACGCCTAGTAGTGCCAATACTTCGTCACATGTTTCGCGCATCACCGTAGCGCGGGGGTCGAAATTTTTGTACACACGGTGGCCAAAACCCATTAAGCGAAATGGATCGTCCTTATCTTTGGCTTTGGCAACAAAGGCGTCGATGTTGGATACATCACCGATTTCTTGCAGCATGTCCAATACGGCCTCGTTAGCACCGCCGTGAGCAGGGCCCCAAAGTGCAGCAATACCCGAAGCAATACATACGAATGGATTTGCGCCAGAAGAGCCCGCTAAACGTACGGTAGAGGTCGATGCATTTTGCTCGTGATCAGCATGCAACATAAAAATCTTATCCATGGCACGGGCCAATATAGGATCAATATTGCTTTGTGCTGTGGGCTTACCAAACATCATGTGTAAGAAGTTTTCTGCGTAATTAAGGTTATCAAGAGGGTAAACAAAAGGCTGGCCAATGGAATATTTGTAACACATGGCTGCCAGCGTTGGCATTTTTGCAATGAGGCGATGTATCGCTTTTTCGCGGTGGAGTGGGTTAGAGTTATCTAGTTGATCATGATAGAAAGCTGACAATGCGCCTACTACACCACACATGATTGCCATGGGATGTGCATCACGGCGGAAGCCACTAAAAAACTGAATAAGTTGCTCATGTACCATGGTGTTGTGAGTGATATTGCTTTCAAACTTTGCCATTTGTTCAGCACTAGGCAATTCGCCGTGAATAAGCAAATAACAGGTTTCTAAGTAGTTTGAGTTTGCGGCTAAATCTTCAATCGCATAACCCCGATGTAGTAAAACACCGTTGTCACCATCAATATAGGTGATTTTTGATTCACAGGACGCTGTAGAAACAAAACCCGGGTCATAGGTAAATAAACCTTTGCTTACTAATTGGCGTACGTCAATAACGTCGGGGCCAGTACTGCCTGAGTATATTGGCAATTCTATGGGGTCCATACCTTCTACATGAAGCGTGGCTTTTCTTTCGGACATTTGTAGGCTCCTGAATATTGTGTTGGGAGAGTGAATGACTACTGGGTAATATAACGCCGGTTAATCATTTAAAACAGCGGACATAAGTCGTACGCCTCCAAAACTTGCGCCTATCTTACCTTAGACTAGCCTTGGATGGGGCATAGAAAAGATTCGGCATATAGATTGTAGTTATAACTACAGCTGATGTAGGGGAGGGGTGCTATAACGCTAGATATATATGATCCTCCTGTGTTTGACGTTTGTAAAGGTCTTGTATTAAGTCTAAGGCACGGAATGGGCGCCTATTGATGCATATCCATGTAAATTAAAACAATTCACATACGACAAAAGTGGCGTTGTTTTCTGTTGCCCAAATCACTATACTTGCGACCTGCGTGACGCTTACAGCTAAGTGAGTGTCGAATTAACGTAGTTTTTCTAGCCTTAATTTAACTCATTTTTAGCCAAGAGCAGGTAGCCGTGAGCGATAAAAGACCCGTTAATCTCGATTTAGGCACATTCAAACATCCATTGATTTCAATGATCTCTATAGGTCATCGAATTTCTGGTGTCATTTTGTTTGTCGGCCTAGTTTTCCTATTTTGTTTATTTGACACCTCATTAGAAGGGCCAGCAGAATTTGCATCAGCACAGGCGTTGTTGCAAGAAGATTTCTTGTCTCAGTTTATTGTGTGGGGGCTGTTGTCCTCTTTAGGTTTTCATTTTAGTGCTGGTATGAAGCATTTAGTGATGGACTTAGGGCATGGTGAGGAATTAGAAACGGCCAACAATGCTGCCAAATTTGTGGTTGGTTTAACTTTAGTATTGGCCGTGTTGGCAGGAGTTTGGGTATGGTAACTACAATTACAAGTTTTGGCCGCAGCGGCCTTTATGACTGGTTATTACAGCGTATAAGTGCTGTGGTATTAGCTGCTTACTCTGTGTTTATGGTGATTTACTTGTTGATGCATCCAAATTTGGATTTTTTTCAATGGCATGAATTGTTTGCGATGACCAGTGTGCGAATTTTTAGTTTGATGGCACTTTTGTCTTTAGGTGCCCATAGCTGGATAGGTCTTTGGTCCGTATCCACAGACTACATAAAGCCATTCGCTTTTCGTTTTGTATTTCAAATGGTGATAGGCGTGCTGATGTTTATTTACACCGTTTGGGGTGTTCAGTTGCTGTGGGGCTTATAAATCATGTCTAACACATTACGCAAAATGTCCTATGAAGCCATCGTTATTGGTGGCGGTGGCGCAGGTATGCGAGCTGCTTTGCAGCTGACAGAATCAGGCTTAAAAACGGCCTGTATTACCAAAGTATTTCCAACTCGCTCACATACGGTGTCTGCTCAAGGTGGTATTACCTGTGCTATTGCCAGTAATGACCCAAATGATGATTGGCGTTGGCACATGTACGATACCGTTAAAGGTTCCGACTATATCGGTGACCAAGACGCAATTGAATACATGTGTAGTGTAGGTCCTCAAGCTGTTTTCGAACTTGACCACATGGGTTTACCTTTCTCACGCACAGAAGAAGGCCGCATTTATCAGCGTCCGTTTGGTGGGCAATCAAAGAATTTTGGTGAGGGTGGTCAAGCTGCGCGGACCTGTGCGGCCGCAGACCGTACTGGACACGCATTATTGCATGCCTTGTATCAAGGCAACTTGAAAGGCGGCACAACCTTCCTTAACGAATGGTTTGCCGTAGATATGGTGCAAAACGACGACGGCGCTATTGTTGGTGTGATTGCCATTTGTATTGAAACGGGTGAAACCGTTTATATTGAAGCTCAAGCCACTGTATTGGCAACGGGTGGCGCAGGTCGTATATATCAATCTACCACTAACGCACTGATTAATACCGGCGACGGCGTAGGCATGGGCTTGCGCATTGGTTTGCCTGTGCAAGACATGGAAATGTGGCAGTTCCATCCAACCGGCATAGCGGGTGCAGGGGTGCTGGTTACCGAAGGTTGTCGTGGCGAAGGGGGTTACCTGGTTAACAAAGACGGCGAACGGTTTATGGAGCGCTATGCCCCTAACGCTAAAGACTTAGCAGGTCGTGACGTGGTGGCTCGTTCTATGGTGTTAGAGATTTTAGAAGGCCGTGGTTGTGGCGAAAATGGCGACCATGTATTCCTGAAACTGGATCACTTAGGTGAAGATGTATTGGAAAGTCGCTTGCCTGGCATTATGGAGTTGTCTCGAACCTTTGCCCATGCAGACCCAGTGGTTGAACCTATTCCTGTGGTGCCCACTTGTCATTATATGATGGGCGGTTTACCCACCAATATTGGCGGACAAGTTCTGTACCCCGAATCTGAAACGCAAACTCGTGTCATCGAAGGTTTGTATGCTTGCGGTGAAGTGGCTTGTGTGTCGGTACACGGCGCCAACCGTTTAGGGGGTAACTCGTTATTAGATTTGGTGGTATTTGGCCGAGCGGCGGGTATTCAAATAGAAAAATCAATGCGCGACGGCTATCAGGCAGAAACAGCCAGTCAAGCTAACCTAGATGTGGCTATGGCGCGGTTAAATGCCCTTAATCATTCTGAATCAGGCGAGAATATTGCTGAGGTTCGTGAAGAACTGCAAAAAACAATGCAATTGTACTTTGGTGTGTTTCGCGAAGGCGAAAGCATGCAAAAGGGCCTAGGCTTATTGCGTGAATTGCGCGTTAAGGTGGCTAACCTTCACTTGCAAGACAAGACCGGCGCATTTAACACGGACCGTATTGAAGCCTTAGAGCTACAAAATTTGTTTGAAGTGGCCTTTGCGACCGCCGTTGCCGCAGAAGAACGTAAGGAAAGCCGTGGTGCCCACGCCCGTAACGACTTCACAGAACGTGATGACGAAAACTGGCTAAAGCACTCAATTTACTACCCATCTGAAGAGCGGATTGGCAAGCGTGAGGTGAATTTTTCACCTAACACTGTTGATGCTTTCCCGCCTAAAATTCGTACCTATTAAGGAGTAGTGATATGTTAACTGTGAGTGTTTATCGCTATCATCCTGAACTTGATGAAAAGCCTTATATGCAGGACTTTCAGGTTGATACCGGTGGTAAAGACCTAATGGTATTAGACGTTTTAAACCTATTAAAAGTTCAAGACAGCGGCTTAGCCTACCGTCGCTCATGCCGAGAGGGTGTGTGTGGCTCCGATGGTATGAATATTAATGGCACTAACGGTTTGGCGTGCATTACACCGTTATCTGCTTGTGTTAAAAATAACAAACTCATATTGCGCCCATTGCCAGCCTTACCGGTTATCCGTGATTTGGTGATCGATATGGATCAATTTTATAAGCAATATGAGAAGGTGAAACCTTTCTTGCTCAATGATACGCCTGCGCCTGCCATTGAGCGCCTTCAGTCACCTGAAGAGCGTGAGAAATTGGATGGTTTATACGAATGCATTTTATGCGCGTGCTGCTCTACAGCTTGCCCATCATTTTGGTGGAATCCCGATAAGTTTATTGGTCCGTCGGGCCTGCTTCAGGCCTACCGTTTCTTGGCCGACAGTCGTGACACTGCTACAGAAGAACGTTTAGCTGATTTAGACGATCCGTTTAGTGTGTTCCGCTGCCATGGCATTATGAATTGTGTCACCGTGTGCCCTAAAGGGTTAAATCCTACTAAGGCTATTGGACATATTCGTAACATGTTATTAACAAGAGCTACATAGCCGGTAGAAAATGCGCTTGGGCCTTTGTTTAATGGTTTTAAGCGCAAATTTCTTTAGTAATATTTAGTTATATGACTTAACCATATGGCGCGTTGCGGGTTATACTAGGCGCGTTTGGTTAAGTTTAACCACAATCAGAAATTGGTGATACTGAATGCATGACAGCGTGATGGAGCAACAGAGGCGTGAGTCTCATTTCTCTGGCGGCAACTTTGCGTACATTGAAGAAATGTACGAAACTTATTTACGTGACCCCAATGCTGTTCCTGAGCAATGGCGACAAGAATTTGACCAACTCCCCAGAGTGCCAGATTCCATTTCTGGAGACGTGCCTCACTCCACCATAAAAGAGCACTTTGTTCTATTAGGTAAAAATCAAAGTAAATCTCACCCTATCCAAACTGCGACACTTAGCAGTGACCATGAACGTAAACAAGTTCGAGTAGTGCGGCTGATTAATGCATACCGTGTTCACGGTCATCAAATTGCCAGCTTAGACCCACTAGAGCTTAAACCTAAAGAAGTGGTTCAGGCGCTGGATCTGCATTTTCATGAATTGTCGGCAGCCGATTTAGATACGGTCTTCCAACTGGGTGCGTCTTACTTAGGCAAAGAAGAAATGCCTTTGTCAGAGATTATTTCTGGTTTAGAAGAAACCTACTGTTCTACTGTGGGTTGTGAATATAGCCACATTGTTAATACCGATGAAAAGCTATGGATTCGTCAACGAGTAGAATCTGTACGTAGTCACCCCAAACACACAGCAGAAAAAAGATCACACATTTTTGAACGATTGGTCGCGGCAGAAGGCCTAGAGAAATATCTGGGTTCACGCTTTTCTGGGGCTAAGCGGTTTGGCCTAGAAGGTGGCGAAACATTGATTCCAATGCTGGATAACATCATACAGCGCTCAGGCAGTAATAAAGTTAAAGAAATTGTTATAGGCATGGCTCACCGTGGCCGACTTAACGTGTTAATCAATATTTTTGGCAAAAATCCAGTCGATCTGTTTGAAGAATTTGAAGGCAAACAGCCCTTAAACACATCCGGTGACGTAAAGTACCATCAAGGTTTTTCTACCAATGTGAATACTCCAGGTGGTGAAGTACACATGGCTTTGGCTTTTAACCCGTCTCATTTGGAAATTGCCAATCCCGTAGTAGAAGGTTCTGTACGTGCTCGTCAAGATCGTCGTAAGGACGCCCAGGGTGATACGGTGTTACCTATTTGTTTACATGGTGATGCTGCTTTTGCGGGGCAGGGCGTGGTTATGGAGACGTTACAAATGTCTCAAACCCGAGCCTATAAAACCGGTGGTACGGTACATATCGTCATCAACAACCAAGTTGGTTTTACTACCAGTAAGAAAGAAGATGCTCGTTCTACGCCGTATTGTACTGACGTGGCTAAATTTATTGATGCCCCTATTTTCCACGTTAATGGCGATGATCCTGACGCCGTGGCTTTTGTGTCTGAACTAGCCTTAGATTACCGCAACGAATTTAAGCGCGATGTGGTGATAGACCTTGTGTGTTACCGCCGCCGAGGGCATAACGAAGCCGATGAACCATCAGGTACACAGCCATTAATGTATAACGCCATTAAAGCCCATAAAACTGTGGCTACCTTATACGGCCAGCAACTTATGGATGACGGTGTGTTAACGGCTGAAAATATTGCAACTTACCAAAATGACTACCGCAACGCGCTAGATAATGGTGAGCACGTAGCAAAAGCATTAGTTACGACACCTGACAAAAGTTCTTTTGTCGATTGGAAACCATATCTGGGCCACGAATGGACAGCACCTGGTGACACGCGTGTCGCTTGCGATGTATTAAAGGAATTGGGTCAGAGATTAGATCAAGTGCCTGCAGGTTTTGTAGTGCAACGCCAAGTAAAAAAGATCCTCGACGATCGTTTAAAAATGGCGGCAGGTGCGGCAGAAATTAACTGGGGTTTTGCGGAAGTGATGGCCTATGCTTCGTTGTTAGAGGAAGGGTATCCTATCCGCTTAACAGGGCAGGATGTTGGGCGTGGCACCTTCTCCCATCGGCATGCGGTATTGCATGATCAAAAAGGCACTGGCGCCTATGTTCCATTAAGGAATATGTCACCACAACAGCCAGAATTCACTATTTTTGATTCCTTATTATCAGAAGAGGCCGTAGTAGCCTTCGAATACGGCTATGCTTCTACGGCTCCCGAGGGTTTGGTCATATGGGAAGCTCAGTTTGGTGACTTTGCCAACGGTGCCCAAGTGGTCATTGATCAGTTTATCACTAGTGGCGAACACAAATGGGGACGTATGTGTGGCCTAACCATGTTATTACCCCATGGGTATGAGGGCCAAGGTCCAGAACACTCGTCTGCAAGGCTAGAGCGGTACTTGCAGCTTTGTGCAGAACATAATATTCAAGTTTGTGTACCGACAACGCCTTCTCAAATATTCCATTTAATTAGGCGCCAGGTTATCCGTCCTATGCGTAAGCCATTGGTGGTAATGACACCTAAAAGCTTGTTACGTCACAGGATGGCCGTTTCCAGTTTAGACGATTTAGCATCGGGCGAATTCCACAATGTCATTGGCGAGGTTGATGAGCTTAACAATAACGCCGTGAAACGTGTGGTGTTAACCAGCGGTAAAGTTTATTACGACTTATTGGAACAGCGCCGATTGGGTCAATTGGATCATGTGGCTATTGTTCGAATTGAACAATTATATCCATTCCCAGAGCAAAGTTTAGCCGATGAGCTAGCTCAGTATCCTAATGTGGACATTGTAGTTTGGTGTCAAGAAGAGCCACAAAACCAAGGTGCTTGGTATTGTAGTCAGCACCATATGCGTAACGTAATTCAGAAAGGCCGCCCTAATTTAGGCCTCATTGTGGCCTCGCGGCCAGCTTCAGCTGCTCCGGCTTGTGGTTATATGTCGGTGCATCTAGAAGAACAGCGTCACTTAGTAGCCCAAGCGTTGGGTTTAGAATCATGAGTGGGTTAATTGAGCAAACCCAAACAATCATTAAAGCGAAGAGATAAACCATGTCTATTGAAATTAAAGCCCCATCTTTTCCTGAGTCTGTGGCAGACGGCACTATTGCTACATGGCACAAACAGCCAGGAGAGGCTTGTACGCGTGATGAATTGATCGTTGATATCGAAACCGATAAGGTAGTGATGGAAGTGGTTGCCCCCGCTGACGGTAGTTTGTTAGAAATTGTAGTTGCTGAGGGCAGCACTGTGTTGAGTAATGAAGTGATTGCTCGGTTTACGACTGACGCGGTAGCTCCAGCTGCTGGAGCTGAAAAAGTTCCTGAGGAAACAAAAACATCTGATGCAGGCCATGCTGAAGTCAGTGGCCCAGCGGTACGTAAGTTACTGCATGAAAACCACTTAGAATCGAGCCAAATTATCGGTACAGGTAAAGATGGCCGGTTATTAAAAGAAGACGTGCTTAGTTACTTAAAAAATCCAGCAACAGCTACGGCTCCCGCGGCACCTGCGGTTGTGGCGTCTAATTCGCCTGCTGAAACCCCAGAACCTGCTGTTGTGAGACAAACGATTCCAGCCTCCACAGGCCCAGAGCATCGTATGGAGCGTAGGGTGCCTATGACACGCTTACGTTCTACGATCGCCAAACGATTGGTGTCTGCTCAAAATGATGCGGCCATGTTGACGACGTATAACGAAGTGGATATGTCACCCATTATGGCCTTGCGTAACCAGTATAAAGCTCAGTTTGAAAAGGCCCATAACGGTACCCGTTTAGGTTTTATGTCCTTCTTTGTGAAAGCTGCCGCAGAAGCGTTAAAACGCTTCCCAGCAGTTAATGCCTCGTTAGATGGCAATGACATGGTGTACCACGGTTATCAAGACGTGAGTGTTGCAGTGTCTACAGATCGAGGTTTAGTAGTGCCTGTATTACGTGACGTAGAAGCCATGACGTTGGCCGATATTGAAAAAGGTATTGTAGATCTAGCGACCCAAGCTAAAAATGGCAAACTGACCATGCAAGAAATGCAGGGCGGAACGTTTACTATTACCAATGGTGGTATTTTTGGTTCTTTGTTATCCACCCCTATTTTGAACCCACCACAAACGGCTATTTTGGGTATGCATAAAATCCAAGACAGGCCAGTGGCTGAAAATGGCCAAGTGGTTATTCGTCCGATGATGTACTTAGCCTTATCTTATGACCATCGCATGATTGATGGTAAGGAAGCAGTTCAGTTCTTAGTGACTATTAAGGAATTGCTGCAAGACCCTGCGCGCATACTGCTTGAGATCTAAGCCCCGCGTTTAACCTAAGCCCACGTTGTGACCCAGCGTGGACTGATTATTTGAGAAATTATTATGTCCCAAGAATTTGATTTGGTTGTCATTGGCGGCGGCCCTGGTGGTTATGTTGCGGCAATTCGTGCAGCACAACTGGGTTTAAAAACAGCTTGTGTAGAAAAATGGACCAATGACAAAGGCGCGCCAGTATTAGGTGGCACCTGTTTGAACGTGGGTTGTATCCCTTCTAAAGCGTTATTGGATTCAACCCATAAATTTCACGATGCACAACATGAATTTGAAGTGCATGGTATCAGCACCGGCAAAGTATCTATGGATGTGGCTACTATGGTGGCTCGCAAAAACACCATCGTTAATAATCTCACCATGGGTGTGGCTGGTTTATTTAAGGCCAATGGAGTGACGCTGATTTCTGGTACAGGTCAGTTACAGAAAGACAAAGTGGTTAAAGTGACTGCTGCCGATGGTAGTGAGAGCCAATTAAAAGCCGGCCATGTCATTTTAGCTGCAGGCTCTGTCCCTGTGAGCATTCCGCCTGCGCCTCTTGCTGACGATATTATTGTCGATAACGTGGGTGCATTAAACATAGATGCGGTGCCTAAGCGTTTGGGTATTATCGGCGCCGGTGTTATTGGCTTGGAAATGGGAACTGTATGGCAGCGCCTGGGTAGTGAAGTGGTTGTGCTTGAAGCCATGGACACCTTCTTAGGTATGGCAGACAAAGATTTAGCTAAAGAAGCCGCTAAATCCCTTAAGAAACAAGGTATGGATATTCGCCTTGGAGCCCTTGTTACGGGCACTGAAATTGTGGGTAAAGAAGTTAAAGTCGCCGTTAAAAAGGCCGATGGCGACACACAGACCATGACATTCGACAAGTTGATTGTTGCCGTTGGCCGCAAACCCTATACTGAAGGCTTGCTATCAGCAGACTCTGGAGTGGGTTTAGATGAACGTGGATTTGTTCACGTTAATCTACGTTGTAAAACCGATGCACCGGGCGTTTATGCGATTGGTGACATTGTTCGTGGCCCTATGTTGGCACACAAAGCCTCTGAAGAGGGTATGATGGTTGCAGATTTAATAGCGGGTCATAAAGCGTTGATCAACTATGACTGCATTCCGTCTGTAATTTACACTCATCCAGAAATGGCATGGGTTGGTAAAACAGAACAGGATCTGAAAGCAGAAGGTGTGGCGATAAAAGTGGGTAAGTTCCCATTTGCTGCATCAGGCAGAGCGATGGCTGCAAACGACACGCAAGGTTTTGTTAAGTTGATTGCAGACGCTGAAACAGACCGTATTTTGGGTTGTCACATTATTGGTGGTAACGCTTCTGAGCTTATTGCTCAGGCAGTTATTGCCATGGAGTTTGGCTCCAGTGCCGAGGATTTGGCGCTTATGGTATTTGCTCATCCGTCACTGAGTGAAGCCGTACACGAAGCTGCTTTAGCTGTAGATGGTCATGCTATTCATATGGCGAATAGAAAAAGAAAAAAATAAGCATTTAAATTAACTTTAAATAAACAGGCAATAGAATGAATCTTCATGAATATCAAGGCAAACAACTGTTTGCTCAATACGGTTTGCCCGTATCTACCGGTATTGCCGTAGATACAGCAGAAGAAGCCATGGCCGCTTTTGATAAAATCCCTGGTGATACCGTGGTTATTAAAGCCCAAGTACACGCTGGCGGTCGCGGTAAAGCAGGAGGAGTCCAGCTAGTTTCATCCAAGCAGGAAGCCGCTGATTTCGCTAATAAATGGCTAGGTAACCGTATGGTAACCTATCAAACTGACGCAGACGGCCAGCCTGTTTCTAAGGTTTATATTGAGCCTTGTACTGATATTGACCAAGAGCTATACCTTGGCGCTGTGGTAGATCGCAGCAGTCAGCGCATTGTTTTTATGGCCTCTACTGAAGGTGGTGTAGAAATTGAAAAGGTGGCTGAAGAGACACCAGAAAAGATTCTTAAGGCAGAAATCAACCCGTTGACTGGCGCACAACCTTATCAAGGCCGTGAATTAGCCTTTAAGTTGGGCCTTAAGGGTAACCAGATAAAGCAGTTTACTCAAATTTTCATTGGTTTGGCGCAGCTATTCCAAGACAAAGATTTAGCTTTGTTAGAGATCAATCCATTGGTAGTGACTAAGCAGGGCGACTTGCACTGTTTAGACGCCAAGGTGGTTATCGACAGCAATGCTGTATTCCGTCATAAAGACATTCAAGCCATGCATGACCCAAGCCAAGATGACGAGCGTGAAGCGCATGCGGCTTCATGGGACCTCAACTATGTGGCTCTAGATGGAACCATTGGTTGTTTGGTTAACGGCGCAGGTTTGGCCATGGGTACTATGGATATTGTTGCGACACACGGCGGCTTCCCGGCTAACTTTTTGGACGTAGGCGGCGGTGCAACCAAAGAACGCGTAACCGAAGCCTTTAAGATTATCTTGTCCGATGATCGTGTTAAAGCCGTATTGGTTAATATTTTTGGTGGCATAGTACGTTGTGACTTGATTGCTGAAGGTATCATTGGCGCCGTTAAAGAAGTGGGCGTAAGCGTGCCAGTAGTAGTGCGTTTAGAAGGTAACAACGCCGAACTAGGCAGCCAAAAGTTGGCCGAAAGTGGCCTTGATATTATTGCCGCCACCAGTTTGGCTGGTGCAGCTCAACAAGTGGTTGCTGCAGCCGGAGGTGAAGTATGAGCATCTTAATTAATAAAGACACTAAGGTGATCTGCCAGGGTTTTACCGGCGGTCAGGGTACGTTCCACTGCGAACAAGCCATTGAATATGGTACTAAAATGGTTGGTGGTGTAACACCGGGCAAAGGTGGCACAACTCACTTAGGTCTACCGGTATTTAACACCGTAACTGAAGCTGTTGCAGCCACAGGTGCTGAAGCTTCTGTAATTTACGTGCCAGCCGCATTCTGTAAGGACTCCATTCTAGAAGCCGCTAATGCCGGCATTAAGTTTATTGTGGCTATTACCGAAGGTATTCCAACCTTAGACATGTTGGAGTGCAAGGTGGTTTGTGATCAACTTGGGGCGCGTCTAGTTGGCCCTAACTGCCCAGGAGTAATTACTCCGGGTGAATGTAAGATTGGTATTATGCCTGGCCACATTCACTTGCCGGGTAAAGTAGGTATCGTATCGCGTTCTGGTACTTTAACTTACGAAGCTGTTAAGCAAACCACAGACTTTGGTTTTGGTCAGTCTACCTGTGTAGGTATTGGTGGTGATCCTATTCCGGGCACTAACTTTATTGACGTGCTTGAGCTATTTGAAAAAGACCCTGCCACAGAAGCTATCGTAATGATTGGTGAAATTGGCGGAACGGCAGAAGAAGAAGCTGCAGCTTACATTAAAGCTAACGTCACTAAGCCAGTTGTGTCTTATATTGCCGGTGTAACTGCACCTGCTGGTAAGCGCATGGGCCATGCTGGCGCCATCATTTCTGGTGGTAAAGGTACAGCAGACGAAAAATTTGCAGCCTTAGAGGATGCCGGTGTTAAAACCGTGCGTTCTTTAGCCGACATTGGTGAAGCACTTAAAGCAGTGACGGGTTGGAGCTAAAATTTAGCTTTAGATGTCATTAAAAAGGCCACCCTAGGGTGGCCTTTTTGGTATTTGGCTAGAACATTCTTAAATGGAAGCAGCTCAAATCAGTCCGCTTAACTTAACTTAGCCTTAAGAGCTAATTCCTTAGCCACTTCAACTTTTGAATCATCCAGCATAGACTCAATTTGAAGGCCTTCGATACGCGTCATCAACGGCTTGAATTTTTCAATGCCATGACCGATTAATGGCGTATTCAAACCCTGCCAAGAAAGTTCATCATTAAGAAACTTGGAGGCATCGTCGCACATTGTCGGCAAAACAGGCTTTAAATAGATCATTAACATACGGAACATGTTAAGGCCCGTTGAACAGATATCTTGCACCTGTTGTTCGTTGCCTTCTTGTTTAGCTAGCACCCATGGCTCTTTGTCTGCTATGTATTGGTTAGCTTGGTCTGCCAAGGCCATAATAGACTTAATGGCTTTGCCAAATTCACGATTTTCGTAATATTCGGCTATAACCTGCTGTTGGTCAGAAAATGCTTGAAGCAATTCTGGTTCGCTAATGACAGCGCTCAATTGACCCTCAAATTTCTTGCTAATGAAGCCGGCACTACGGCTGGCAATATTCACTACTTTGCCTACCAAATCGGAGTTGACTCGCTGCACAAAGTCTTCTAGGTTTAAGTCTAGGTCATCCACTTTATTATTGAGCTTTGCAGCAAAATAATAGCGTAGATATTCTGGGTTTAGATGACGCAGGTAGGTGCCAGCCTTAATAAATGTGCCCCTAGACTTTGACATTTTTTGGCCGTTTACTGTAAGGAAACCGTGGGCGTATACGGCTGTAGGAGTGCGAAACTCGGCAGCGCTTAACATGGCAGGCCAAAACAGACCGTGGAAGTTGATAATATCTTTGCCGATAAAGTGATAAAGCTCGGTGCTGGAATTTTTCTGCCAATAATGATCAAAATCAAGCTCTGCCGTACGGTCACATAAATTTTTGAAGCTGGCCATATAGCCTATAGGTGCATCGAGCCAAACATAAAAGAATTTATCTTCTTGACCTGGGATTTCAAAACCAAAATAGGGCGCGTCACGACTAATATCCCATTCTTGTAATCCAGAATCTAACCATTCAGCAAGCTTGTTGGCAATTTCACTTTGCAGGCTGCCACTTCGAGTCCAATCCTTAAGCAAGGCTTCAAAGTCTGGTAGTTTAAAGAATAAATGTGTTGAGTCTTTTTGAACCGGTGTGGCGCCAGAAATGGCTGATTTAGGGTTGATTAAATCTGCTGGAGAATAGGTGGCACCACAATTTTCACAATTATCGCCATATTGATCTTCGGTCTTGCATTTAGGGCAAGTGCCTTTAATAAAACGATCTGCCAAAAAGAGTTGTTTTTCAGGATCAAATGCTTGGGTAATCGTACGTGAGGCAATATGTCCCTTGGCTTCGCAGGCGTTGTAAATATACTCTGAAAATTCACGATTTTCAGGCGAATGAGTTGAATAAAAATTATCGAATGAAACACTAAAGTTAGAAAAGTCTTTTTCATGCTCGGCTTGAACGTTAGCAATGAGTTGTTCTGGGGTGATGCCTTCTTGTTCTGCCCTAAGCATAATGGCTGTGCCGTGAGCGTCATCAGCACAAACGTAATGGCAGGTATTACCAATATGGCGTTGAAATCGTACCCATATGTCGGTTTGGATGTATTCCAGCATATGACCCAAATGAATGGATCCGTTAGCATAGGGAAGGGCGCTAGTGACAAGTATTTCACGAAAAGTTGTATTGGTCATGGGTTACATTCGAATGTCTTTGAGGCGCTAAATGGAGCGCAAATAAATGGTTTAGTGTATTCAAACGTTATTGTACAAAACATTAGTCGAAACGCCTATAGTTTCTGCACTGGAGTGCGCAGGATTATGTATTTGTTTGCCTTCTCCCTGTTATAATTCGTGGCAATTGTATACCCAGTTTAAGGAGTAGGATCGTGGCCCTTGAGCCCCTACCAACGCAGCAATACCAGGCTTTATTAGATACCAAGGCCATAGAGGTACAAACACGGTTTGATGAACTGGGTGAATTTACTGCCAACACGCCTTTAGAAGTATATGCATCGGCGCCAAAAAACTACCGTATGCGGGCGGAGTTTCGAATGTGGCACGAAGGTGATGACCTTTTTTACGCAATGTTTGAACCAGGCAATAAATATCGGCCTATACGAATTGAGGCCTTTCCCCAAGCCAGTGAACGTATTAACGAGCTTATGCAGCCGTTACTGAAAGGTATTAAGAGCTCTTTAACCTTAAGCCATAAACTGTTCCAAATGGATTTTTTGAGCAGTCAAACGGGGGAGTTATTAGTTAGTCTTTTATATCACAAGCAACTGGATGAAAGCTGGCTGGCGCAGGCTGATATATTACGTAAACAACTGGGTATTGGTATTATCGGCCGTGCTCGCAAGCAAAAACATGTGCTTGGGCAAGGTTACATCATGGAAACCTTAACTATTAGAGGCAAAGAATACCGCTTTCAACAAGTAGAGAATGCCTTTACCCAGCCTAATGCTGGGGTTAATGAACAAATGGTTGCTTGGGCCAGTGACAGCATTGAGCGTTTTAGTGCCACAGAAAAACCAGACTTGTTAGAGCTTTATTGTGGTAATGGTAACTTTACTATCCCTCTTGCATCGCAGTTTGGCAAGGTAATGGCGACAGAAATTGCTAAGTCTTCCGTTAATTCTGCGCACTTTAATTTGCAAACGAATCACGTTGATAACGTGACTATCGTGCGTTTATCAAGCGAAGAAATGACGCAGGCTTTGGCTAAGGTAAGACCCTTTAGGCGTTTGGCCGATGTAGATCTTACCAGCTTTAATTTTGGGACCATTTTAGTAGACCCGCCTAGAGCAGGTTTAGATTCAGATACCTTGGCTTTGGTTCAGAAATTTGATCAAGTGATATATATTTCATGTAATCCTGAAACTTTGATCGACAATTTACAACACTTAAAACAAACTCATGAACTTAAACGTATGGCTTTGTTTGATCAATTCCCTTATACCCATCACGCCGAATGTGGTGTGGTGCTGCACAAACGCAAATAACTTTACTCATACTCGCATTAGGAAATGGCATGACCGATACACGACCAGAAAGTTTGCAAAAAATTAAACACATCGTTGCTGTGGCATCAGGCAAAGGCGGCGTTGGTAAATCCACTACAACCGTTAATGTGGCATTAGCGATGGCAAAGTTGGGTTATAAAGTAGGGCTGTTAGATGCCGATATTTACGGACCAAGCCAAGGCTTAATGCTTGGAATTACCGAAGGCACTCATCCAGAAACTATGGAAGAAAAATGGTTTGTGCCTATTACCGCCCACGGCATTTCAGTTATGTCTATGGCGTTTTTAGTAGATGCCAATGCACCTATGGTATGGCGAGGCCCTATGGCTGCGGGTGCTTTACAACAAATGTTGTTACAAACAAAATGGGACGAGTTGGATTATTTGTTTGTTGACATGCCACCAGGTACGGGCGATATTCAATTAACCTTATGCCAAAAGGCACAGGTATCTGGTGCATTAATAGTGACCACTCCTCAAGACTTGGCTTTACTTGATGCCCGTAAAGGCATTGAAATGTTTAATAAAGTGAATGTGCCAGTATTGGGTATTGTAGAAAACATGAGCACCCATGTGTGTAGCCAATGTCATCATGAAGAAGCCATTTTCGGTGAAGGTGGTGGTGCGTCTCTAGCACAGCAGTATGGGACTGAATTGTTGGCTAGTTTGCCGTTGAGTATGACCATTAGACAGCAAGTAGATAGCGGTCAACCTACAGTGGTTGCAGACCCTAGTGCCACAGCCTCACAAACCTATAACCAACTCGCACAGGCGCTAGTTGGAAAATTGGATGGCGTATCTCAAGCCATGCCTAATATTAGTATTGACGAAGATTAAACTATGCGACTTAGTGATAAAGACATTATTGCAGCTTTAGATAGCGGTAAACTGGCCATCGAGCCTAGGCCTGATAATAGCGTAATTACTGGTGTGAGCGTAGATTTACGCTTGGGTAATAGCTTTCGTGTATTCAAAGACCATGCACGGGCCTTTGTAGATGTAAGCGCTAGCCGTGAAGAGATTAATGAAACGCTTGAAGCCATAATGAGTGAAGAAATTGTAGTGGCGCAGGGCGAAAGTTTCTTTTTGCACCCTGGTGAGCTGGCTTTGGCAGTCACTTTAGAATCCATCACCATACCTGATGATCACGTAGGTTGGTTAGACGGACGTTCTTCTTTGGCTCGGTTAGGGCTCATGGTGCATGTGACGGCGCACCGTATTGATCCCGGTTGGAGCGGGGCGATTGTGTTGGAGTGCTTTAACAGTGGTAAATTACCTTTGGCTTTAAAACCCAACATGACGATTGGCGCTATAAACTTTGAAACCTTATCGAGCCCATCCTTAAGGCCATACAACAAACGTGTTGATGCTAAGTACAAGCATCAA
Organism: Gammaproteobacteria bacterium; assembly: GCA_028598985.1. Classification (GTDB taxonomy): domain Bacteria; phylum Pseudomonadota; class Gammaproteobacteria; order Pseudomonadales; family Balneatricaceae; genus Njordibacter. The sequence continues at coordinate 42,934 of JAQRMV010000003.1, forward strand.
CAAAGTGCGATCGCCAGCCGTATTGATCAAGATAACTAAGCCGTTTAATTAAACCTAGTTAAACCACTGGTCTAGCTGGGATAAGTCATCAACGCTTAATAAGCCACTGGCTTGTTTTAGACGCACTTGGTTTAACACAAGGTCAAGACGTGCATTAGCAAGATTTCTTTGTGCCGCAAAGACTAACTTTTGGGCGTCTAAAATGTCGCTAACATCCCTTAAACCTAATTCGTACTCTTTATTCTTACCCACAAGAGAAGCTTCAACTGCTGTATGCAGCGCAGACAAGGCTTTTATTTGCGCAGTGCCAGTATGTTGAGTTTGGTATAAACGTCTGACCTGCTGTTGAGTGGTTTTAAGAAGGGCTTGGCCTTGTTGTTGAGCCGCATACCAGGCCTCTTTAGCTTCTTTGGTCTGAGCACTGTTAAGGCCGCCGTCGTAAAAAGTGCCCGATAGGCCTATGGCTAAAGTTTTGTTATCTCCAGTAATGCTGCTATAGCTTTGAGACAGGGTGATACTGGCTTTAGGGTACAGCCCAACGTCTTTAGCTTGGTAATTGTGATAGGCCTGTTGCGCAGTGAAGGTGTTACTAGCGATATCTAAGTTGTTGTTTTTGGTCAACACTAACCAGTTCTCTAAGGTGTCACTGGGCACTAATGATGGGTTAAAGCTACTGGCCAACGCAGGCAATTGATTTGGTAATGTTTGGTTGGTTAAATTTTCTAAATCACCACGGGCTAAACTTAGGTTTTGTTGTACTTGCAACAAAGACACGTGTAATTGTTGCACGCTAGCTTGTATATCTTGTAGCTCAATCTGGCTATTTAATCCTAGTTTTACGAGTTGTTGGGTTTGTTTTAGCCGTTGTTCTATAGCGGCTACTTCGGCCATGCTTGAGGTTAAGTTGTGTTGTTGCTTAAGTACCGCTACATAACGCTCTACAACTAATAAAATAAGACTTTGCTGAGACTTTTCAAAAACAATGCGGGCGTTAGAAGCGCTCTGTTCGGCTACTTTCATGCCGTAGTAGGCGTCTAAGCGTAAAGGCAGTGCTATCTGTGCACTATAGTTATGGTTGTCTGCTCTCGAATCTAAGGCGATATTTTGATTAGCGCTGGCGCTAACCTGTGGCATCAATGCACTTTTGGCTTGAGGAATAATCTGTAATTGAGCGTTGAGAGTATGCTGGGCTGCTAGGTAACTGGGGTCATTGCTCTGGGCTAGTTGATACAGCTCTTGCAGTGGGCTGGCGCTGCTATGCATAGTAGCGGCGGCGGTTAAGATGAAAACAGCAAGGCGGTGTGAAGTAGCCAATGTAGGTCCTTAAGTAACTAATTTGTATAGTTAAGTGTAACCAAATAGGCGATTCACCGCTAATGGATTTACTTAGTTTTGCATAATAAGCAGGTCGTTGGGACGGATTAATTATCCAGCCATGTGAGCTGCTTAAGATTAAGTTGGTAGCGTTTTCCGTCGGCTTCTTTTTGTACAATTCGAACAATAGTGTAGTCGAGATCTGGCGCAAACCAAATCCACGTTTCACGATCATTATTGTCACCACGGTCACGTTTAATACGTACAGATTGATAATGACCTAAAGGCGTTTCAATAGTATCTTCGCCGTCTGCAACAAAACGATAGGTTTTAAGGTAGCCACCATCCGCAACTTCGTAGGCATAGGCTTGGCCTACAGTACTAGGAGTAGATGCTAGATCAAGCTGCAGCCTTAATTGCACACTTTGTTTGTCTAATGTGTGGGGAACAATATCCATCACCCAGGCTGAGCCATTAGACGTATTGGTCACTTTTTGATGGGGCCAATCGAACGCAACGTCCACATCATGACTTTTGTTTAAGATTTTTCGCTGATATTGATAATGTTTAGGTAAGATTTTTTTATCGATAAAGTTAAATAGGCTGGTTTCAGTTAATGAAGCCACCATTGCAGTTGCGCTAGTGGTTAGCTGAAAGCTTCCATCTTGGTTTTTAACTAAGCTACGTAAGGCTTGGCCAGAGAGACTGATGCCTAAGTCCCAGTGGCTACTGTACTCCGCCTGAAAAGGGCGCAGTTGGGCTAGGCTAGCATGGCTCCATAACAGCAGGAAAGATAGGCTAACAAAGCCTGTTGCTGTAGATAATGACTGCTTTAGGTAAGACATTACACTTCCTTGCGGTATCAATTTTTTGCCCTGCTTTGGTTAGCAGGTTAGCAGGTTAGCAGGTTAGCAGGTTAGCAGGTTGGCCGTTAGGCTAAATAGGGCATGCCCTGAGCCGGCAATGGGTGGCCATCCATTAGTACAGTGTTTTTGGCTAAGGTGAGTCGACCTTCACAAAACCACTTAATAGCAATTGGGTAAATGACATGCTCTTGTGCCAATACTCGGGTAGCCAGCACAGTGGGAGAGTCTAAATCTAAAACCGGTACTATTGCTTGTAAGACAATAGGACCGCCATCAAGTTCATCGGTTACAAAATGAACGCTTGCACCATGTTGCTCTACTTCAGCTTCAATGGCTCGTTCGTGGGTATTAATGCCCTTAAATTGTGGCAATAAAGAAGGATGTATATTGAGCATGCGTGCATGATAGTGTTGGGTGAAATTTGTGGTCAATATACGCATAAATCCAGCTAGAACCACGAGTTCGGGCTGTTTGTCATCAATGGCGTGTATTAGCTCACGGTCGAATGCGTCACGGCTAGAAAACTCAAGGTGGTTAATCACCTGTGTGGCAATGCCGGCCTTGTTTGCCCTTGCAAGGCCTTTGGCCTCAGCGGTATTGCTAATAACCAGTTCTATAGTAGCAATAATAGTACCGGCGGCTATAGCGTCTATTAAGGCTTGTAAATTACTACCGCTACCTGAGATAAGCACCACAATGCGCGGTATTTGTTGTAAAGATTCTTCGTGCATTAAAGTGTCCAGCGTTTAATTAACGCAATACCACGGCGTCATCAGCACCGCTGTTTTGTTCAATATGGCCAATAACCCAAGGTGCTTCACCTGCTTTAGTAAGCGTTGCTAGGGTTTTTGTTTGGTCTTCTTGGGCGACAACAATAACCATACCTACGCCGCAGTTGAAAGTTCGATACATTTCGGTATCGGTGACATTGCCATTGCGTTGTAGCCACTCAAACACTGCAGGCTGTTGCCATGATTTTGTGTCTATTACAGCAACACTATCTGCAGGTAAAACACGTGGGATGTTTTCTAATAAGCCACCACCGGTGATGTGTGATAAAGCTCTAACATCCACCTGCTTAAATAGCTCTAACAGGGCCTTAACGTAAATGCGTGTGGGCTGCATTAAGGCTTCACCTAAACTGCTGCCACCTACCTGTTGTTGTAAGTCGGCCTTGCTCACTTCAATAATTTTACGAATTAAAGAATAGCCGTTGGAATGAGGGCCAGAAGCAGGCAAACCAATCAGTACATCACCAGAGGCCACTTTAGAACCATCGATAATTTTGCTTTTTTCAACAATGCCTACACAAAAGCCTGCAAGGTCATAGTCTTCTCCTTCATACATACCTGGCATTTCGGCTGTCTCTCCACCGACCAGAGACGCCCCAGACAATTCGCAACCCTCGCCAATGCCGCTTACAACACGTGTAGCAATCTCTACATCAAGTTTACCAGTGGCATAGTAGTCTAGGAAAAACAAAGGCTCTGCACCGGCAACGATTAAGTCGTTCACACACATGGCTACTAAGTCGATGCCAATATGGTCATGTTTGTTAAGTTCTAGGGCTAACTTGAGTTTAGTGCCAACGCCATCGGTGCCCGACACAAGTACCGGTTCGTCATAGCCTTTAGGTAATTCGAACAGGGCGCCAAAACCACCTAAACCGGCCATTACTTCTGGGCGGCGCGTGCGACGAGCCACACCTTTGATGCGCTCGATTAGAGCGTTGCCCGCGTCAATATCGACACCGGCATCTTTATAACTAAGGGGAGTATTGGAAGCTTGGTTGCTCATGGCAGGGGTGGGCCTATCGTGAATAGATAATGGGAATGCATTTTATCATTCTCCGCACCATTCATCACCCGCTAATTAATAGAATTTTAACGATTTCTTGTGCTTTTGTTGCTGGCAGCATTCGGCCTTATTGACTATAGTAATGCTAGACAAAGAAAATAAGACTAATCAAAGTTATAACATGATCTTAATACTGCTTAACTTGGCCAAAAAAAACCTACAAAGGCTGTTTTTTTTGCTATTTATATTGTTTGCGATGCCCGCATTTAGCCTTACGGTGCATGGTTTATATGATGCTCAAGTGCCTATTGATGATCAATCCAATACTCAAGTGGCAACGGCCAAAAAGCTGGGTATTGCACAAGTGTTAGTTAAAGTGACAGGGCAAACCCAAAGCCTGAATAACGCTCGGGTGCGCGCAGCAATCAATAATGCCGAAGCTTATTTAGATCATTTTTCCTTTGCAACTAAAATGCTTAACGATGAATCGCAGGCAGTGTTAAAGCTGGCTTTTAATCCGTCTCAAATAAACGAGCTTATCAGACAATCCAAGTTGCCCATTTGGGGTAAGGATCGTGCAGCCGTATTGGTTTGGTTGGTAGAAGAGCAGCAGGGTGTCAGGCAAATCATAAACGACAATAGTCATCCAATGGTGGCACAAATTATGCTGCAGGCGCAGCAGCGTGGCATGCCGTTATTGTGGCCTTTGTTAGACCTTGAAGACCAAGTGGCAATAGATGGAAGTGCCCTGTGGGGGTTGTTTAGAGAGACAATTGTTAATGCGTCAAGCCGTTATCAAGCTGACGCTGTTTTGGTAGGGCGCCTGTTTCAAGACCAAGCACAACAATGGCATGTAGAGTGGAATTTTTGGTTAGATGGCGCTGAACAACAATGGTCATCTGAAGGTGCCGACTTAGTAGACCTAGTGAGCCCAATGCAGGACCGACTAACGTCTAGTTTAGTGGCTAAATTTGCGCTAATAGAAGATGATCCTAGCGCAAGTTTAGGCACACATGATAGTGCTATCATCAAAGTGGAGCAGGTGACTGACTTTGAAGACTATGTACAATTGCAAGCCTTGTTAGCAAACCTCGACGGAGTTGAAAAATTGCAATTATATAGTGCCAACGGTTCTACATTAGCATATAGGGTATTTGCTCAATCTAATCTCTCTCAAGTAAAATTAACTTTAGACCTTAAGCGCCGCTTGAGAGCTGTAGATGATGCAGCCCTCTTGTTTGATAGCGAAGTAGAACCCGTGTGGCTATTTAAGTGGCATTAATACAAGGAGTATAACTAGTGACACAGTCTCAATCATGGTTGTTGATTATTGTAAGTTTTATCGTGGTCGGTCTTTTGTATGTACTGCAGCCGGTATTAACGCCTTTTGTGGTGGGCATAGCTATTGCGTACATGGCAGACCCATTTGCAGACCGATTAGAATCGAGGGGTTGCAGTAGAACCATGGCAACGGTCATTGTGTTTGCGGCATTAATATTGCTACTGATGGCTATGTTGCTAGGTATTGTGCCGTTGCTGGTTAAACAAATTCAAACTTTAGTACAGTTGTTGCCGCATTTAGAAATTTGGTACAACGTTACTCTGCTGCCTTGGTTGCAAGCTAATTTAGGTGTAGACGTAAGAAGCATGCAGTTAAATTTAGTAGCAGAGGGGTTGTCTGCCGAGTGGAAGCAAGCGGGCAGCGTCATATCTGGGGTTATAAAATATGCCACCCAGTCGAGTATGAGTTTAGTCTCTGCGTTGGGCTCTATGGTTATGGTGCCTGTGGTCGGCTTTTATTTGCTGCGGGATTTTGATCTTCTTGTTGCAAAAATTAAGGCCTTATTGCCCATTAATATCCAGCCCAAGGTCAGCTCTTGGGCGCATGAAAGTAACATGGTGTTAGCTGCATTTATGCGAGGACAGTTATTGGTGATGTTAGGTTTAGGCATCATTTATGCTGCAGGGCTTGGTTTTTTAGGCCTAAATTATGCGCTCTTGATCGGTTTGTTGGCGGGTATGGCTAGTATCGTGCCTTATTTAGGGTTTGTGGTAGGTATTTCAGCCGCTTTATTGGTGGGTTTTTTCCAATTTGATAGTTACCTACCCTTGGCCTTGGTGGTGGCCATTTTTGCTATAGCTCAAATGGTGGAAAGTTTTGTTCTTACGCCACTGTTGGTGGGTGACCGTATAGGTTTGCACCCTGTGGCGGTGATTTTTGCGATCCTGGCCGGCGGCCAACTATTTGGTTTTATGGGCATTTTATTAGCGTTACCATTTGCTGCTGTGATTATGGTATTGTTGCGCCATCTTCATACAGGTTATGTTAATAGCTCTCTATATGGTCAACAGGATTCTGAATGACATCAAGTGCTGTACATAAAATGCCTAAGCAGTTGGAATTAAAACAGCTTACGCTAGGAGTGACTTTAAATGCAGAGCAAAAGCTTAGTAACTTTTGTTTTGATGGCGCGCCTGCACTAGCCCAAGCCGTAGAGCACATGCTGATACAAAACCACGCAGACAGTGTGTATGTATTTGGTGCCCAAGGCGTAGGTAAAAGCCATTTTTTGCAAGGTTGTGTTCTTAAAGCCCAAGATTTAGGCAAAGACGCCTTATATATCAGCGGTCAAGAATTGGCGAACATACCCGCCCACCAAGCAAGTGAGTGCTTAACGGGCTTAGAGTTCAATCATCTTATTTGTGTGGATGACATTGACTGCTTAATTGCGGACTCTCAGTGGGCTCAAGCGTGGTTTCATTTATATAATCAGCTGATGCAGCTTGGCCGTCAGTTAGTGGTAGCAGCTAAGACTAATCCAAGGACTATTGATTGCCCGCTAGATGATTTACGTTCTCGTTTACAGTTGGCCAATGTATTTCAACTCAATACACTGGATGAAAAGGCGACAAGAGAGGTGCTGAAGGCAAAAGCCAAGCAAAAAGGTTTAGACTTAAGCGACGAGCAAGTTGCTTATATATTCTCGCGCAGTGCTAGGAGCTTGCCTAGTTTGCTCGGCGTGTTAGATTTATTAGACGCAGCTTCGTGGCACGAAAAAAGACGGATTACTATTCCTTTTATTAAACAAGTTATGGCGTGGTAACACATACAATGGGTAAAAAGCACAAGGGAATTACATGCTAGGACGTTTAAAAATCAGTTTGGCGGCGAGTTTGTTAATGCTAACAGGGTGTTCAAGTGGCCCGCAAAATGCGCCACAAGTAGTCGATGTAGATCCCCGGGACCCGTTCCAAAATACGAACCGTAAAATCCACGCATTTAATGATGTCTTGGATAAAACCATACTAGTGCCAGTGGTGAATGTTTACGAAGACGTTACCCCCGATCCTATTGAAAAGGGTGTAAGTAACTTTTTTTCCAACCTCAGCGATGTCACTAATTTTTTAAATCACGGCTTACAATTGAAGCCAAAAAAAGCATTCGATGACCTGAGTCGATTGGCGATCAACACTACCCTAGGTTTAGGTGGCGTTATTGATGTAGCATCCGATTTAGGTATTTACCAAGAACCTGAAGATTTTGGTCAAACATTAGGCTACTGGGGAATGAGCCCCGGCCCCTATATTGTTCTACCATTCCTAGGGCCAAGTACGTTACGGGATACCGGTGCCACTTTGATTGATACAAGCTCAAACCCAATCAATCAATATGACCCTGTTGCACATAAATTTGTTATATATGCGTTACAACTAGTAGATCATCGACGCCAGCTGGGTGATTTGGAATCGCTCATAAGTGGAGACCCCTACGTGTTTATGCGTGAGGCCTATCTACAGCGCCGTGTACATTTAATAAATGATGGCGCGCCTAGCGATGACGATGATTTTGATGATTTTTAGTGCCTACGACTAAGGTTGCACTTGTCAGCAGGCTATAAAGAGCATATGGTTGCGATATTAGGCCTCCAAACTTTGGGCCTGGAGTAAGTTGTACTATGGAACCTGACGTCAGTCAGATCCTGATCGTTGCTAGCGATCTCGACCTTAAACATATAATCACACAGCATTATGCAACACATGCGTACCATGTGACTGCTACCAATGACCCACTTCACGCTTTGGATTACCTCACCAATGAAGCTGTGAATTTGGTATTGTTCCAGTATCATGAAGACCCTACCTTAACCGCATTATTACAAGATATGTTGGAATTGTGCGCTCAAGTTCCCCTTATTGTGCTCACTAAAATTAACCGAATTGAAGCCGTCACAAACATGCTACGTCTTGGTGTAACCGACGTATTCAACTTGCCCCTTACATCTATGAATGAGTTAGACCAAAGCGTAGCTCGCCATGTAAAACGCTCATCGTTGTTTTATGAAAATATGCAATATCGGCAAGAGCTAGAAATCGTCTACCGTCAGGTTAATAAAAACTTAGCTGAGTTACAGCAAGACCAGCTGGCTGGGCGACTCATTCAGCAGCGTATGATGCCACCGGAAAACTGCAGCATTAATGGTTTAACCTTGCAGCGTTACATGAAGTCTTCCCTATATTTAAGTGGTGACTTTGTAGATCATATACCTCTTGATGAAGACCGAATATTATTTTATTTAGCCGACGTGTCTGGGCACGGGGCATCTTCGGCATTTTTAACGGTTTTGCTAAAAAATATTACCAATCGTTTGGCACGAGAGTATTTAGAGTCAAACGGTAAAGATGTCATCTTGCCGGCAAAAGTGGTCACACAAATCAACTGTGAATTGCTCGATTTTGATATTGATAAACACATGACTATTTTCATGGGTATTATGGATCGAAATAATCATATGCTCACATACTGTGTAGGAGGGCACCTACCGATGCCCTTATTATCACAAAATAATGAGGTGAAGTACTTGTCTGGTTTGGGTAGTGGTTTACCCGTAGGACTATTCGAAGACCCAAAATATGTAGACTTGGAACAGCCCTTAGAACCTGACTTTAAGCTCTTAGTGAGTTCGGATGGTATTTTTGAAGTACTGCCTTGTGACCAATTGACTGACAAAGAGGAGCAGCTGCGTACAATGTACCAACAAAGTGGCAGCAGCCTTAGCGGATTGATTGACGTGTTAAAATTAGAAACATTAGATATAGTGCCTGACGACATTGCGTTGCTGAGCATGGCGGGTGAAGCCCATGCTTAAGGGGCGCATATTGGTTGCTAACTACGACGACACCCATGTTATTAAATTTTTAGGTGATGTACGTTTAACCCTATGCCCAGCGTTAGATCAATACCTGAATAATATATTTAATAGCCGTTATTTTAAAACCATTCTTATTGACCTTACAGAAACACAAGGCATAGATTCCACCTCGTTGGGGATGTTGGCAAAAATGTCGATACGGATGAAAAAAGACAAAGGTTTTGTGCCTACCTTGGTGTCGGTGAATGACAATATTACCCGCGTACTACTGAGTATGGGTTTTGATAAAGTGTTTGTGTTGGTCAAGAGCCTAGAGCAAAATTTTGAGCCGACAGAGGAACTTATTGAAGGTGATTTTTCCGATCTTACGGTGCAACAAAAAGTGTTAGAAGCCCATCGTACGTTAATGGGCATGAATCAGCACAACCACCAAGAGTTCAAAAACTTGGTGGATGTATTAGAACATCAGTGCGAGATTTAACCTAGCCCCATGCTTCGCTTACATTCCCACGCAGAGCGTGGGAACGAGATGAAAGTACTCTAGTTCCCATGCTCCCCGCACTCTAGTTCCCATGCTCTGCGTGGGAACTCATTCCAGCATCCACACATTCCCACGCAGAGCGTGGGAATGAGATGAAAGCACCCTAGTTCCCATGCTCCCCGCACCCTAGTTCCCATGCTCTGCGTGGGAACTTACTGCCCCTAACTCAACAACAAAGTTTCCAGCTTTTCCTGATCCCGAGTAAAGTTACGAATGCCTTCCGCCAATTTCTCAGTAGCCATAGCATCTTCGTTATGCAGCCACCGAAAAGCGGCTTGATTCAAATTTATTTTAGGCTGTGCTTCCAGTACTTGTGTGTTATTTAACTGCCTAATTAAGGGGCCGTTATCGTCTTCTAGGCTCTGCATAAGGGCAGGGCTAATGGTTAATCGATCACAACCGGCCAATTGTTCAATTTCCTGTGTGTTTCTAAAGCTTGCACCCATAACCACAGTTTTGTAGCCATGTTGTTTGTAGTAATCGAAGATTTTACTGACGGATATTACGCCGGGATCTTCTGTAGGGACAAAACTTTCTACGCCCATTGACGCTTTGTACCAATCCATAATGCGGCCAACAAACGGCGAAATTAGATAAACACCTGCTTCAGCACAAGCAATGGCTTGAGCAAAACTAAACAATAACGTTAAGTTGCAGTTAATTCCTTGTTCTTCTAACTGTTTACCCGCTTGAATTCCTTCCCATGTAGACGCAATTTTTATCAATACTCGATCTTTGCTTACACCCTGTTGGCTATATAAGTTAATAATCTTTAAAGCCCTAGCAACGGTAGCGTCAGTGTCAAATGACAAGCGTGAGTCAACTTCTGTAGAGATGCGACCTGGTACAGCAGTGAGGATTTCCTTGCCAATAGCCACGGCTAAATAGTCACAGGTGTTATCCATTTGCGCTTGTTTATCGCCCCCTTGCGCTGCTGACCATTGCTTCGCTTGCGTAACCAACGCGGCATACATAGGCATTTGCGCTGCTTTAAGCACCAACGAAGGGTTGGTTGTTGCATCTTGAGGTTGATATTGTTTAATGGCTTCTAAATCGCCAGTGTCAGCTACGACAGTGGTCATGGCTTTAAGCTGTTGCAGTTTGTTCATGGTCAATGGTTGATCTCTGTTGTTGAATTTGGCTTTAAATCTACTAAGTCTAAAGCGTCATACATTACTTGTATATTGGCTTGGCTGCCATGGATATTATCACTAATATACCGACGTAGGGCACGGGCTCCCGGTATGCCTTGAAAAAGGCCCATAACGTGCCCGCTCATATGATGCAAAGATGTACCTTTTTCATGCTGTTGTTGCATGTAGGCAAAATAGTTAAGGGCCGCATGGCGACGATCTGCAACAGGCAGTTTCCTGTCAAATAGTTGTGAGTCTACTTGGGTGAGTATGGCGCTGTTATGATTGGCTGCACGGCCAAGCATGACACCATCTACTTGGGTTAGATGATGTTGGCAATCGGCAATATTATCTATGCCACCATTAATGATGATTTCCAGTTCAGGAAAGTCTTCTTTTAAACGGTACACCTTGTCATATTGTAGGGGGGGAACTTCTCTATTTTGTTTAGGCGACAAACCTTTAAGGATGGCATTTCGAGCATGGACGATAAAAGTATTACAGCCGCTTTTATTCACTTGCTCCACAAAGCGAGCCAACACGTCATAATCATCTATGTCGTCAATACCTATGCGGTGCTTAATGGTAACGGGAATTCTCACAGCTTCAATCATCGCTTGCATACAGTCTGTAACCAGCTGCGGATGAGCCATGAGGCAGGCGCCAATCATGTTGTTTTGTACTTTGTCACTAGGGCAGCCTACGTTAAGGTTAATCTCGTCATAGCCGTAGCTTTCTCCAATACGCGCACACTGGGCTAATTCGTCGGTATTACTACCGCCGAGTTGTAACACTAAAGGATGTTCTTGATCGGCATAGCCTAACAAGTAATCTTGGTCGCCATTAAGAATAGCCCCCGTGGTAATCATCTCCGTAAAGAGTAGGGCGTGTTGGCTCAACAGGCGCGCTAGATAACGATAATGCCTGTCAGTGACATCGATCATGGGCGCCACGCTAAAGCGGCGATTTAGGCAGGTGCTAGAACTATTCATTAGTTAGTAGCCCTTGTGACGGTTAATTAAACCCGTGACGGGTTGGTTTGATAATATAGCTTCAAGCTTATGGCCAATTTGTTGTACACAAGTATCATATTCAGATTGCGCAGCGCAGTGGGGCGTTAAGAGTATTTTCGGATGCTGCCAAAAAGCGTGCTTTGTGTCTAACGGCTCTTGTTCAAAAGCGTCTAGCACTGCGCCACGCAAATGACCATTATTTAGCAATTGAAGAAGGTCGGCTGCGACTAAGTGTCCGCCACGCGCACCGTTAATGACCACGGCGCCCGCAGGTAGCTGGCTTAAATGATGATGGTTTAAGATGTCTTGAGTCACTGGTGTTAAGGGCAATAAACAACACAAAGCATCGGTGCGTTGAAGAAAAGCGCCTAGTTGCTCGTCACCGGCATAAGTAGCAACGCCATCAAGGTGTTTTTTACTAAGGCTCCAGCCCGCAATATTAAAACCATAACTTTGTAGGTGTATTGCAAGTTGACTGCCAAGCTGCCCTAAACCTAAGATGCCAACCCTAAAGTTGTTAGGCGATTTGACGGACTGAACCTGCCAATGGCTCTGCTGCTGCTGCTGTTGCTGGTAAAGATCCATATCGCGGTAATAATGCAGCAAAAAGTAGCTAAAGTACTGGTTCATTTGTTGGGCCATGCCACCGTCTTCAATACGAATGATTTGTACATGCGCCGGCACTGTTGGGTTGCTTAAAATAGCATCAACGCCTGCACCTAAATTAAATACTGCCTTTAGGTTGGGAAAACGTTCAAAATAAGCGGAGCTAGGCTGCCAAACAATACCGTATTCAACTGCGTCAAAATCAACAACCTGATTCCAAGGTTGGATGTTAAGTTGTGGAAATTGATGCTCAAACTCAGTGAGCCACAGGGTGTTAGATTCACTGCCGGTAAATAATGCGCACGGGTTCATTAGCCTATTATTCCTTTAAAAACAACAAAACTAACCATGCCTACAACAATAGTAGTGAGTAAATGCTGGCGCCAAAATCCAACCCCCGCAGCTGCTAACGCCGCCCAAAAGTATGGGTTGGAAAAACTCAAATCCAACACTCCTTTAGGCATTAATACCAATGGCGCAATAATAGCCATTAATACCACAGGAGGCACAAAGGTTAACGACTGATTAAGCCACGCGGGAAACCGAATACGACCTGCCATAGCAAACATAATGTAACGTACGAAAAAGGTGGTCAAGGCCATGCCAGCAATCATTAGAGCTTCATTCATGTGTTGTGTTCCTTGCTAGCCTTGGTGGTTGCTTTAGTCACCTGAATACGTAATTCAATCCTTTGGCTTGCATAACCGATACAAATGCCCGATAAGGCGGCGATCATTAAACCTAATTGATTGGGTAGTTCGCGCAACATTAGGGCAAAAGCAGCGGCGCTAATTACAGCTAGCCACATGGGTTTGTTACGCAGATAAGGAATGATAATACCTAAAAAAGTCACCGACATGGCAAAATCCAAACCCCAGTGGGTCATGTCTGGAAACAGCTCACCTAAGCCAATGCCTAGCCAAGTACATAGCTGCCAGTTGCTATACATGGCTACAATGGAGCCTAAAAAGAACCAATGGGCGTGGGCAGTATCAGTACGACCTAAATAACGGCTATTAACAGCCGCAAAAGATTCATCTGTTAACCCAAAAGACAAAACAGCACGCCAACCTTGAGACAAATGACTGACTTTATCCACTAACGCGGTGGCATAGAGTAGGTGGCGAAGATTCACCACAAAGGTGGTGGCAATAATGACGAGTGGCCCAACACCGCTGGCCATCAAGCCAATAGCAATAAACTGTGAAGAACCCGCAAATACAAACAAAGACATGGCCATGGCACCTAATATAGACAAACCACTAGGCTCTGCCAAAGTGCCAAAAATAATGCCAAAAGGAATAGCGCCAATGATCAAAGGAATAGTGGCCTTGGCGCCGTTTATGAATTCTGTAGATTTACTGTTGGGCATGTTTCAAATGAGATGTAAAAGTTAATCAACCATTATACTGGTCGTGAACAAAGGAGCAATTATTTGGCAAATTTTTGCTATGCTTAAAACTGGTTAATAACCCCCTGAGGAACAATATGAATTATTCAGACATTATTCATTTTTGGTATAAGGAAATCCCACCACGCAACTGGTTTATTAAAGACCTAGATTTTGACACCCTACTCAAACGACGTTTTGCTGATATACACCAAAGAGCTGCGGCAGGGGAGTTGGAGTCTTGGCGCCAAAAACCCCTAGGAAAGTTGGCCGAAATCATCATTCTAGATCAGTTCTCCCGTAACCTGTTTAGAGATTCACCTAAAGCCTTCGCCTACGACAGCCAAGCACTTGTGCTGGCTCAAACAGCCATAAAAGAAGGCGCAGACACCTCACTGTCTACAAACCAAAAGTCATTTTTGTATATGCCATTTATGCACAGTGAGTCGGTAGCTATACATGAGCAGGCCGTTAAGCTATTCAACCAGCCTGGGCTAGAAAATAACTACGATTTTGAGCTAAAGCACAAAGTCATAATCGACCGATTTGGCCGCTATCCTCACCGCAACGATGTATTAGGCAGGGCTTCAACTCCAGAAGAACTGGAGTTTTTGAGTGGGCCTGGATCTTCGTTTTAGTTATTTTTTTGACCGTGCTGGAAATTAAAAAATTAGCAACTATACTTTTTAAGTGTTGGGGGTGGTGCGTTTGGCTAGCAATGGCTGGTAGCTCCGCTTTCTAATTGTTATGAGGACATTTGATCTATAAATGGGCGGTTAACTTTTTAACGGGCAATGATGTGACAACAAAAGCTTTTATAAGTTGGTTTGGAGAACTGAGTAACAAGCATCGCTGATGCGGTTCGCTTATGGTTACCAGGCGTTATAAGATAAAATATTGACATGTACGATGTATGTCGTACAATGAATCAAAAGGAATTGTGTGGATGGCTTTTGGAGAAGCAAAAAGCAAGGTTATTGAATGCTTGAATAATGGTTGCGTTTTCCATGAAGAGCGCGATGACATTGATGTCAAAAATCTGCTGTCTACTGGTGCTGTTTCAATAAGTACAGTTACGACTATTATTGGTAGAGCTAGAGGAAATAATTACTTCAGCAGTCCACACCATTATGATTCGGAAGTAGATGTACACGTCATAAAGACCACTCATTCAGGCCAACACTGGTACATAAAATGGTATTTTACTGAACCAGACTGCGTATTTATCAGCGTTCATAAATAAACAAGGTAAGTCATGAAAATATTAAAAGTTGGCGATACTAAAAAAACTGCTTGTGGTACCTGTAAGTCATTTCAAGATGTAACCTTTCAATTAAGAGATACACCTTTTAACGATGGCTCTGGAATCGTTAAAAATGTACTAGTTGGTGTATGTAATGCTTGTGATTCTGTCGTTCTTTTGCCACATCAATCTACTCCAGCTGTTAAAAAGCAATTAGAAAAACAACGAAAGTCATTAGAAACTTGCGTTCCTGCACACATGATTGATATCCTTAATTTAGCTAGTGATAAATTGGGTGGTGGTGCTGAGTTTGTTCCAAATATAATAAAATACTATATACACGCATTATCAAATAATGAAATTTGTTCGAATAACATATCAAGGTATTTAAAGTCTGACTTAGCTAAAGGCGTTGCACAAAAAAGAATCTCTCTCAAAGGTCGTCACCTTGAAGAAGAGGTGATTTTACTAAAAGAAATAATAAAAGTTGAAAACACTACTGATCTTCTAAAAATAGTGGTGTTAAAAATCAATGATGATGTCCTTGTGAACGAAATACAAAAACCTATGGTTCAATTAAAAAACATCATGGCCGCAACTGCCTGATTTATAACTAATCGATCAAATTGATTCAAATGTTATGCATGATGAAGGAGCAGATATTGCCAAAGATAATTATGAAAGGGCATATAATAGTTCCTTCCACAGACCTTATTGCTGTACAAAATGAACTCCCTA
>JAQRMV010000030.1 GCA_028598985.1 Gammaproteobacteria bacterium
AACGATGACCGCTTTGCGCCTGCGGGTGTATTAGCACCTAAATCTAAGGCCGACTTTGCCTTTGTACTGCATGCACTCAATTACCTATCTAGCAAAGGCCGTGCCGCCATTGTTTGCTTCCCTGGTATTTTTTACCGTGGCGGTGCCGAGCAGAAAATTCGCAAATACTTAGTGGATAATAACTATGTGGAAACGGTCATTTCACTGGCGCCCAACCTGTTTTTTGGCACCACCATTGCCGTGACTATTCTGGTGCTAGCCAAAAACAAAACCGATACCACTACCCAGTTTATTGATGCCAGTGGTTTGTTTAAAAAAGATACTAATACCAATACGCTTACCGATGACCACATTCAGCAAATCATGACGACTTTTGACAGCAAGGAGGATGTTGACTATCTCGCTAAATCCGTACCGTTTGAACAGGTCGCCACTAACGACTACAACCTGTCGGTGAGCAGCTATGTAGAGGCCAAAGATAATCGAGAAGTGGTGGATATAACCCAGCTCAATGCTGAGCTAAAAATCACGGTCACTAAGATTGACGAACTGCGTGCGGATATTGATGGGATTGTTGCGGAGATTGAAGGGACGGAAACTGAGGATACGAGAAGCAACGGAGTGCAAAAATGAGCCAAAAAGGAAAAACCATCACCGTACTCAATGAGGAAATACGAGTTACCAAAGAAGATTACATTTCTTTGACCGATATGCTGCGCTCAAAAGACGGTGAGTTCTTTATTTCTGATTGGCTGAGAAACCGCAATACTCTAGAGTATCTTGGGATTTGGGAGCGTGTTCACAACCCTGATTTTAATTGGGGCGAATTCGCCATAATTAAAAGCCAGGCGGGTTTAAACAGCTATAAGATCAGTGTGAAAGAGTGGGCGGCACAAACACAGGCTATCGGTATTCAGGCAAAAGCAGGACGCTATGGCGGAACCTATGCCCACCCTGATATTGCTTTTGAATTTGGCATGTGGATCAGCGCTGAGTTCAAGATCTATCTTGTAAAGGAATTTCAGCGACTCAAAACGCAGGAACAACAGCAACTTGGCTGGGATGTTAAACGCCAGCTGACTAAAATTAACTACCGTATCCACACCGATGCCATTAAAGAAAACCTTATTCCGCCAGAGTTAACGAAGCAACAAATGATTTTTGTGTATGCATTAGAAGCTGATTTGTTGAATGTGGCACTGTTTGGAAAAACAGCCAAACAATGGCGTGATGAAAACCCCGATAAAAAAGGCAATATCCGCGATTATGCCAATGTCTCGCAGTTGGTTTGCCTCGCCAACCTTGAAACCCTGAATGCGCATTTAGTTCAGCAAACCTTAGAGCAATCGCAAAGACTTGCCTTACTGAATCAGACCGCCATACAGCAGATGCGATTGCTAACCGATGATAGTGGGATTAAACAACTGCAAGGAGCTAAGGTATGAGCCAGTTGGATTTTATGGAAAAGCTACTGGATGGGGTTGAAGTGGAATGGAAAGCGCTTGGGGAAGTTGGTGAATTCATACGTGGTAATGGTTTGCAAAAAAAGGACTTCATCGAAACGGGGTTCCCTGCCATACACTATGGCCAGATTTATACCAAATACGGTTTGTCAGCTGACGAAACTTTTACTTATGTATCAGATGACCTAGGGAAAAGGTTAAGAAAAGTAGAACGGAATGATCTCTTACTTGCCACAACTTCAGAAAATGATGAGGACGTTGTAAAGCCTCTCGCTTGGTTAGGAAGTCAAGCAGCAATTTCTGGAGATATGATGCTATTTCGACATAACCAAAACGTTAAGTATTTAGCTTACTATTTTCAAACGGATGCTTTTCAAGCGCAAAAAAGAAAATATATTACTGGGGCGAAGGTTCGCAGGGTTTCTAGCGGTGATCTAGCAAAAATAATCGTGCCCATCCCCTGTCCAGAAAACCCAAAAAAATCCCTAGAAATCCAAGCCGAAATCGTCCATATACTGGATACCTTCACCGAGCTGACCACCGAGCTGACCACCGAGCTGACCACCCGCAAAAAACAATACAATTACTATCGTGACCAGTTGTTGAGTTTTGAAGAAGGGGAAGTGGAGTGGAAGAGCTTTGGTGAGGTGGCTAAAGTGCAGCGTGGTGCTTCACCTAGGCCAATTGCGAAATATATAACTGAAGATGAAAATGGTGTCCCTTGGATCAAAATAGGAGACACTTCAGCTGGGTCAAAATATGTAAATAAGACAGCTCAAAGAATTACCCCGGATGGGGCTAAAAAATCTCGAATTTTAAAAAAAGGGGATTTTATTTTGTCCAACTCAATGAGTTTTGGGCGACCTTACATTCTCGACATAAACGGAGCTATTCATGATGGATGGGCTTCGATAAGTGATATTAGTGAACACTTAAGCTCTGATTACTTATATCATTTTCTTTCATCTACCAACGTACAAAACTATTGGGGCAGTAAAATTAATAGTGGTTCGGTTAGTAATTTGAACGCAGATCTTATAAAAAATCTACCAATCCCAATTCCGCTACTGGCTGAACAAGCTCGCATCGTCGCCATCTTGGATAAATTCGACGCTCTAACCAGTTCAATTACCGAAGGCTTACCTCGGGAAATCGAACTGCGCCAACAGCAATACGAATACTATCGAGATTTGCTGTTGAGTTTTCCAGAATCAGTAAAGCCCAAACCAGACAACAAGGAAGCCGCTTAAATGAGTAAGGATAAAAAGGATTTGCCCTCGCTTCGCTCTTCTGCCGCCGAATACCTTACCTTTATCGCCGCTACGGGCGATCAAAAAACCAGTGTAGAGATGCGTTATGAAGATGAAAATATCTGGCTGACACAAAAAATGATGGCCACCTTATACGATGTTACGGTTTCAGCTGTGAATCAGCACTTAAAGCGCATTTTTAACGACAGCGAGCTACAGCGCGAAGCAACTATTAAGAAATACTTAATAGTTCAAGATGAAGGGCAGCGACAGGTAAAACGCGAGGTTGACCATTATAATTTACAAGCCATTATCGCGGTGGGGTTTAAGATAGAAAACGAGCGAGCGGTACAGTTTAGAAAATGGGCGAATACCATTGTTAAAGACTACACCATTCAAGGCTGGGCGATGGATGTTGAAAGGCAAAAGGCCGGTGGCACTGTGCTTGATACGGTATTTTTTGAACGCCAGTTGGAAAAAATCCGTGAAATTCGACTTTCTGAACGTAAGTTTTACCAAAAAATAACCGATATTTACCTAACTGCGCTCGATTATGATGTTTCTGCTACAGCGACCAAACGTTTTTTTGCTGCCGTTCAAAACAAGATGCATTTTGCCATTCATGGGCAAACAGCGGCGGAGGTTATTGTTGAACGTGCAGATCATCAAAAAGACAATATGGGGCTGACAGCTTGGGACGGGGCGCCTGAGAGTAAGATACATAAATATGATGTCAGTATTGCTAAAAATTATCTGTCTGAATATGAACTAGCACAAATGGAGCGCATAGTGTCTGCTTATTTGGATATGGCTGAAGTACAGGCTATGCGCAAGATACCGATGACGATGGCAGACTGGGAAAAGCGATTGGCAGGTTTTCTTACCTTGTGGGATCGTGAGGTACTTCAAGATGCTGGTAAAGTCACAGCTGTCATCGCTAAAACACACGCAGAAAGCGAGTTTGAAAAATACCGTATTATTCAAGATCATCTTTATGAATCGGACTTTGATCGCGAACTCAATAAGTTGCTGACCAATGATACCCAACAGGATAAAGACGCATGACGGATTATAAAACCATTGCCGAATCAAACAACTTTATCGTTCTGGATAAATACAATAAAGACTGGAAGGTGGCCGAAAGCTACCAGAGCGAAGATGCCTTAGAGCGCGAGCTTATTCAGGATTTGCAAAATCAGGGCTATGAGTACCTGCCGGGTTTGAATAACCCGCAAGCCATGCTGGCCAATGTGCGCGAGCAGTTGCAAGCGCTCAATAATGTACAGTTTTCCGAAGGTGAGTGGCGACGTTTTGTGGAAACTTATCTGGATAAACCCAGCGACACCATTTTAGATAAAACCCGCAAGATTCACGATGACTATATTCACGACTTTGTATTTGACGATGGCCGCATTCAAAACATCTATCTGCTGGATAAAAACAATATTACTCGCAATAAAGTGCAGGTAATCAAACAGTTTGAACAAACCGGCAGCCATGCCAACCGTTATGATGTGACAATTTTGGTGAACGGCTTACCACTGGTGCAAATAGAGCTAAAAAAGCGTGGTGTTGCCATTCGTGAAGCCTTTAATCAGGTGCATCGTTATAGCAAAGAAAGTTTTAACAGCGAGGATTCGCTGTATAAGTACTTGCAGTTGTTTGTGATCTCTAACGGCACCGACAGCCGCTATTTTGCCAATACTACCCAGCGCAACAAAAACAGCTTCGACTTCAGCATGAACTGGGCGAAGGCAGATAACGGCCTGATTAAAGACCTAAAAGACTTTACCGCCACTTTCTTTCAGAAGCACACCTTGCTCAATGTGTTGCTGCATTATTCGGTGTTTGATGTGAGTGACACATTGCTTGTTATGCGCCCTTACCAGATTGCTGCTACCGAGCGTATTTTGTGGAAGGTGAAAAGCTCTTATGAGGCAAAAACCTGGAGCAAGCCGGAAAGCGGCGGTTTTGTTTGGCATACCACCGGCTCGGGCAAAACCCTAACCAGCTTTAAAGCCGCACGTTTGGCTACAGAACTGGCGTTTGTCGACAAGGTGTTTTTTGTGGTGGACCGAAAAGATTTAGATTTTCAAACCATGAAAGAATACCAGCGTTTTTCACCCGATAGTGTGAATGGCTCTGACAGTACCGCAGGCTTAAAGCGTAACCTGGATAGAGATGATGACAAGATCGTTGTCACCACCATTCAGAAGCTTAATAATCTGATGAAAAATGAAGGCGATTTATCCATCTACAATAAGCAGGTGGTGTTTATTTTTGATGAATGTCACCGTAGCCAATTTGGTGAAGCTCAAAAAAACTTGAACAAGAAATTTAAACGCTTCTACCAGTTTGGTTTTACCGGCACACCTATCTTTGCGCTTAATGCTTTAGGTGCAGAAACCACCGCCAGTGTGTTTGGTCGAGAGTTGCATTCTTATGTAATTACTGACGCGATACGTGATGAGAAAGTGCTTAAGTTTAAGGTGGACTACAACGATGTACGCCATAAATTTAAGGCTATTGAGACCGAACAGGATGAGAAAAAACTTTCTGCCGCTGAGAACAAAGAGGCCCTGTTGCACCCAGAGCGTATTCGCGAAATTTCCCAGTACATTCTGAACCATTACCGCCAGAAGACCCACCGGTTGCAGGCGAACGGCTCTGGTGGGAATGGGGGCTTTAATGCCATGTTTGCCGTGAGTAGTGTGGATGCCGCTAAACTCTATTATGAATCGCTGAATAGTTTGCAGACAGACCCTTCAAATAAAAACAACGAAAAGCCCCTGAAAATCGCCACCATATTTTCCTTTGCTGCCAATGAAGAACAGGATGCGGTGGGTGATATTCTGGATGAAAGCTTTGATGTTTCAGCCATGAACAGCAGCGCCAAAGAGTTTTTAAACGCGGCGATAGGCGATTACAACGCCTTCTTTAAAACCAATTTTAGTGTTGATAGCAACGGCTTTCAAAATTACTACCGTGATTTAGCAAAGCGGGTGAAAACCAAAGAAATCGATTTGCTGATAGTGGTGGGAATGTTCCTCACAGGTTTTGATGCCCCTACGTTGAACACACTGTTTGTGGATAAAAATTTGCGTTACCACGGTTTGATGCAAGCCTTTTCGCGCACTAACCGCATCTACGATGCCACCAAAACCTTCGGTAATATTGTCACATTCCGTGACCTGGAAATGGCAACCGTGGACGCGATCACTCTGTTTGGTGATAAAAATACCAAAAACGTGGTGCTGGAAAAGAGCTACACGGAATACATGGAAGGCTTTACCGATGTGGTGACTGGTGAAGCTAGGCGCGGGTTTATGGATGTGGTGAGCGAGCTAGAGCAACGTTTCCCTGATCCGGCCACCATTGAAAAAGAGTCCGATAAAAAAGACTTTGCCAAGCTCTTTGGCGAATACCTACGCGTAGAGAACGTGCTGCAAAACTATGATGAGTTTGCTAGCCTTAAAGCCATGCAAAACCTTGACATGAATAACCCCGAAGCTGTTGAAGCATTTAAAGAAAAACATTATTTGGATGAGAAAAAACTGGCAGAATTGCAGGCAATACGTCTGCCAGTCGAACGAAAAATTCAGGATTACCGTTCTACCTACAACGACATTCGTGACTGGCAGCGTCGCCAAAAATCAGCAGAAGAGAAAGAAAAATCCACCATCAACTGGGATGATGTGGTGTTCGAGATAGATTTGCTTAAATCCCAGGAAATCAACCTGGATTACATTTTAGAGCTTATTTTTGAGCACAACAAAAAGAACAAAAACAAAGCCGACCTAGTAGACGAAGTGCGGCGGGTGATCCGTGCAAGCCTAGGCAACCGCGCTAAAGAAAGCCTAGTGGTGGACTTTATTAATCAAACTGACCTAGACCAGATTGGTGAGAAAACCAGCGTGATTGAGGCCTTCTTTTCTTTTGCACAAGCCGAACAACAACGTGAGGCAGAAGAGCTGATTAATGCTGAGAACCTGAATCAAGAAGCTGCGAAGCGATATATCGCTACATCTCTTAAACGGGAGTACGCCAGCGATGCAGGTACAGAGTTGAATGCCATTCTGCCCAAAATGAGCCCATTAAATCCACAGTACCTCACCAAGAAACAGAGCGTGTTTCAAAAGATTGCTGCGTTTGTGGAGAAGTTTAAAGGTGTGGGCGGGGAAGTGTGAGTAAGGTGGCGGGGAGCTACCACGCAGAGCGTGGAAGCCAGGTGTCGGCTTGGGTGTAGTGCTTAAGTCTCGTTCCCACGCTCTGCGTGGGAACGCCATGGCTACTTAGCTTTGTTCTTCAGCTTCTTGGCTTTGGCTTTTTCGGCTTTAGCCTTGGCTGCTTTAGAAATCTTTGGCTTTTTGGCCTTCACCTTTTTTAGCACTGCGGGCTCTTCCTTTTTAGGAGAAAATCCTGGAAAGATTTCGCGGCTAATACGGTTGCCAATATAACGCTCAATACGGCCTAGGTTAGGCCAATCCATCGCATCTACAATGGACCACACACTGCCTGCTGAACCATCACGGCCGGTGCGGCCTGCACGGTGAACATAGCTGTCGGCTTTTTCTGGCAAGTGTGCGTTGATCACGTGAGTTAAGCCGGGTAGGTCAACACCTCGGGCCATTACGTCGGTCGCTACCAGCACTTTGGTACGGCCACGGCGCATGTCTTTAATTTGTTGGTTGCGGTCACTTTGGCGTAGGTCGCCATGTAAGCCGGTGCACTGTATGCCTAGTGTGCGAATCACTTTAAGCCAAGTATCCACCTGCTTTTTACTGTTCACAAATACAATGGCTTGTTTCACTTCATGCTGGCGAAGTAGTGCTTTTAGAAGGTGTTCTTTGTGCAGTTCGTTGTCGGCTTGATACACAGATTGAGTGATTTTTTTGGCCACGTGGCGAGGGGCTTCTACGGCCACTTGCGTGGCATTTTCTGCCAGTAAGTCATGGGCAAAGGATTGCACTTTGTCGCCTTCTAAGGTGGCAGAAAACATGGATGTTTGACGATCTAGCGGTAGCATGTCAGAAATTTGGTGAATGGATTGAATGAATCCCAAGTCCAACATGCGGTCTGCTTCGTCGATGACAAACACGGTCACCTGAGACAAGTCCAAAGCCATGTGCTCTTCAATTTCTAACAAACGGCCTGGGGTGGCAATAAGCACGTCAATGGATTGTGCCACCATGGCTTTTTGCATGCCAAAGGGTACACCACCTACTATAAGGCAGCTTTTTAAATGAATATGGGCAACCAGTTGCTCTACTTGGTCGTAGGTCTGGCGAGCCAGTTCGCGGGTGGGGCTAAGAATCAGTACTTTAGGAGTGCCCGGCTCGCGTTTTGGTGAGTCTAAAATATGTTGTAAGGCTGGCAAAACAAAAGCCAGTGTTTTACCCGTGCCTGTGGGGGCCGAGGCCAATACATCGGTGCCTTCCAATAATGGCCCAATAGCTTGTTGTTGAATGGCAGTAGGCTGGGTGAATTCATGTTCTGCAAGGGCATGAAGTAATTCTTGGTCCAGCTGTAAATCGACAAATGACACGGTGGCATAACTCACTAAATATTGAAGCGCCTAGGATACCGTATTTTGCCAGCAATAGATTTAGCAATGTGTGTCCATAGTGGGGTTTAGTATAGAATTTAATGGTGTATTGCGGCTTAAAAACCATCCATACATAAATAGGATGTGCCCAGAGGTGCTATAGTGTCGCCACGGTGTCGTTTTCAGATATGCGGTAATTTCCAGCATTGCGATACTAGCTCGGTTAAAAAATGGTATCCTAGCGCGCGTTATAACTGCGTATTTATAAGGAAAGTGCGAGGTGAATCACCTCATAAAACCTTAGCCTTAATAAATAGTACCTTGAACTTAAGTCAACACAGAGAACAACATGTCTGCTGATTCTAACCAAGACAATGTGGTGCGTATGCACCCAGGCGCTGGCCGCAATAAATCTCGTATTCACCTTCGTGGCCGTCAAGTTAACCTAGACACACTCGCGCAGTTACGTGAACTGATCGGTGATCAGCCGATTCAACGTGACATGCTGATTGAATACTTGCACTTAATTCAAGATAACTTCGGTTACCTGTCTGCAGCACACCTTGCTGCTTTAGCCCACGAGATGAATATCCCCATGGCTGAAGTATACGAATGTGCTACTTTTTATGCTCACTTTGATATTGTGAAAGAAGGCGAACAGGCGCCAGCAGCGGTCACTGTACGTGTATGTGACAGCTTAAGCTGTCAATTGGCAGGTGCTCAGCAACTTAAATCTGCCCTAGAAGCCGGCACAGATCCTACTCAAGTACGTATTCTTAGTGCCCCATGTATGGGCCGTTGTGATACTGCACCCGTAGCAGAAGTGGGTCATCACCATGTAGACAACGCCGACGCTGCTAAAATTGTAGATGTGATTGAAGCCAAACATTTCCATGCCGACATCCCAGACTACATTGGCTACGACGCTTATGTAGCAGACGGCGGTTACGCGTTATTGAAACAGTGCCTGGCCGGTGATTACACTTGGGAAGATATTCAAAAAGTGCTAGCCGACGCCAACCTTAAAGGGTTAGGCGGTGCAGGTTTCCCCACTCACATGAAATGGAAGTTTGTACGCCAAGAGCCTAAGCCACGTTACCTTGCCATCAACGGTGACGAAGGCGAGCCAGGCACGTTTAAAGACCGTATGTATTTAGAGTCTGATCCACACCGCTTTATTGAAGGTGCATTAATCAGTGCTTGGGCTGTAGAAGCAGAAGCCGCTTACATCTACCTACGTGACGAATACCCAGCCGCCCGTGAAATTTTACAGGCAGAAATTGCTAAAGTAGAAGCTGCAGGCCTTGCACCTGCAGGGGGCATCCACCTTCGTCGTGGTGCAGGTGCTTACATTTGTGGCGAAGAGTCGGCCATGATCGAGTCTTTAGAAGGCAAGCCGGGCATGCCTCGTCATCGTCCTCCATTTGTAGCTCAGGTGGGTTTGTTTAATCGCCCTACATTGGTCAATAACATTGAAACCGTGTTTTGGATCCGTACTTTAATGGACAAGGGTGCAGCATGGTTCTCCAGCCAAGGCCGTAACGGTTCACAAGGTTTGCGTAGCTTCTCTGTTTCTGGTCGGGTGAAGAACCCAGGGGTTAAGTTAGCCCCCGCAGGTATTACCATGCAGGAGCTAATGGATGAATACTGTGGTGGTATGCTAGATGGCCAAACCTTTAAAGGTTACCTTCCAGGCGGTGCGTCGGGTGGTATCTTGCCTGCGGGCATGGCCGACATTCCATTAGACTTCGGCACCCTTCAGCCCTATGGTTGTTTTATTGGTTCTGCCGCCGTAGTGGTGCTGTCAGACCAAGACAACATGCGTGATGTGGTAGTGAACCTACTTAAATTCTTTGAAGACGAAAGTTGTGGCCAGTGTACGCCCTGTCGCGTAGGCACAGAAAAAATGGTGAAGTTACTGCAGCGTCCTGATTGGGATCAAGCCTTAATGGCCGAGCTAGGCCAAACCATGTGCGATGCTTCTATTTGTGGTTTGGGCCAGGCGGCTTCCAACCCCATCACCACCGTATTTAAATATTTTGACGCTGATTTGATCGCTACCGATCTGTCTGCCAGTGCTAGACCAGTACCAAGTGTGGGAGACCTATCATGAGCCAAGATATTATCAATTTCACCCTCGACGGTGAGAAAGTAACTGCTAAAGCAGGCGAGACTATTTGGCAAGTGGCTAAGCGTATGGGTGAAACCATTCCTCACCTTTGCTACAAGCCAGAACCAGGCTACCGTGCAGACGGCAACTGTCGCGCATGTATGGTAGAAATTGAAGGCGAACGGGTATTGGCTGCTTCTTGCTTGCGTTCACCTAACGAAGGTATGGTGGTGACTAGCGCCACATCTGATCGTGCACAATCTTCTCGTAAAATGGTGATGGAGCTATTGGCTACCGATCAGCCAGAACGCGAAGAATCTCCAGACAAAAGTTCACATTTTTGGGCCATGGCCGACTTATTAGCGATGGACGCCACGGAAGCTCGTTTTGACGAAACTGTAAAACCATGTGCCGACAACAGCAGTAAGGCCATGCGCGTTAACTTACAGTCATGTATTAACTGTAACTTGTGTGTTCGCGCCTGTCGCGAAGTGCAAGTGAACGACGTTATTGGTATGGCTAATCGTGGTGCAGACTCTAAAGTAGTGTTCGACTTTGACGATCCCATGGGGGATTCCACCTGTGTTAACTGTGGTGAATGTGTTCAGGCCTGCCCTACGGGTGCCTTAATGCCAGCTACGGTAACCAGCGAAGACGGTAAGGGCGACAGCGCCGATTACGATCGCAAAATAGATAGCGTATGTCAGTATTGTGGAGTGGGCTGTCAGCTTACTTATCACGTAAAAGACGATCGTATTGTTTACGTTGATGGCCGCGACGGCCCAGCCAACCAAAACCGTTTGTGTGTGAAAGGACGTTTTGGTTCTGATTACATTCATCACGGTGACCGTATCACCAAGCCGTTAATTCGTCTTGAAGGTGCCCGGAAAGGCATTCATGATGACTTTGACCCCGCTAAGCCGCTTACTCACTTCCGTGAAGCAAGCTGGGAAGAAGCATTAGACTTTGCAGCCAAAGGTTTTACTGACATCCGCGACAGCCAAGGCAAAAAAGCCCTAGCAGGTTTTGGTAGTGCTAAAGGGTCTAACGAAGAAGCTTATTTATTCCAAAAGCTGGTGCGTACTGGTTTTGGTAGTAACAACGTAGACCACTGCACACGTTTGTGCCACGCCTCATCGGTCATGGCATTGTTGGAAGGTTTGGGTTCTGGTGCAGTGTCTGCATCTTTCATGCAGGCTAAAAATGCCGACGTTGTGGTGATTACCGGTTCTAACCCAACGGCCAACCACCCAGTGGCGGCAACCTTCTTCAAGCAGGCTGCAAAAAATGGCACCAAAATTGTTGTTCTAGATCCACGTGGTTTAGCAATGAAGAAATATGCCAGTCATATGATTCAGTTTAAGCCAGGTAGCGACGTAAGCTTCTGGAACGCCATCATGAACGTGATCGTAACCGAAGAATTGTATAACCAAGCGTATATTGATTCTATGACCACAGGGTTTGATGCTGTTAAAGAGCATGTGAAGCGTTATAGCCCTGAAGCCATGTCACCTATTTGTGGTGTAGACGCCGAACTGATTCGCGAAGTGGCACGTTTGTATGCCACTGCAGATAATTCCATGATCTTCTGGGGTATGGGTGTATCTCAGCACGTACATGGCACCGACAACTGTCGCGCTATGATTTCTGTGGCCTTAATGACGGGTCAAATTGGCCGTGAAGGTGCAGGTTTGCACCCACTACGTGGACAAAATAACGTGCAAGGTGCCTCGGATGCAGGTTTGATCCCCATGATGTACCCAGACTACAAGCGCGTTAACCTAGGTAACGTTAAAGCCATGTTTGAAGACCTATGGGGCACCGAGCTTTCTGATGAGCCAGGCTTAACCGTAGTAGAAACCATGAACGCTATTCACGAAGGTTCGGTCACCGGTATGTATGTGGAAGGGGAAAACCCAGCCATGTCAGATCCAGACTTACACCATGCCCGCGGCGCATTAGCTAAGTTACAACACCTTGTAGTGCAAGATTTGTATGTCACCGAAACGGCCATGTACGCCGACGTGGTGCTACCTGCTTCTGCATGGCCAGAGAAAGACGGCACAGCCTCTAATACTAACCGTACCGTACAGATGGGCCGCAAAGCGGTTAACCCACCTGGCGACGCGCGTCAGGATTGGTGGATCATCCAAGAATTAGCCAACCGTATGGGCCTAAATTGGACTTACACCCATCCTAAAGATGTGTTTGCGGAAATGAAGCAAGCTATGCCAAGTTTAAATAACTTAACCTGGGAGCGTTTAGAAAACGAGCATTCTGTAACTTACCCTTGTCCTGCAGAAGATCATCCGGGTAACGATATCGTGTTTATTGATAGCTTCCCAATTGAAGGCGGCCGCGGTAAATTTGTTGCGGCAGACATTGTAGAACCAGACGAACGTCCAGATGACGAATACCCGGTTATTTTAACCACAGGCCGTCAGCTAGAGCATTGGCACACCGGTTCTATGACTCGTCGTGCACCTGTTTTGGATGCCCTAGAGCCAGAAGCAGTAGCGACCCTAAGCCGTGAAGAATTGGCTAAGATAGGCGCTAAGGCCGGTGATATGATTCGTGTTTCTACTCGACGTGGAAGCATCGAACTATTGGCTCGTGAAGACGCCGATGTGCCAACAGGTGTAATTTTCATACCTTTCTGCTACGTAGAAGCGTCTGCTAATATGCTCACTAACGCAGCACTTGATCCAGTGGGTAAAATCCCTGAGTTTAAGTTCTGTGCCTCGCGCATTGAGCTTGTAAGCTAAATCGAACTGACCCAAGTCAGACTCCAAAAAAGACCAGCCAAGTGCTGGTCTTTTTTTTGCTTTCGATTTATTGTTGTTTTATACGCTACGCTGGAATAGTAAACTTATGTCAGAAAACAAAACCAAAGCCACAGATCAAAGTGTAGAAGCCTTTCTCAATGCCGTGGAACATCCAGTACGTCGTGAAAATGCGCTAGAGGTGATGCAGCTGATGCGCAAAGTAACCGGTGTTGAGCCGCGTATGTGGGGCGCTACCATGATTGGTTTTGGGCACTACCACTATAAATATGACAGTGGCCGAGAAGGGGACTGTTTCATTATTGGTTTGTCGCCGCGTAAAGCCAATCTCACCCTATACATTATGCCCGGTTATCAAGATTTGAGTGCTTTTTTAGACCGTTTAGGTAAACACACAACAGGTAAATGTTGTTTATATATCAACAAGTTGGCCGATATTGATATGGCCGTCTTGGAAGAGCTATTGGTTTATGCTTGGCAGGACATGAAGCGCAAGTATCCAAACTAAAGATCTTGTTTAAACGTTGTTTTTTAGGAGATGTATTGTGAGATTTGAAGGAATTTATACCCCAATTATTACCCCATTTTATGATACAGGGGCCATTAATTGGGACCTTTATGCACAGGTGATTGAATGGCAGATTGAAAATGGTGTTGCTGGCATTATTGTGGGTGGTTCTACTGGTGAATTCTACGCACTCTCAAAAGAAGAGCGTATAGAGCAGTTTAAATTTGCCCATAAGCAAATCAAAGGCCGTGTAGAATTTATGGCCGGTGTTAATGCCATGCGGGTTGACGAATGCCTCGAAATTACCGTGGCGGCTAAAAACGCGGGTGCACAGTCGTTACTCGTTGCGGCCCCTCCGTACTCACTGCCCAGTGAAGCTGAACTGGCGGACCATGTATTAAAGATTGCCGACGCATCTGGTTTGCCTATTATGCTTTATAACTACCCAGGCCGAACGGGGGTAGAAATGGGTGATGAGTTTTTGTCTTTAGTGTCCAAAAATCCACTCATTGCAGCCATTAAAGAATCCAGTGGTGATTATTCACGCATGCCTTTTTTAGTCAACAACTACCCCAATATTCAGCTAATCGTCGGCGGCGAAGAACAAGTGTTAGAGTTTGCAGCGTGGGGTGCTAAGGCATGGGTTTGTGCCAGTGCAAACTTCTTCCCTAGCCAGTGTGTGCAATTTATGGATGTCGTCGGCAAACAGTCCGACTTGGTTGTTGGTCAAAAAATTATGAGTGCTTTTATGCCTTTGATGAGCGCCCTGGAACAAGGGGGTAAGTTTTTGCAGTGTGTTAAGTTGGGTTGTGAGCAACAAGGCAGGCCAGGGGGAGTGGTTCGGCCACCGTTATTGCCTATGGATGACACGCTAAAACAAGAAATCAGCAAAGTGATTGTCAATACACGTCAATCCTTAAACGCAATATTTAACTCTTAGGCTGTTTAAGCTTCGATGTAAGGTAATTTCTGGTTCTTGTCTGAGCATTGATGCACAATACCCCATTAGCTACTTATAAAAGCCTTGTATATGCCAATTTGGGTTGATGCTGACGCCTGTCCTGTCGTCATTAAAGACATACTGTTTCGTGCTGCAGAGCGCACACAAATTATCACTACTTTAGTGGCTAATCAGTACATTGCTACACCCCCTTCTAAAGTGATTAGTATGGTGCAGGTGAGTGCTGGTTTTGATGTGGCCGACAACGAGATTGTGAAGCGCGTGGTGGCGGGCGATTTAGTGATTACCTCAGACATTCCCTTGGCTGCAGAGGTGGTTGAGAAGGGCGCCCAAGCCCTTAGCCCGCGTGGTGAATCCTATACCAAAGAAACTATTCGTCAGCGATTGAATATGCGTGACTTTATGGAAACTTTACGCAATAGCGGGGTACAAACGGGTGGGCCAGCGGCCATGAGTCATACTGATCGACAAACCTTTGCTAATAAATTAGATCGATGGATAGCGAAACAAGCCAAAGTTGTGGGCTCGGAGAAAAATTTATGAAAACAGCAGACTTATCGGGCTATCTTATTTATCCCAACCCAGAAAACCCAACCCTCACCAGCCATGTTGTAGGCCGCGACCATACAGGTAAAGAAGTGGAGGTGGATGTGGTCACTGAAAGGGGCCTTACGGTTTACTTGAACAAGCAAGAAATCGTGACTTTGATGACTTTGGGTGATCACCCAGAGTATTTGGCTTTAGGCTTTTTGCTTAATCAAAACATGTTGCGCAACGATGATGTAGTGACGGGCATTGATTATGACGAAGAGCTAGAAGTTGCTATTGTTCGTACTCAGCGAGAAACCAACTACGAAGATAAGTTAAAGAAGAAAGTACGTACTTCTGGCTGTGCCCAAGGCACCGTGTTTGGTGACATCATGGAAAAATTCGATACCATCACCCTAAATGCCGAAACACAGCTAAAAACCAGTTGGTTGTATCAACTGTCTCGCCAAATTAACACCACCCCCAGCATTTACCAAAAGGCAGGGGCTATTCATGGCTGTGTATTATGTCACCAGGCGCAGCCTTTGGTGTATATGGAAGATGTGGGCCGCCATAATGCCATTGATAAAATTGCAGGCTATATGTTTAAACATAATATTAGTCCCGAAGATAAGTGTTTTTATACCACGGGCCGGCTTACTTCTGAGATGGTGATCAAAACCGTGCAGATGCGCATCCCTATACTAATTTCGCGCTCTGGTTTTACGGCTTGGGGTGTGGATTTGGCCCGTAAAGCGGGTTTAACCCTTATAGGCAGAGCTAAGGGGCGTAAATTTGTGGCTTTGGCGGGTTTTGAGCGATTGAACTATGATGCTGATCTCAGCCAAATAGCGGATGAACCTAAAAAGTCTGGGCGTAGAAATGCAGATTAAAACTGAGCAGGTGGTGGGTGTTATTTTAGCGGGTGGTTTAGCCCGACGTATGGGTGGTGGCGACAAATCCATGCTTAAGTTGGGTGGGCGACGAATTTTGGATTATGTCATTGAATCTGCCCAAAACCAGCTAGATACGGTGATTCTTAATGCTAACGGTGAGCCAGAGCGGTTTGCAGAATTTAATTTGCCTGTGCAAGCAGACATAGTGCCAGATTTCGCTGGACCATTAGCGGGTGTGGTGTCTGCCATGGCATGGGTAAAGCAAAATAAGCCCAATGCCACGCATATTATAACCATGGCTGCGGATACGCCATTTTTCCCGACGGACTATACGCAGCGTATGCTGGGTCAGTTAGAGTCTCAAGGCAAAGCCTTAGCCTGTGCCAGCTACAAAGGCCGTACCCAACCCGTATTTGGCCTATGGCCCGTCAATTTGTTCGATGACTTGTACAAAGCACTGGTAGAGGACGATGTACGCAAAGTAGACCGCTTTACTGCGCCCTATGGCGTGGCCGATGTCGCCTTTGATGAGCTGATCCATAACCCGTTCTTTAACGTTAATAAGCCAGAAGATATAGCAATAGGTGAGCAACATCTTGCTAACATCTAAAATCCAACATCCCAATGGCTCCCATGCTCTGCGTGGGAGCGAGGGTGTTGTTGGTATTAAGCATCACCAATGCCAAAGCTAGCAAAGGGTATAAAATCCACTATACTGCCTTGGGTTAAGCTGCTGGTGGCCTCGTCTATTTCCACCAAGCCATCGGCGCGGGTGAGGGACGTAAGTATGCCAGAACCATGGGATGCGCTGCGTTGAAGGCGCACTTCGCCATTGGGTTGGACCTCTTGAAATACCCTTAACCACTCCCTACGGCCCACTTTCTTTTTAACGTCAAAACCTAACATCTGTGGGTAAGCTTGAGGCCGTTGCCATGTTCCGCCACCCAATGTTCTAACAAGCGGTCCGCCAAACATTAAACTGCATACATTGGCAGCAACGGGATTGCCCGGCAGCCCTAAAAAAAGAGCATTGTTAACGCTACCAAAGGCGAGTGGACGGCCGGGTTTAATGGCTACCCGCCATGCATGCACTTGGCCAAGGTGCCCTAGTACAGCGGTCACGTGGTCATGGCTGCCAGTGGACGCGCCGCCTGAGGTGACGATGAGTTGGTGGTCTAAACTGGCCGCTTGAATGGCGTCATGAATGGTTGGGTAGTCGTCGGCCAAAATGCCTAGGTCGGTAACTTCACAATGTAAGCTTTTATATAGCGCTTTAAGCATGTGACGGTTAACGTCGTAGATACCGTCTTGGGGTAGATCGGCATCGAGTTCGTACACTTCATTTCCGGTGGAAAACAATGCAACTTTAAGGGGCTCATAGACTGTTAAATGGCGGTGGCCTGCTGCTGCGGCTAGGCCTATGTCTTGGGGACGAATTTGTTGTCCTTTAGGCAGAATGACACTGCCTGCTTTTACATCTTCGCCTTGGGGGCGCCAATTGCCGTAGGCTTTAGTGTCTATGTGGAATGTTACTTTGCCGGGGGCAATTTCTACATCCTCTTGCATTACTACTGTATCTGCACCTTGCGGCATTCTTGCGCCGGTTAACACACGAATGCAGTGGTTATCTAAAAGGCTTAGTTTGGCGCTGCCGCCGGCGTTGGCTTCGTTTGCCATTAAAGGCAGAGTGAAATCATTGGCTGCTAACTGCCCATAACAAAAGGCATAACCGTCTACCGCTACGTTGTCGAATCGTGGGCTGTCTGTAGAACTAACAACCTCTTCGGCTAAGCGGTGGTTTAAACAAAGGTCTAAATCTAATTTATGGCTTTTCACTTGTGTGCTGGCTGCTTCCAGCATGCGCTGCCAAACTGTCTCGGCTGGTAGTAAGCCTTGATCGGGGTGGTAACAGTCGTTGGTGCTTGAAGTCTGTTGCTTGATTAGCCCAGTGTGTTGCAGTACAAAGTGTGCAATTTGTTCTGGATTGTTAATATCTAGTAACGGTAAATCGGTGTTAAGGCTCGGTTTGTCTGTGGCAATGGCAACGATATTTGGCTTTTGGTCGGCCAGCAAACCTTTTTCATTGAGGTTTCTTACAACTTCTAGTT
Source organism: Gammaproteobacteria bacterium (assembly GCA_028598985.1). GTDB lineage: Bacteria > Pseudomonadota > Gammaproteobacteria > Pseudomonadales > Balneatricaceae > Njordibacter. The sequence goes on from JAQRMV010000030.1 coordinate 18,153, forward strand.
TGGGGTGGTTGGAGCCTTTGTATCCTTCAACAATAATAATATCGCAAGGCGCAAACTGCTGGGTGAGTTCTTGCAAGCTGGGTTCTTGGTCGCCACGTAATTCGTGCATCAACGCCCAGCGTTGATCGGTGGCCACTAAGGTTTCATGGGCCCCCGCAGCACGGTGGCGGTAGCTGTCTCTGCCCGGTTGGTCTATGTCCACTTTGTGGTGGGCGTGCTTCACCGAGGATACCTTGTATCCCATGGCAGTGAGCTGGGCAATGAGTTTTTCCACTAAGGTGGTTTTGCCGTTATTTTTCCAGCCAACGACGCCGAAAACTTGCATGGGGTGACTACCTAAATTGCGTTACGTATATTAAGTGATTGTACTGTATTTTATGCTCTGTGTGGTTTGGCCTAGGTCATATTTATTGGATTAGGTAAGGGCTTTATCTGCCTGCTTCTGTTTGGGTCGCAATTGAACAAGAGCCTAAGGCTGGGTTTTAGCACAATACTGCAACGAATATCAGATTCACGTAGCCGTACGTCACTGTACATGCGTGGCATCGAACTTAAGCGAGTGATCCAATGAAAAAATACTCAGGCTTTAGCCTTTTTAAGCATTCCCTTAGTCACCACGAAAACTGGCAGGCCGCATGGCGTAGCCCTCAGCCTAAAAAAGAATACGATGTCATCATCGTAGGTGGCGGTGGTCATGGTTTGGCAACGGCGTATTACTTGGCTAAGGTGCACGGCATTACTAACGTTGCCGTGTTAGAGAAAGGCTACTTAGGTGGTGGTAACACCGCACGTAACACCACTATAGTGCGCTCTAACTACCTTTGGGATGAAGCTTCAAAATTGTATGATCACTCCTTAGACCTGTGGAAAGATTTAAGCCAAGATTTAAACTACAACGTGATGTTTAGTCAGCGTGGTGTATTGAATCTGGGCCACAACCTACAAGACATGCGAGACATTGAACGCCGTGTTAATGCCAACCGTTTGAATGGTATTGATGGCGTGGTATTGAATACTGCAGAAGTAAAAGAAATTGTGCCCATTATTAACGACTCCCAAGACATTCGTTACCCAGTATTGGGTGCGTCTTGGCAGGCTACTGGCGGCGTTGCCCGTCACGATGCTGTGGCATGGGGTTTTGCCCGTGGCGCCGACAGCATGGGCGTAGACCTAATTCAACAGTGCGAAGTGACGGATATTGTCACCGAAGAAGGCGCTGTAGTGGGTGTTCAAACCACTCAAGGCTTCATTGGTTCTAAGAAAGTAGCTTGCGTCACTGCGGGCAACTCAGGCGTGATGGCGGCTATGGTTGGCTTGCGTCTACCCATTGAATCTCGTCCATTACAAGCGCTAGTGTCTGAACCGATTAAACCCATTATTAATACCGTAGTGATGTCTAACGCTGTGCATGCTTATGTGAGCCAATCTGACAAAGGTGATTTGGTGATTGGTGCAGGTGCAGACGCTTACAATGGTTATGGTCAACGCGGCAGTTTTAACGTGGTAGAGCATACCATGTCGGCCATTTGTGAGCTGTTCCCAATGTTCAGCCGAGTACGCATGAACCGTGCATGGGGTGGCATTGTGGATACTTGCCCAGACGCATGTCCCATCATCTCTAAAACCAGCATTAAAGGTTTGTATTTCAATTGCGGTTGGGGCACGGGTGGCTTTAAGGCCACACCGGGTTCTGGCAATGTATTTGCTCACACCTTAGCCCACGATGAAGCGCATCCTTTAGCCGCACCTTTCAGTATTGATCGCTTTAGTACTGGCCACTTAATCGATGAGCACGGCGCTGCCGGCGTTGCTCACTAAACCCACATTAAGGAGACATACACATGCACCATATTTACTGCCCTTACTGTGAGGAAATGCGTGAAGAAGAGGAATATTCTTACACGGGTGAAGCTCACATTGAACGTCCTAAGGATCCTGCTGCCATCAGCGATGAAGCTTGGGCCAACTATATATTTTTCCGCTCTAACCCACGGGGTATTCACCATGAAATGTGGTACCACGCGGCCGGTTGTCGGCGTTATTTCAACGCCACCCGCGACACACAAAGCTACAAAGTACACGAGACTTATAAAATGGGCGAAATGCCAAGCATTACTGCACAAACACTGGCAGTTGCTAACCTAAGTGAAAAGGGAGGCGCATCATGAGCCCCAATCTACCCCAAATCAACCGTTTAGCCACAGGCGGCCGTATTGATCGCTCTAAGCCAATGAGTTTTACCTTTAATGGCAAAACTTACCAAGGGTTTGAAGGCGACACCTTAGCCTCTGCCATGTTAGCCAACGGCGTGGGTGTTGTAGGCCGTAGCTTTAAATACAGCCGTGCCCGTGGCATTTTGGGCCATGGCGCTGAAGAGCCAAATGCCTTGATGCAATTGCACAAAGGTAAGGAAACCATTCCTAACCCTCGTGCCACTCAAGTTGAATTGTTTGATGGCTTAACGGCTACCAGCACCAACGGTTGGCCAAGTGCAGAATTCGACCTAATGTCATTGATGGGCAAAATTGGTGGCAAAATGATGCCCCCTGGTTTTTACTACAAGACCTTTATGGCACCACAAAAAATGTGGATGACCTATGAAAAGTTGATTCGTAAAGCCGCTGGTTTTGGTAAGTTGTCTTTAGAAGCAGATCCAGACACCTACGACAAAATCAATGCTCACTGTGACGTGATGGTGGTGGGTGCGGGCCCTGCTGGCCTAGCAGCAGCACTTGAAGCAGGCCGTAGTGGCAAACGCGTTATCATTGTCGACGAACAAAACGAATTTGGCGGCACTTTGCTAGCCAGCACTCAAACCGTTGATGGTATTGATGCTGCAACATGGGCAGAGCAAGCCACTAGTCAACTTGAAGGCATGGCTAACGTGCTGGTTATGCCACGTACTACTGCATTTGGTTACTACGACCACAATTTTGTGGTGGCCCTAGAACGCCGTACAGACCACATTGGCCCCGTAGCGAAAACAGGCACTCGCCAGCGTTTACATCGTATCCGTGCCCATCAAGTGATATTGGCTACGGGAGCTATTGAGCGTCCGTTAGTGTTTGGTAATAACGACTTGCCGGGTATCATGCTGTCTAACTCGGTGTCGACTTACATTAACCGTTACGCGGTAGTGCCGGGCCAGCGTTGTGTCATCATGACCACCAATGATTCGGGCTACCAAACAGCCCTAGACATTCAGGGCGCAGGCCGTACTGTTGTTGCTGTAGTTGATTCCCGCCAAACGCCTAATGGTCGTTTGGTAGAAGCTGCAAAAGCGGCGGGTATTCAGGTGATGGCCGGTCATGGTGTCATCGAAGCCCAGGGCAGCAAAAAAGTGATGGGTGCTATTGTTGCACCATTAGACGAAGCGGGTGATAAGGTCATTGGCGCTGGTAAAACCTTAAGCTGTGATTTGATTGCTGTTGCCGGTGGTTGGAGCCCAGTGGTTCACCTAAGCTGTCATACAGGCAGTCGCCCAGTATGGAAAGATGATGTGGCCGGTTTTGTACCGGGTCCAAGCATCCAAAATCAACACTTAGCTGGCGCTGTTACAGGCGAATACTTGCTTTCTGAAGCCTTAAACGCTGGCATTCAAGCCGGTGCAACCGCTTCTGGCACTACATCTGCCCAAATTTTTGACTGTGGTGATGAATCGATTGGTGTTTCCCAAGCCTTGTACTTGGTACCTCACACTAAGCCCATTAGCCGTGCCCCTAAGCAGTTTGTCGATTTTCAAAACGACGTCACCGCAGCCGGTATTGAGCTGGCCGCCCGTGAAGGCTTCCAATCTATTGAGCATGTGAAACGCTACACGGCCATGGGTTTTGGTACCGACCAAGGTAAAACGGGTAACATCAACGGTATGGCTATTGTTGCCAAAACCATGAACAAGTCGATTGCCGAAACGGGCACTACTATCTTCCGCCCTGCCTACACACCGGTGACTTTTGGTGCCATAGGCGGCCGTGATGTAGGTGAGTTATTAGATCCAGCACGTCACACTGCTATGCACCCTTGGCACCTTGCCAATGGTGCAGAGTTTGAAAACGTGGGACAGTGGAAACGCCCTTGGTACTTCCCACAAGCTGGCGAAACCATGCAACAAACACTTAACCGCGAATGTTTAGCAGTACGTAACAGCGTAGGTATTTTGGATGCGTCTACCTTGGGTAAGATTGACATCCAAGGTAAGGATGCTCGTGAGTTCCTTAATCGTGTGTACACTAATGCTTGGTCTAAGTTGGCGCCGGGTAAGTGTCGTTATGGCCTCATGCTTAAAGAAGATGGCATGATCTTTGACGATGGTGTAACCGCTTGTTTGAGTGATAACCACTTCTTAATGACCACTACTTCTGGTGGTGCTGCTGCTGTATTAGGTTGGTTAGAATTATGGCACCAAACAGAATGGCCAGAAATGGAAGTGTACTTCACTTCGGTTACTGACCAGTGGGCCACTTGTTCATTTGCTGGCCCTAACTCCCGTAAAGTATTAGAGAAGTTATGTACAGATGTAGACCTGTCAGCAGAAGCCATGAAATTTATGGATTGGCGCGAAGGCACTGTAGCTGGCATTAAAGCACGTATCTTCCGTATTTCCTTTACCGGCGAATTATCCTTCGAAGTGAACGTTCCAGCCGACCAAGGCCACTACATGTGGAAGAAGTTAATGGAAGCCGGTGAAGAATTTGGCATTACGCCATACGGTACCGAATCTATGCACGTATTGCGTGCTGAGAAGGGCTTCATTATTGCAGGTCAAGACACGGATGGTTCCATGACACCATACGACTGCTTGATGGGTTGGGCTGTTGGCAAGACTAAAGAATTTAGTTTCTTGGGTGAGCGTTCGTTTAGCCGTCCAGACACAGCGCGTACCGATCGTAAGCAGTTGGTTGGTTTGAAGCCAAAAGATCCAACGGTGGTGATTCCAGAAGGCGCACAAATTGTAATGGATCCAAATCAGCCAATTCCAATGGACATGATGGGCCACGTGACGTCGAGTTACTGGAGTGAATGTTTAGGCCACGGCATTGCCATGGGCACCGTTAAAGGTGGCTCGGATCGCATGGGTGAAACAGTGTATTGCCCATTAGCAGATGGACGTGTGTTAGCTGCCCAAATCTGTAGCCCAGTGTTCTATGATCCAAAAGGAGATCACCACAATGACTAATTTTGATACCAGCAATATGGAATCCCCATTGCACCACCGTGTAGCGCACACCAATGCCGCAAATGCTGGTGTAGTGATGAAAGAAGATAAGTTTCGTGGGCAGTTAAACTTACGTGGCAACCCACAAGATGTAGCCTTTACCTCTGCCGTCGAGTCTGTGTTAGGTGTAGCCTTGCCAATGGCACCCAGCAGCAGCGCACGTAACGGCGACACCGTGGTTTACTGGTTATGTCCTAATGAGTGGCTGTTGATTGTTGCCAGTGGTACACAAGGGCAGGTTGAAGCTGACCTTAGAACCGCAATGGAAGGGCAGCACATCGCCGTCACCGATATTAGTTCTGGCCAAACCTTGGTGAATTTATCGGGTACTGGCGTGGCTGAGCTCATGCAAAAGTCCACTGTGTACGATTGCCATGAATCTAACTTCCCCGTAGGTAAAGTGGTACAAACCACCTTCGCCAAAACAGGCACTACCATGTGTAAATTAGAAGACGGATCCTTTGATCTAGTGATTCGCCGCAGCTTCTCAGACTACTTCTTCTTGTGGTTACAGGATGCCAGTGATGAATATGGCTTGAGCGTTAGCTAAACCTCATATAAAGGTACCGGTTCCCACGCAGAGCATGGGAACCAGCTAGCAAACTATACATCTAACTCGGCAATGCGCGGACAGGGACCTCATAAGCAGGTAAAATAAAGGCTTGAGCTATTTTACTATAACCAAGTAACTTCTTAAGCTGGAACCCCTTAATGATACGCATTACCAACCTACAGCTTCCCCTTGATCACGACGAGCAGGCCTTAAGCCAAGCCATATTGACGCGTTTGTCTATTCAGGCCGATGAATTACTGGACTTTGTAATTCATCGTCGTGGTTATGATGCCCGTAAGAAAAGCCAAATTGTTTTGATTTACACCTTAGACGTTAATAGCACCCAAAATGAACAGCTATTAGCCACCTTTGCTGATGATCAACTGATTAAATCAAGCCCCGATATGAGCTACAAATTTGTGGCTCAAGCGCCTGCGGTGGTTGACGATCGACCCATAGTGATTGGTTTTGGCCCATGTGGTTTGTTGATTGGGCTAGTCTTGGCGCAAATGGGTTATAAACCCATTATTTTGGAGCGTGGCGCAGCGGTACGACAGCGCACCAAAGACACCTTTGGTTTTTGGCGTAAAAAAGAGCTGAATACAGAATCTAATGTGCAATTTGGTGAAGGCGGGGCAGGCACCTTTTCAGATGGAAAGCTTTATAGTCAGGTGAAAGACCCTAACCACTACAGCCGTAAAGTGCTGAACGAATTCGTGGCAGCAGGTGCGCCAGAAGAAATTCTATTTGTGAGTAAACCCCATATAGGCACCTTTAGATTGGTATCTATGGTGGAAAAAATGCGCGCCAAAATTGAACAATTAGGCGGTGAAATTCGTTTTGATACGCGGGTTGAAGATGTGCACATTGAGCATGGCCAAATAACAGGTGTAACTCTAGCGGACGGTGAAGTAATTAAGTCCAACCATGTGGCCTTAGCCATTGGCCACAGTGCCCGTGATACCTTTAAGATGTTGTTCAACAAAAACGTCTACATAGAAGCCAAACCGTTTTCTATAGGTTTTCGTATTGAACATCCTCAAGCCCAGATAGATAAAGCGCGCTTTGGTGCCAATGCAGGTAACGAAATCTTGGGTGCTGCAGATTATAAATTGGTGCATCACTGCGACAATGGTCGTTCGGTATATAGTTTTTGTATGTGTCCGGGTGGCACTGTGGTGGCGGCAACCTCGGAGGAACATCAAGTGGTGACCAATGGTATGAGCCAATACTCTCGCGCCGAACGCAATGCCAATAGCGCCATTGTGGTGGGCATTGATCCATCTGACTATCCCGGCGATGCTCTGGCTGGTATTGAGTTGCAACGTCAGTTAGAACGTAAAGCTTATGTGATGGGTGGTGAAAACTATGATGCGCCTGCGCAAACAGTGGGTGATTTCCTCAAAGGCCAAGCATCACAAACATTAGGCAAAGTTGAACCTTCGTTTAAACCTGGTATAAAGCTAACGGATTTATCTGACGCTTTACCCGATTATTGTATTGATGCCATTCGTGAAGCTATTCCAGTATTTGACCGTAAGGTGAAAGGCTTTGCCTTAGCGGATGCCTTGCTGACTGG
>JAQRMV010000031.1:0-10764 GCA_028598985.1 Gammaproteobacteria bacterium
CCAATGCCTTGTTCTGCAATTATACGGCGTTCTTTATTTATGGATTTACGTTTGCGAGAAGTAAGTCGAGCGGTAAAGTCGGCAAACTCTTGATAATTTTCATTGTACCAATGGTACTGGCAGCCGGTGCGCTGATGCCAGGTTTGTTGTTGAGCGGCCTGCCAATCTGGCTGTTGGGCAAATAACCAATGCCAACTGCTGAGTTTAAATTGGGCACATAGGTGGGGCAGCTGTTCCTGCACAAAGGTCAGGGCTTCCGATAAATGGGCATGGGCGGCTAGCAATATTCTCGGCCCGGCGCAGGGTGTAAACGGTACGGCGCTTATAAGCTTTGGGTAATACTCCAAACCGTAACGCTGGTATGCATTGGCCCATTCAAAATCAAATACATATTCGCCCCAAGAGTGGGTTTTTATATAACTGGGAATAAGCGCCAGAGGCTGACCTTGTTTGGTTATTTCTAGGTGCAAGGTTTGCCAGCCACTTTGGTTACCCACACTACCGCTTTCTTCAAGGGCAGCATGGAATGCATACTGACTAAAAGGGTCGCAGCCTTGAGCAAGGTAATGCTGCCAGCGGATTTGGCCGAGTTTAATAGTGCTTGAGTGAAGATGAAGTTGCATGAAATGTTGTACAAAAGTAGCTAAATCGTGGAAATGAACGATAATAGAAGCAGCATACAATAATAATGTCGGTAACAAAACGACGGCAATAACATGGGGGCAGTAATATGAAATATACAACCACTATAGATATCAATGTACCACGGGATCGAATGCTTGAACTGTTCGATAGCTCAGAAAATCTGTTTAAGTGGCAAGATTGTTTAGTGAGCTTTGATCACGTGTCCGGTGAACCAGGGCAGGTAGGCGCTACATCTCGCATGGTGCAAACCATGGGCAAAAAAGAAATAGTAATGATCGAAACGATTACTGAACGCAATTTCCCCAATTCATTTTCTTGTACCTATGAGGCCGATGGCGTATGGAATTTAGTAGACAACCACTTCCATGACCGTGGTGACACTACTCATTGGGTAATGGATACAGAATTTCGTTGTACAGGCATGATGAAAGTGATGTGTTGGCTAATGCCGTTTATGTTTAAGAAAGAAAGCCTTAAGTTTATGAACCAGTTTAAGACGTTTGCCGAACAGCAATAAGGTATACAGTGAATATTTAACAAGGGCCTAATGGCAATTGAATAGGCCCTTGTTAAGGTTTTTTAAAACAATAATTATCGAGTTGTGAATTCTGGATAAGCTTCCATACCACACTCAGAAATATCCACTCCTTTGTATTCTTCCTCCTCACTAACGCGGATGCCTGCAACTTGCTTGATAATAAACCAAACTGCAAAACTCAGAGGGAATACCCATACAAAAATAGTGGCTGCACCTATTATTTGACCTACCCATGTGGCCCCTTCATTGGTAATAGGTACTAACATTAAACCTAGCAGTCCAGCGCTGCCATGCACCGAAATGGCACCTACAGGATCATCTAATTTGAACTTGTCTAAAAAGAGAATGCTGAACACTACTAATATGCCACCTAGGGCGCCAAACAGGCTGGCTTCCAATGCAGTAGGGGTTGAAGGCTCTGCAGTGATAGTCACTAGGCCAGCTAAAGCTCCGTTGAGCATCATGGTGAGGTCGGCTTTACCAAACTTTATACGAGCCACCACTAGAGCTGCAATGGCTCCTGCGGCAGCTGCGGCGTTAGTATTTAGAAATACCATGGCCACAGAGTGGGCTGAATTTATATCGCCTAATTTAAGCACGGAGCCACCATTAAACCCAAACCAACCCATCCATAAAATAAATGTTCCTAAAGTGGCCATGGGTAGGTTAGCACCGGGGATAGCCTTAACTTGGCCGTTAGGACCATACTTGCCTTTACGTGCGCCCAGTAATACTACGCCGGCTAAAGCTGCAGAAGCACCCGCCATGTGCACTATGCCAGATCCGGCAAAGTCTGAAAAACCAAGATCACCCAAATTGTACCAGCCAAATACGTCTTCACCATTCCAAGTCCAGGCCCCCTCCATAGGGTAGATAAAACCAGTCATTACCGCCGTAAATGCTAAAAAAGACCACAGTTTCATACGTTCGGCCACCGCACCTGACACAATAGACATGGCCGTTGCAACAAACACAACTTGGAAGAAAAAGTCTGAAGCAGCGGAGTAGACCGATGCACCACCAAAACCTTCGGTAGCAGAGTCGGCCAATATTTGGGCTGTATCAATGACTTCAATGCCACTCAATAACCAACCACCACCATACATAATGTGGTACCCCATGATGAGGTACATAACGCAAGAAATCGCAAACAAAGCGACGTTTTTAGTAAGAATTTCGGTGGTGTTTTTGCTGCGCACCAGGCCTGCTTCAAGCATGGCAAATCCCGCGGCCATCCACATGACTAAAGCGCCACAAATTAAAAAGTAAAAGGTATCCAGAGCAAACTGAAGTTCATATAAGTTATTTTCCATAGTGGGGCTCTCGGTTAGTAGTGATTATTGATACTATGATTGTCTTTGCGATTATCGTGCCAATATGGCCGATGCCTTCAAAAACAGTATGATATCTAGCTATGTGGAGATGATTTAGATAATGTTTTAATCTTGGATGCACCATTGTTGATGCGGCAAAGACGGTGTTAAATGATGCTTGCACTGTTATGGGGCATACAGCCTTGTGCAGAAAGCTAATACAATTGGCGTTATAAATTTTGTTTGATACACTGATATTTCATTCTTGTTGGAATTAACCTTTTGACTCATTTAGTTGCTGCCATTGACCTTGGTTCAAACAGTTTTCATGTCACTTTAGTAGACGCTAGTGAAACCCCATACCGTGTGGTGAGTAGGGCTGGTGAAAAAATCCAACTGGCGGCAGGCTTAAATGAGGATAACTACCTGAGCCAGAGCGCTATTGATAGAGGCCTTGAATGTTTGTCACGTTTGGCTCCAAAGCTAGCCCAAGTCGATCCTAAAAACCGCCATGTTGTGGCCACTAATACCCTGCGTGTAGCCACTAACAGAGATGATTTTATTAAACCAGCATCTGTTATTTTGGGCGTTCAGGTACAGGTTATTACCGGAGAACAAGAAGCTAGTTTGATATTTTGTGGCGTAGTAGGTGAAATGCTAAACACAGTTCACCAAAACAGTAAAAAGTTAGTCATTGATATTGGTGGTGGCAGTACGGAGCTTATAGTAGGACAACAAACACCTACCCAACTAGATAGTTTTCCCATGGGCTGTGTCACCTTTAGCCAAGCCTATTTTCCTAACAGGGCCATCACGCCTAAAGCCTTACAATCTGCTGTTGACGCAGCACAAACCACTATTCATCAGGCTGTAAACAAGTATAAATCTTGTGGCTGGGGTGTGTGTATAGGTTCATCAGGCACCATAAAGGCTTTAGTAGGCTTAAGCGGCCTTAAAGAAGCGGGAGTTTGTTATTTAGATTGGGTTTCTATGGCTAACATAGAAGAGATGATTCTCACCTTTAAAACCCTGGACCAAGTAGCAATAGACGGCTTGCGTCCCGATAGAGGCGAAGTGTTACCCGCAGGATATGCCATACTCAAAGGCATTATGCTGAACTTGGGTTTAGATCGTATTTATTTTTCTACGGGGGCTTTACGAGAGGGGGTATTGCTGAACGCTTGTACTAGAGGCGTATAAGGATCGGCTGACAGTTTGCGTTCCCACGCAGAGCATGGGAACGAGGTCGGCTGCTGTTTCTGGTTCCCATGCTCTGCGTGGGAACCTAAATCCCTGACAATGTGCCGTTAAACCGCCAAGTACTCTTCACGCAGTTGCTGGTTGTCCAATACTTCTTGGGCCGTACCGGTAAACACAATTTCACCGGTATCGATGATAATGGCATGGTCGGCTAGTTTTAGCGCAGCTACGGCATTTTGTTCAACGATAATAGTGGTGATACCCATAGATTTCACTTCCTGTAACATGCGCTCAATTTCTTGCACGATCACAGGCGCTAAACCTTCATAAGGCTCGTCCAGTAATAACAACTTCACGTCACGGGCTAAAGCTCGAGCCAAGGCTAACATCTGCTGTTCACCACCGGAAAGGGAGGAAGCTTCTTGTTTGCGCCGTTCTTCTAACTTTGGAAAGTGGCTGTAGATCTTTTTCAGTGTCCAACCTAATGGTTGAGCAATTTGGGCCAATATTAAGTTTTCTTCTACCGTTACACCAGGAATTACACGCCTGTCTTCACACACCAATTGAATGCCTGAACGTGCCGCTTCAAAAGGTTTCATGTTGTGTAGAGCTTGGCCATTTAGCCAAATTTCGCCACTGGTAAGAGCCGGCTCATTGGCCCTCGCTATAGTTCGTAAAGTAGAGGTTTTGCCTGCACCGTTACGCCCTAATAAAGCCACGATTTCTCCTTCGGGGATGTCAAAGGAAACGCCTTGTACCACATAACTTTCGCCGTAAAATGCATTAAGCTCACGGCAAGAAAAGAACGCTTGGGGGGTTGAGTTAGTCGATGACATATTCTTCTCCTTATACCTGGGCTTCGCCGAGATAGGCTTCGATAACTTTAGGGTGGCCTTTGATCTCGTCGGGTGAACCTTCAGCAATGATTTGGCCCTGCGCTAACACGGAGATTTTCTCGGCTAAGGAGAACACCACATTCATATCATGTTCAACGATAACCTTGGTAATACCGTCTTTCATGCCCTGCAGTAATTCAATGGTTTTTTCTGTTTCATGGCGGGCCATGCCAGCCGTAGGTTCGTCCAATAGCAATAAGCGTGGTTTATTGGCTAAACAAATAGCCATTTCTAAACGGCGTTTATCACCTCGGGACAAGCTGCCTGCGAGGGTATACATGTGTTTTTCTAAGCCGATTTCACAAATTTGTTCTTCGGCAAACTCAATTAAAGGGCGTTGTTTAGCATAGCCTTCCAGCATGTTCATACGGAAGGAGCCGTCCCTTGCTGCGAACACAGGAATGGTGACGTTTTGTAACACGGTCATTTCCGGAAAAACGGCCGGCGTCTGAAACACCTTGGCAATCCCTAACTGGTTAATGTCAAATGAGTTCACGTCTAACAAAGGCTTACCATCAAACATTACCGAGCCGTCATCGGGCTTGAGCATACCTGTAAGCACGTTTAGTAACGTTGACTTACCGGCACCGTTAGGGCCAATAAGGGCATGGGTGCTACCTTGTTCAACTTTAAGATTTACGTTCTGTAAGGCTTTTAAACCACCAAAACTCAAGGACACTTGATGAATGTCTAGTATGGGCATGACTGTATCTCCTATTCGCCGTCAACGGTGGTGAAAAAACGTCTCTTGATGCGTTCTAGGGCTTCCATGAAGCCGCCTGGCATAAAGATCACCACAAACATAAAGATAAGTCCCAATACCAACAACCACTGTTCGCCTAGGTCTACAGACAATACGTTCTCGAAATACAGCATGAAACCTGCACCTAACATAGGCCCCACTAAGGTGCCAACGCCGCCAATCACGGACATGATGACCACCTCTCCAGACTGGTGCCAGCCAAGGAATTCGTGGCCTACAAAGGGCTCGTAAACCACCATCAGTGCGCCCGCAACCGCGGCATACATGGCACTGATAACAAAGGCCAGCAATTTGTATTTACGGGCGTTGATACCGGTGTACTCCAAGCGAGTTTGGTTACATTTAATGGCTTTCATCATCAAGCCCACAGGTGAGCGTTCAATACGTTTTGCCACGTAGAACAGGAGGATGGCCATAATGGCAGTGAAATAAAACACGTTGTTGCCCTGCATTTTCAGGTCAAACAACATAGGCGTGGGCATGCCTGTTAGGCCGTTTTCACCACCGGTCCATGTTTGCAACATGGCCATAGCCATAGAGTGGAACATTTCCGCAAAAGCCAAGGTAAGGATGGAAAAATAGATGCCCGTGCGCTTTAAGGTGAGCAAACCAATAACAATAGCGGCAAGGGTTGCCACTGCTACGGCTACAATAATGGCGGGCACAATGTTGTCTGAGAAGTTCTTTAACATTAACCCCGTACTGTAGGCGGCAATGCCAAAAAAAGCGGCATGGCCAAAGGACAAGTAGCCCGTAAAGCCTAGTAAAATATCAAAGCCGACTAGGAAGATACAAAAGATCATGATCTTGGTATCAAGTCCAGAGTAGCCGTTAATAAGTGGGAACCAAAGTGGCATAGTGAGGGCAACAACGGCAAATAGTATGACCGCTTTGTTAAGTTGCCAAAAGCTGAGTTGATTGTTCATTATTCAAATACTCCCTTGGCACCTAATAAACCACGTGGGCGGACCAACAACACAATCACGGTAATTAGGTAAATGATAACGGTGTTCAGGTTGATGTAGGGCGCGGTAAAGCTTTGTGCCATACCAATGAGAATGCCAGCAAGTACAGCGCCTCCCAATGAACCCATGCCGCCAATGACGACCACCAAGAAGGAGGGCACAAGTAAATGCATGCCGACTTCTGGCGACACTTGCGTGACGGGGCCGCCAAATACACCAGCGATACCGGCGATCATTGAACCAAGGCCAAATACGATCATAAAGCGGCGGTTAATGTTCACACCGAGAAATTGCATCATTTCGGCGTCACGCATGCCGGCGCGAATCACTAAGCCAAAGCGAGTGAGGTGAAGCAAGGCAAACACAGCGGCGACGGTGATGATGGAGACCACCACTAAAATTAAACGCCATTTAGGGTATACCACAAAGCCTTCTAGGAAGGGCAGGTAGTCATGTAGCATAATAATGCCGTTGCCCCAGCTAGGGATAGCAAACGGAATGTTGTTAGCACCAAACACCCACTTTAATAATTCCTGTAAAACGATGGCAAGGCCAAAAGTTACAAGAATTTGGTCAGTATGGGGTCGGTCGTAGAAGCGTTGGATTAAACCACGCTCCATGAGTACACCAAATATAAACAAAATAGGGGGTACCAGAATCAAAGCTAGGCCGAAACCTAAGGCGTTGTTAATGCTCACGGCTAGATAGATAGCAATGAGGTAAAGGGCGCCGTGGGCAAAGTTAACTACGCCCAAAGTGCCGAAAATAAGGGTAAGGCCCAGAGCAATGAGCACAAAAATGGAGCCGAGTTGTAACCCGGTTAAAATATAAAGGGTAAAAGCGTTGAGCGTCATGTCCATTTTGGAGCTACTCCCATTGGTTGCTGTGGCAAATGCATGGTTTTTTCTAGGTATGTATGCGTAAAAGCGGATCAGCCTAAAAGGCTGATCCGCGTGATCCTACGAACATGCTTATGCAGGTACGTAAGGGCCTAGCTCGCCGCCAAAGATGGCTGGATCATAGTCCACGGTCTTGGCGTCAACCTGATCAATGATCTTAAGGTAGTCAAAGTCACTGGTACGTGCAGAAGGTGAGTTACCCTGCATAACCAAGATGTCTTTGATACACTGGTGGTCAGCACCACGGTACAATGTGTCGCCGTTACCAGCGCCAGTGAACCTAAAGTCTTCAAGTGCTTTTATCACTTCTGGTGGGTAGAAAGTACCGGCCATTTCGCAAGCGTTAGCATACAAAAGCGTTTGTACATAACAGGTGTGAGCCGCCTGTGAAGGCGGGAAGCCATATTCATCAGTAAAGGTTTTAACAAATACCTTAGATCCTTCGTCTTCTAAAGCCCAGTTCCAGCCAGAAGTACCCAATACGCCATCGATGTTAGTGGAACCCGCACCTTTGGCCATCAGACGGCTGTATAAAGGCACAACGATTTCCAAGTTTTTACCGTTCTTCTGCATGTCACGCATACCGAAGTTAACAGCGTTGGTTAAAGAGTTAACCATGTTGGCGCCGTAGTGGTTAAGTACCAATACGTCTGCGTCGGAGTTCAATACTTGAGATAGATACTGGGAGAAGTCTGTGGTCTTCAAAGGCGTCATGATGTTGCCTTCGGTGCTCCAACCTTCCTTCTCAGTAAACTCTTGCATAGACTGCTGTTGGGTGTGGCCCCAAGAGTAATCCGCAGTTAAGTGGAATGCTCGACGGTCTTTGCCATACTCTTTACTCAGTACAGGAGACAATGCCTTACCCGTCATATGAGCGTTAAAGAAATGGCGGAAACCGTAACGTTGCTTGTCTTTACCCGTAGTGTCGTTTGAGTGAGTCAAACCACACATAAAGATGATGCCTAATTCGTTACACAAGTACTGCTGTGCGATGGCGATACCAGAAGAAGAACCACCGGTAACCATAATGACTTTGTCACGTTCAATCATACGACGTGCAGAAGTACGTGATGCGTCAGCATTAGTTTGGGTATCACCGGTAACGTAAGCTACTTTTTTCCCCAAAATGCCGTTGCCGGTTAATTTGCTAGGCTTAAGGGTGTCGAGCATGCCGCCACCGTTGTTGAGATGCTTAACCGCTAATTTGTAAGCACGCAATTCATCAGCACCTTCGTCGGCATAAGCGCCTGTTTGAGGTACGTTAAAGCCTAATACAACTTCGCTACCTTTTACTGGGTAGTTGCCAATGGCTTTTTCTGCCCAAGCATTTTGAGTGAAAAACAGCGGTGTGGCTGCAGCGCCTACGGCGCCAGCGGATGTGGCTTTTAATACAGACCGGCGTGACCAACCCGATGCGGTGCGACTTGATTTTTCAGATTTTACATCTGTCATGGCAAACTCCAATTTATTGTTGTTGAACCTAGATGAGCACTGCCAGCAAATCAAAGCAGAGGTGCTTCAAGGTTGGTGTTTAGTCTAGAGAATTGTAGGGTGTTGAAAATTAGACCTTAGTGAATGAGACTAAAGTCTGTAACACTAAGGTAGTAGGTCTTAAGTATTGCGTGACAAAGCATCTAAAATACAACTCAAGTCAAACAGCCTGTATACTGCCTGTGTTATTTTTGCTCTTTAGCTACCAATAAGAGAATTGCCCCATGGCCAATACCACCACGCCACAAAAACCCATTAATATTGCTGTACTCACCGTATCCGACACACGTACGGTAGAAACGGATAAATCTGGCGCCAAGCTCATTGAGCGCCTTCAAGAGGCCGGCCATAGCTTAGCGCAACATGCCATTGTTAAAGATGACATATACCAAGTGCGTGCGGCGGTGAGCCAGTGGATTGCAGACAGTAACGTACATGCTGTATTAGTGACGGGGGGTACGGGTTTTACCGCAAGAGACACCACTCCAGATGCGTTATTGCCTTTATTTGATCAAGTGATTGAAGGCTTTGGCGAATTGTTTAGAACCCTTTCTTACGCAGAAATAGGCACTTCTACTATCCAGTCTCGCACCGTTGCCGGTGTTGCTAACCGTACTGTTATTTTTAGTATGCCGGGCTCTACAGGCGCTTGTCGCACGGCATGGGATGGTATTATTAAACAACAGTTGGACAGTAGTCACAGGCCTTGTAATTTTGTAGAGATGGTCACCTTCAACTCATCTGCACATCACCCCTCATAGGCCACACGCTAAACTACCCATATGAATAAACCCACAAGCCTTACTTCGGTCATCGAAGCCCAACATCAAATAATGGCCCATGCTACATGTTGCTTAGCCACGCAAATGGTGCCTTTATTTAATGCAAGGGGGCGAGTATTAAGTGCCGCTGTTATTTCTTGCGTTGCAGTGCCTCCAGCCGATAACAGCGCTATGGACGGTTATGCTTTGCGGGTTAAGGATTTAGCTTTAAAGGTGATTCCTGTGAGTCAGCGTATTGCTGCGGGGCAGGTGGCTATCCCACTAGAGCCCAACACCTGTGCGCGCATATTTACCGGTGCAGAAGTACCTGACAATGCAGAATTGGTGGTGCTGCAGGAAGATGTTGAAGTGGTTGATAGTGGCATTCGTATACTGCCTAGTGCCTTACAACAAGGCCAAAAGCTGGGCCAGTTTATTCGTCCAAAAGGCCAAGATATTGTAGAAGGCCAACAGGTGTGTGCAGTGGGTACCAAGCTAGAAGCACGCCACTTAGGTGTATTGGCTTCTATGGGTATAGAAAAAGTAGAAGTGTATCGTCGTTTAACAGTAGCAATTGCATCCACTGGCAGCGAATTAGTAAACCCGGGGCAATCGCTTAAAGTGGGGCAGATATACAACTCAAACCGGTTTTTATTGGCAGGTTTGGTGGACCAGTTAGGCATGGATTTGGTGGATATTGGCATCATCACCGATGAGCGCTCTACTACAGAAGCTAAATTAGCCTTAGCTGCAGAACAAGCCGACATTGTTATTACTAGTGGTGGCGTATCCGAAGGCGAAGAAGATCATGTTAAAGCCGCCGTAGAGACGTTAGGCCGGTTAGAAATGTGGAAGCTAGCTATTAAACCAGGCAAACCCTTGGCATTTGGCAAGGTAAAACAAACCCCGTTTTTTGGCTTGCCCGGCAATCCAGCAAGTGTCTTAGTCACTTTTATGGTAATGGTTCGACCGTTTTTATTGGCCCTTCAGGGCTGTTCAGACACACAAGGGTACAGCCTTAAGGCGCGCTTAGTGAACCCCCCTAACAAACCCAGTATCAGGCAAGAATATCAGCGTGTTCGATTGGTTGATAATGGCCAATCTGAATTGCTAGTAGAAGCCATGACCAACCAAAACTCTGGCGTACTCACCACTGCAATGAAAGGCGACGGTTTAGCCGTAATTAAAGCCAATACCTGTGGTAGTGAGGCACAAGAGGTAGAATTTATGCCTTATGCTTGTTACGGAGTATAGCTTACCTCGTTCCCACGCTCCGCGTGGGAATGCACACGC
>JAQRMV010000031.1:10864-25288 GCA_028598985.1 Gammaproteobacteria bacterium
CATGGGAACCAGCAACTGTCGGGATACCTCGTTCCCACGCTCCGCGTGGGAATGCATAAAAAACCGCTTGAGAATCATAGCCTTTTTGCCTATACTGCGCACCTCGCAATCGCCCGATTGTGATCGTTATGGTAGCCCTATTGGTCCCCACGCAACGATAAACCGTGAACCTGGTCAGGCCTGGAAGGGAGCAGCCACAGCGGTGGATTCGTGTGCCGAGGTGTGGCTGGTAGGGGTACCACCAATACCATGCCATAGTGTTATTAACACCCTAAGTGTCTAGTCCTCTTGTCGTTCATAGTGCTTGGCTTCTACATGACCCACTAATTGTGCCACCAGCTCCACATGGTCCCTAGGGTAGGATCTACACGCCAAAGTATAGTTTGCATCAATCTCGCTGGGGGATAGAGCGGATAACATAAAGCGGTCCAGTTTAACTTGGCCCTTTTTCATCTTTACTTTACAAGTGCCGCATTCCCCACGCTGGCAATTACTACATAGATATAAACCACATTTTGCAGCGCCTTTAAGAATAGATTCATTTTCAGCACAATCAAAGCTTGCCATAGATGGCTTAATCGTTACTCGATAGTAGTTGCTGCTTTTGGTTGTCATAGTCAATTTGCCCAATATGCTGATCAAAATAGCCTTTATTGTTAATAATCTCAGGTTAATTTGCATTAATAGAATAGGGGTAAGTAAACTTTGAATGACTTGCGTCATATAATGCTTTTGTTCCAATATTGGCTTAGACAACACTAAGGCATTTGAACGGAGTCTATTTTGTTACACTTGAAGTGTGCTGTGGACAGGTTGGTAGCTTTAATTAGCCATGGCTCCTATAATGGGTTTCTTTTAGTTTGTCTTCATCTATAGCGAGTGCATGCTGCATGGCATATCAGGTTTTAGCCCGTAAATGGCGGCCCCAAAATTTTCACACTATGGTGGGTCAAGAGCATGTGTTACGCGCTTTGATTCATGCCTTAGATGAACAACGCTTGCATCATGCCTATTTGTTTGCCGGTACTCGCGGAGTGGGCAAAACCACCATTGCTCGTATATTGGCGCGATGCCTTAACTGTGAAGAAGGCATCAGCTCTACGCCATGTGGTGTGTGTTCTAGCTGTGTTGAGATTAGTGAAGGCCGGTTTGTCGATTTAATCGAAGTGGATGCAGCATCACGTACAAAAGTTGAAGACACTCGAGAGCTGCTAGATAACGTGCAATATGCACCTACACGTGGTCGCTTTAAAGTTTATCTAATAGACGAAGTACACATGCTGTCTACTAGCAGTTTTAATGCGTTACTTAAAACCCTAGAAGAGCCGCCTCCACACGTAAAGTTTTTATTAGCCACCACAGATCCACAAAAATTACCTATTACGGTACTGTCTAGGTGTTTGCAATTTAACTTAAAAAACATGCCGGCCGAACAAGTAGCAGAACACTTGCGCAATGTGCTTACTAGTGAAGCGGTACCTTTTGCAGAATCGTCTCTATGGCAGCTAGGAAGAGCGGCCAAAGGCAGTATGCGTGACGCGTTAAGCCTTACAGATCAGGCCATTGCCTTTTGTGGTGGTGATTTAACAGAGTCGGCTGTTAACCAAATGTTAGGCAGTATTGATCAGGGTAAAGTGGTTGCTATTGTTAATGAGTTGCAGCAAGGAAATGCCGGCCCATTACTTAAAATTATTGGTGAATTAGCCGAGCAAGGGCAAGATTTTGCTATAGCTTTGGAAGACCTGCTCAGTTTGTTGCATCAAGTGGCTATTTGTCAGGTGTTGCCCGATGCACCTGTTTCTGTGCAATTTGATAAATCAAAAGTGTTGGAGTTGGCCCGTAATACCAGCCCAGCAGACGTGCAGTTGTTTTATCAAATGGGCATTATGGCCCGTAAAGATATAGACAATGCACCCGATGTACAAGCTGGGTTTGAAATGGCATTACTACGTATGCTTGCCTTTAGGCCACAACAACATGCTGGACAAATGCAAGCAGCAGCACCTGCCCAAATACCTTCTCAAACGTCGGAAACTTCTCCTGAACCGGAGCCAGATCCTGTATTAACACCAGAAGCTGTATCAACAATAGAAACACCCGTTGAAGCCCCTTTAGAAGAAGTTCACCCAACTGAAGCGTTGCCAACTGAAGTTCCGCCATGGGAAGAACCCTCAGCACCTATGCCAGAAGCTTCTTTAATTGCTGAAGCGCCTGCCCAAATATCTGCTGAAGCGGCTATTGAAGAACCAGTCGCAGTGATTGAGATTGAAGCTGAGCCTGAGCCTACAAAAAAAGTAAGCCACGATTGGACTCTAGCTGATTTGAACGAAAACAATTGGACACAGATGTTTAACGATTTAAATTTGGCTGGTATGACGCAAAGTATTGCTGCCAACATGGTGTTTGCTAAACGACAAGGTACACAACTACAATTTACCATGGAGCAAGGTCAAAGCAGCATGCTAAACGCCTCTCATCAAGGCCGTATTCGTCAGGCTTTGGAACAAATGTTTGGTTGCGATTTACAGTTGGCTATAGACATTGGTGAAACCCAAATAGAAACGCCGTTTGCCAACCAGCAACGACGAGAAGCGCAACATCAAGACCAAGCCGTTGAGTCGTTGAAAAATGACCCCAACGTGGCCAGTTTAAGCACCGCTTTTAGTGGTCAACTCGATATAAACAGTGTGTTACCAGTTAATCCTATCGAAACTTAATTACAACTTAGATCATTTAGAGAGTATTAAATATGTTGAAAGGCGGCATGGGCAATATCATGAAACAAGCCCAAAAGATGCAAGAACAAATGCAGCAAGCACAAGCAGATTTAGCCAAAGCCGAATTTACGGGTGCTGCGGGCGCTGGATTGGTGCAGGTAACCATGACGGGGCGCCATGATGTGAAGCGTGTGCAGCTGGATGACTCTTTATTGTCTGAAGACAAAGAAATGTTAGAAGATTTATTAGCTGCCGCTGTTAATGATGCAGTACGTAAAGTAGAACAAGCCAGCCAGAACAACATGTCTGATATGACCGCCGGCATGGGCATGCCCGCTGGCTTTAAAATGCCGTTTTAAACCGTTAATTGATAGATTTAAACCCATGTCATTTAGTCCGCTTATCGATGATCTTATTGAATCACTTCGCTGTTTACCTGGAGTAGGGCGTAAATCTGCCCAGCGTATGGCGTTACATATATTAGAACGCAATCGCGAGGGCGGCGCTGTGCTGGCACACAGCCTTAAGCTTGCCCTTGAACAAGTGGGCCGTTGTGAAAAGTGTAGAACCCACAGCGAAACACCCCAGTGTAGAATGTGCAGCCAAGCCAACCGCAACACAGCAACATTATGTATTGTTGAAACTCCAGCCGATGTTTTGGCCATAGAACAAGGTGCAGGCTATAAAGGTTTGTATTTTGTATTGATGGGTCACCTTTCGCCTATGGATGGCATAGGGCCAAAGGAACTTGGGTTAGATGAGCTAATCTCTCGCATTAGTGACGAAAGTATTAGCGAGGTTATTATTGCCACCAACCCCACCATAGAGGGCGACGCTACTGCCCATTTTATTCATCAAATGATCGATAAACAGTTAGATACGCAACTCATTAGCGTCACCCGTATCGCTCATGGGGTGCCCATTGGCGGAGAGCTAGAGTATGTCGATGGCGGCACTTTAGCCCATGCCTTTGCTGGAAGAAAGAGTTACACCTAATCATGCCACTTGCTTACCAATACATTGATACTAATGCCGGCCTTATTACCGCCTGCCAACAACTTAGCCAAGCCCCCGCCATTGCGGTAGACACCGAGTTTATGAGGGTGGATACGTTTTACCCCATACCTGGTTTAGTGCAACTTGCCGCGCAAGGGCGCACTTTTCTAGTAGACCCCCTAGCCATTGATGAGTGGCAGCCGCTAAAAAACCTGTTAACAGATCCAGATACCTTAAAGGTGATGCATGCCTGTAGCGAAGATTTAGAATTATTTCAGCATTGGTTAAATTTGCGCCCCAGCCCCATGGCGGATACTCAAATTGCAGCGGCCTTTGTGGATATGGGGTTGTCGCCGGGTTATCAAAGTTTAGTGTTAGATCTATTGGGTGAAACCGTAGACAAAGGCGAAACTCGATCGGATTGGTTGCAGCGCCCGTTACGAGACTCTCAATGCCATTATGCCGCCATGGATGTGGCCCACTTAATGCAGTGTTACGACATATTGGCCCAACGCTTAAAAGACAAAGGTGTATGGCATTGGTATGTGGAAGATATGCAGCGTTTAGCACAGCCCAAAAAGGCCATCGCACCAGAACTAGCGTATCAGCAAATGAAAAATGCGTGGCGTTTGCAGGGCAAATCTGTGGGACGATTACGGGCTTTAGCTGCTTGGCGAGAAGACGTAGCTCGCAGCGAAAACAGGCCCAAGAATTTTGTGGTGAAAGACACCAGTCTTATTGAAATGGCCCGTACTAATCCTGCCGATATAGCAACCTTAGGCCAATGCCAGGATGTGCGTCCTAGTAGTTTAAGACGTTATGGAAAACAGTGGTTGTCTATTATGGCGGCATCGTCTGAGGTGTTGCCTAGTGCACCGCAGCCCCTTTCAAAAAATGAAAATAAAGACTACAAACGGTTGCATCAAGTGGTGACAGAGCAAGCTGCAAATGCCGCTATACAAGTACAGCTAATGGGCCGTAAAAAAGAGCTATTAGTATTGTTTGAAGGGTTACGTAAAAAACAGCCTTTTAGTTTGCCAGCTAATTGGCAAGGTTGGCGAGAAGAGTTCCTTGCCGAACCCATCGCCACCGAATACAAACACATACAAGAGGCACATTAATGAGTCAGAGTCGTATTATTTGTTCCATTTATCGCAGCAAAAAAAAGGACGAAATGTACCTTTACGTGGATAAAGCCAAAGCTTTAAGTATGGTGCCAGAAACCTTGATAAAGATGTTTGGAAAACCAGAGCACCGTATGGATATGTTACTCACTGCAGATAAACAATTGTCCCGGGCCAAAGCGCAAGATGTTTTGAGTGGTATCAAAGACAAAGGTTATTACCTGCAAATGCCTCCAGTAAGGGAAGAGTACATGTTGGATTTGTATAAAACACCCGTAAACCCTACCTATTAACATTAATAAGTTTGCTTTAATGACTGATTCAGCACAGACAGGTTTTTGGAAAACCACCGCCCCTAAAGACATGACTAGCCAGCAGTGGGAGTCGTTGTGTGATGGTTGTGGCCGCTGTTGTTTACAAAAACTTATAGATGACGATGTGCCTTTGATGTATCACACCAGCGTGGCGTGTCGATATTTAGACATTAAATCCTGTCAATGTACCGTGTATAAAAACCGCCAAGACAAAGTGTCGGATTGCACCTTGGTGACGGCAGATACCGTAGCCGATTACCATTGGCTTCCGCAAACCTGTGGTTATCGCAGGGTGGCCGCTGGCAAAGACTTACCCGAGTGGCATCCGCTGGTGACAGGGGACCCAAAATCCACCATTAAAGCCGGTATGACAGTACGAAAATGGGCAGTGTCTGAGGCCAAAATACCTGAAAGTCAGTGGGGTGAACATATCATTGAAATTCAACAGTTGGGCGAAGAGTAATTTCGCGCAACGCGATTGCATGAAGTTTTTTTGGTTTGTGTTAAGGTGGCTTAAATAACAAGAACAATAACAGTTAGGATTTGGTTCAATGTTTAAACGTCCTGTTTTTTATCACTTTGGTGTGGCTTTATTTATTGCGGCTATAACTTTTGCGGCGCCATCAATGAGTAAAACCCTGTCTAATCAAATGGATATTCGGGTGTTAATAGACGTGTCTGGCAGCATGAAAAAAACAGACCCAAATAGCCTACGTATTCCCGCATTACAAGTATTAACCCAGCTCCTGCCAGCAGGTAGTAAAGCTGGCGTTTGGCAATTCGCCAATAGTCCCTCGGTCATCGTGCCCCATGGTACGGTTAATGCCCAATGGCAAAAAGCAGCCACCATGGCGGCGCAAAATATTTCATCTATAGGCCAATTTACCGATATTGGAGCAGCCCTTAAAGCGGCGTCTTTTAGCGCCCAAGATCAGGCCGAGGGCCACCAGTTACACTTAATCTTGTTAACCGACGGCATGGTGGATGTAAGCAAAGATGCGGCTGAAAATCAGCGTGCGCGCAGGGCATTGCTTGAGCCTATACTGCAGCAATACATTGATGTAGGTGCTCGTGTACACACTATAGGCCTGTCCCATAAAGCAGACAAATCCACCTTAAGCGCAATGGCTCAGCGTACGGATGGTTTATTTGAAGTGGCGGTGCATGCCGATCAATTGTTAGAGATTTTTTTACGCGCATTAGATAATACTGTGATCACCCAGCAAGTACCCATAAAGCTGCCCGAGCAAAGCTTTGTGGTACAACAGGGTATAGAGTCCATGACTGTTGTGGTAGAAAAAAATGGTGATAATCAGGTTGAACTTAGAGACGGCAATCAACGCACCTTTGGGCGTCAGCAAACCTTGCCTAATCAACAGTGGCAATCGTCCCTTACCCACGACGTGATCAGGGTTCAAAATCCAATACCAGGAACATGGGCTTTAATCAGCCCCACAGCCACATTAAAGCGGGTTAACGTGGTAGGCAAGTTGCAAATACTTTTACAACAAAGTCATCAAAATATTAAACTTGGGCAGCGTAGTTATATCGATGTACAGCTGGCTAACGAGCGTGGTGTGCTGTTGTCTGCAGATCAGCTGCAAGATTTTAAACTAGAAGTTGATATGAGGCTTAACAATAAAGTAATGTTCCAGCAGCATCAGAGTTTTGTGGCTGATCAAAAAACACGCATGCATCTTCCAGTCCTTAACGAAGTAGGTATGTATAGCCTCAATATTTCGGTCACTAATGGCCAATTTACCAGAACCATAAGCCGTAGCCTTAGGGTGCACCCATTAATTGCCGTGTCACAAAATGCCACCAGCATGCCCGCTGTTAGTGAAGTAGTGGTCACAGAAATTGAAAAAAACACTCAAAGCCATGTTACTTTGGTGAGTAAAGAAACCGCATCACCTGCATTACAAACTTTAATGGAAGTTCCCGAAGGTATCGAGCCAGAAGTCGTTAGTGTAATTCAAGCTAAACAACAAACTTCCCCAGTGTCCGATAATCTTCGCTGGGTGATAGTAGGTGCAGCGGGGTTTGTGTTGTTGCTATTGCTCGTGTTGGGCCGGCGTAGTTCAAAAACCACTTAATTAACTGAGTTTATCGGCTTGGAGCCAACCCTATGTGTGAATTATTAGGCATGAGTGCCAATGTGCCTACGGACATTTGTTTTAGCTTTACCGGGCTCATGCAGCGGGGTGGTGGTTGTGGCCCCCATCGTGATGGCTGGGGCATAACCTTTTACGTGGGTAAGGGCTGCCGTTCGTTCCACGACCCTCAACCTAGTTCAGATTCGGAAGTGGCGCGTTTAGTGCAGCGTCATTCCATGAAATCACATATAGTTATTAGCCATATACGCCAAGCCAATGTGGGTAATATTTGTTTAGAAAATACCCATCCGTTTCAACGTGAACTATGGGGGCAACATTGGACTTTTGCTCATAATGGTCAGCTTACCGACACCTCGAGCTTAACGCTAAATCATTATTTGCCCGTAGGCGATACCGACAGCGAACATGTGTTTTGCTGGTTGTTGGGGGAATTGCGTAGGGCTTTTCCTAAGCCGCCTCAAGACACATCGGTAGTAAGGTATTTTTTGCAGCAACGGTGCCAGGTTTTAAAGACTTTAGGGGTGTTTAATATGCTACTCTCCGATGGCGAACACCTCTATTGCTTCTGTTCAACCAAATTAAGTTGGATTACTCGTAGAGCACCATTCGGCGAAGCCTGTTTAAGTGATGCAGACGTTAATGTGGATTTTGGGCAAGAGACTACCCCCAATGATATAGTATCCGTGGTGGCTACAGAGCCACTTACAGACAACGAAAACTGGAACACCTTAAGCCCTGGAGATATGTTAGTGTTGCGTAAAGGTGTGGCATTAAGCTAGCCACAAACTGGCTTAAACTAAAAAATGACTTGTGGGTTTTGCTGGTTTTCAAACGAGTGTTTGATTAGCATGGGCTACAAGATAAGTATAACAATAACTCAAAGGATTCCCTATGATTCAAATCGCCGGTGTAGAATTTGGTCAATACACATCCGTTACCGATGTGTTTTTAGAAGCATGTAAAAAGCACACTACTAAGCCTGCTTATAGTTGTATGGGGCAAACCTTATCGTTTGCTGAAATGGACCGCCTTTCCGCGAACTTTGCATCCTATTTACAAAACCACACAGACCTTGAAGTGGGTGATCGAATTGCTATTCAATTGCCTAACGTGCTGCAATTCCCTATTGCTGTATTTGGCGCCATGCGCGCCGGCATGGTGGTGGTTAGTACTAATCCGCTGTATACCGCCCGTGAAATGGAACATCAGTTTAACGACTCTGGGGCCAAGGTATTATTGGTTTATGCCGGCATGGCACACCTTGCAGAAGCCGTTGTACCTAAAACAGGCATCACCAAGGTATTAGTTACCGAATTAGCCGACATGCACCCGTTTGCCAAGCGTATGTTGATTAATACCGTGGTAAAGCGAGTGAAAAAGTTGGTTCCAGCTTATTCTTTACCAGCTGCTATAACCTTTAGAAGTGCTTTAGCCCTAGGCGAACAAACTGCCCCCACATCTGTAGAAGTGACTTTAAACGACACTGCCGTGTTGCAATATACCGGTGGTACTACAGGTGTATCTAAAGGTGCTCAGCTGTTACATCAGAACCTCGTTGCTAACATGATGCAAATACGAGACGTGGTAATGAAGGATTTGAATGGGGACCGTGAAGTCGTTATTTCGCCTTTGCCTTTGTATCATATCTACGCATTCATGTTGAGTTTAGTAATGACAGACATGGGCCACGAAACGGTACTTATTCCTAATCCTAGGGATATACCTGGTTTTGTAAAAGAGCTCGCTAAACACAATTTTACTTCATTCGCTGGACTTAATACTCTGTTTGTAGCTTTGTGCAACAATGATGAGTTTAAAAAGCTAGATTTTTCTCACCTTAAAACAACGATTTCTGGCGGTATGGCGCTTACTCACAGTGCCGCCGACATGTGGCAAGGCGTTACAGGTTGCACTATACAAGAAGGTTATGGCCTTACAGAAACATCCCCTGTAATTTCCATTAACCCGTCCGATGATATCCGCATAGGTACTATCGGCAAGGTGGTTGCAGGAACGCAAGTTAAAGTGATCGGTGAAGATGGCGCTGATGTAGGTTTCGATAACGAAGGAGAGCTTTGTGTTAAAGGCCCGCAAGTGATGGCAGGGTACTGGCAACAAGCTGAAGCAACAGCCAATGTGCTCGATGCTGACGGTTGGTTTAAAACCGGTGACGTAGCCGTTTTAGCCGAAGATGGGTTTATTCGATTAGTTGACCGTATTAAAGACATGATTATTGTGTCTGGTTTTAATGTATACCCTAACGAAATAGACGACATTGGCAGCCAGCATCCCGGTATCTTAGAGTGTGCTGCCGTAGGTATTCCCAACGAAGTGAGTGGTGAAACGGTGAAGCTGTTTGTAGTGAAATCAGACCCAAGCCTTACCGAGGCCGACGTCATAGAGTATTGCCGTGACAACTTAACCGCCTACAAAGTGCCTAAAGAAATTGAATTTAGAGATGAATTACCTAAAACCAACGTGGGTAAAATTCTGCGCAGGGCATTAAGGGATTAAAATAGGTCAGCGGTTTGCCGCCAACCCCAGCCGTAAACCGCTGACCATCACCCCCATAGCATGCTAAACTTGGTATTTTAAAACCACCCCTCTTTTTATATGCTCACTGCGTTACCTCATTGCATGGCTAAAGACCAAGCCGAGCTTAAGCGGCTGTCCCGCCGTATTGCTCAGCGTAAGCAACGTAACCAGCCCTGCGATAAACTTATGCTTCAGCTAGAAGCTAAAGCAGCTGTTAGTTCAGCCACCTATCAGCGCCGTAAAGACGCCTTGCCCAAATTAAGCTACCCAGCCGAATTACCCGTTAGTGGTGAACGTGAAAAGCTGGTTGACTTGATCCGTAAACATCAGGTTGTGGTGTTAGCAGGGGAAACGGGCTCTGGTAAAACCACCCAATTACCCAAGCTGTGTATAGAAGCTGGCCGTGGTGTGGGTGGCATGATAGGCCACACTCAACCCAGAAGGCTTGCAGCAAGAACAGTAGGTCAACGTATTGCAGACGAGCTTAATGTACCCCTAGGGCAACAAGTGGGTTTTCAGGTGCGGTTTACGGAGCAGGTGAGTGACATTAGCCACATCAAGCTCATGACCGATGGCATTCTGCTAGCAGAAACTCGCCAAGACCCAGACCTATTGCGCTATGACACCATTATAGTAGACGAAGCCCACGAACGTAGTTTAAATATAGATTTTCTACTAGGCTACTTAAAGCAGTTGCTGGCCCGTAGGGACGACCTAAAACTAATAATCACCTCGGCCACTATTGACCTAGAGCGCTTCAGTCAGCACTTTAACAATGCGCCGGTGGTAGAGGTCAGTGGGCGAACTTTCCCTGTAGAAGTATGGTACAGTCCGCTTTTTGCCTCTAAGTCGGATCAAGACCAAGACCTACAGGGCGGCATTCAGCACGCCTTAGAAGAAATAGACCAGCACGAACGGCAAAACAAGCAACACAACGGCGACGTGCTGATCTTTTTACCGGGCGAGCGAGATATTCGAGACCTAGCCTTGTTTCTGCGCAAGCAAGAACAAAAACATTGGCACATTTTGCCCCTTTACGGGCGGTTAAGTTTTAGTGAGCAACAAAAGGTATTCCAACCTTCCGGCAAATCTACTGGGCGGCGTATTGTATTAGCCACCAACGTGGCCGAAACTTCTGTCACCGTGCCGGGTATTCGTTATGTCATAGATCCAGGCACGGCCCGTATGAGTCGGTATAGTTATCGTTCTAAAGTACAGCGTTTGCCTATAGAGGCTATTTCCCAAGCCAGCGCTAATCAACGTAAAGGCCGTTGTGGCCGTGTTGCAGCGGGTATTTGTATTCGTCTTTACGACGAAGCAGACTTTATCAGCAGGCCAGAATTTACCGATGCAGAAATTCTACGTACCAATTTAGCCTCCGTTATTTTGCAAATGCACGACTTAAAGTTAGGCTCGGTAGAAGAGTTTCCTTTTATAGATGCCCCCGACAGCCGCTTTGTGAACGACGGTGTAAAGCTATTACAAGAGCTAGGCGGCCTAGACGACAAGCGCCGATTAACCGGTTTGGGTAAGCAATTGGCCCGTTTGCCGGTAGATCCACGTATTGGACGCATGGTGGTAGCCGCCAATGAATGGGGCGCACTTAATGAAGTGCTGCTGATTGCCAGCGCATTAACCATTCAAGATCCACGCGAACGCCCCCAAGAAAAGCAACAAGCAGCAGACCTTAAACACCAGCTATGGCGAGAAAAAGATTCAGATTTTCTAAGCCTGGTGAATTTATGGCAGGACTACCAACACCAGCGTCAAGAACTCACCCAAAACCAGTTGCGCAATTGGTGTAGTAAACACTTTGTGTCTTACATACGTATGCGCGAATGGCGTGAAGTGCACCGCCAGCTATTGTTAATGTGCCAGCAGATGGGTTTTAAAATCAATACCCAGATAGCAAGCTACGAAGCCGTACACAGGGCTCTACTAACGGGGTTGTTGGGGCATATTGGCCACAAAGACGAAGACGGTCAGTTTGCTGGCCCAAGACAGCGTAAATTCTTGCTTTTCCCCGGTTCTGCTTTAGCTAAAAAACCACCGGCGTGGATTATGGCCGCCGAGCTAGTGGAAACGTCACGGTTATTTGCCCGTGGTGTGGCTAAAATAGAACCCCAGTGGGTAGAGCAATGCGCAGGTGCATTACTTAAATACAATTATAGCGAACCTGCCTGGCATAAACGCCAAGGGCAAGTGATGGCCTTTGAGCAAGTGAGCTTATACGGCTTGGTATTGGCCAGTAAGCGCAAAGTAGCCTATGGGAAAATAGACCCACAGGTATGCCAGCAGCTGTTAGTGATGGAAGGCTTGGTACAAGGCAATTTACTCACCAAAGGCAAGTTCTTAGCCCATAACCAGGCCTTAGTAGAAGAAGTGGAGGCCCTAGAGGCTAAATCACGCAGGCGAGACATCTTAGTAGATGACCAAGTGTTGTTCGATTTTTACAACAATAAGATGGAACAGGTCAAAACACCCATAGTAAGCGCTGCAGGTTTTGAAGCTTGGCGTAAGCAGCAAGAAAAGTCCTCCCCTAGTTTCTTATTTTTAACCCAAGATGACTTAATGCAGCATGGGGCAGAAGACATTAATTCCCATAGTTTTCCAGATCGCCTCATTTGGAATGCCATGAGCTGGCCATTAAGCTATCATTTTGAACCTAACCACCCCCAAGACGGCGTTAGTATTCAAGTGCCCGCCAGCCAATTAAAGCGGCTGCCCCTTAAGCGCCTACAGTGGCTGGTGCCCGGCTTATTGCAAGACAAATTAGTTGCATTGCTTAAAGGGCTGCCCAAGGCCCAGCGCAAAGCATTTGTGCCGGTGCCTCAGTATGCCCAAGCCTTATTCGAGGCCTTGTTGCCAGATGACATTGATTTGCCAGAAGCTGTAGCCAAACACTTGCAACGGATGAGTGGCCGTCCTTTTGATAAACAGTGGCTGCAGCAGGTAGAGGTGGATGCCCATTGGTTAATGAACATACAGGTCACCGATGAAACTGGCCAAGTGATTGCCCAAAGTCGGGATCCCCAGCAATTATTAGTCGATTACGCCACCGGCACCACTGTAAGTCACCAGCCTAACATGGGCCACCCCTTATTAAAGCAAGGGTTGATTCAATGGGATTTTGCGGCACTGCCTATAACCATAACCCTAGAGCAGGGGGCAATGAAGTTACCCGTATGGCCTGCGATAAAAGATCAAGGCAAAGCCGTGGATATCGTGTTTGCAGATTCGGCCGAAGAGGCCCAAGCCATGACTCATAATGGTTTAGTGCGGCTGTACCGTATAGCAGTAAGCGAGCAAAGCAAACACCTAGCAAGATCCATAGCAGGTTTTCGCCAAGCAGAGCTGTTATATGGTGTCTTAGGTACAGCCCAAGAGCTGCGGGAACAAGTGTTCGACCAAGCTACAGCGTTGGCGTTTTTACCAGCCAGCCTTGCAGCCGAGCATTGGCCTACCAATGCAGACGAGTTTAAAGCCTCTTTAGAGCAGCGTGGTGACTATGCAGAAGCCGTAGAACGCGTGCTTTCATTGGCCACACAATTGCTTAAACAGCACCACAGTCTTCGTAAATCCTTAAAAGGCCAACTCAACTTAGCATGGGCTAATGTGTACCAAGACATAGGTGGCCAGCTAGATCGGCTTATGAGTAAGCAGTTTATTGCCCACGCTCCATGGCAGCACTTAGAACACATGCCAAGGTACTTAAAGGCCATAGAGGCTCGACTAGAGCGTTTTAAAAGCCAATTGCCCAAAGAAAATGCCGCCGTACAAGAATTACGCGACTGGCAAAACAAAATAGACACAGCAAAAGCCCAATGTTTACCACACACGCTACAATACCATGCGCTACATGAGTTTGTTTGGGCGGTAGAAGAGTACAGAGTGTCTTTATTTGCCCAGCAATTAGGCACTCAAAAGCCTATTTCTGCCAAGCGCCTGCAAAAGCAATGGCAGGCTATGGGGCTTTAATAAGGGCTAAAAACAAGCTTTGCGGGTGATATATGTGTATTTATTGTATGAATACAGTGTGTTGCGCTTGTTATCTGTTATTCAGGGTGTTATATTTGATACGCTTAATTCTTTATTGAACTAAGTGTTTGTTGCGAACAATTGAGAAAGGCAGTGCCAAATGGTTGTTTTCTTTCTCAATTGTTTGTGTGTACAAACAATTAAAAGTATTACATTGTTTTGTAAACCCAATCTTTTTAATTAAAGGTGGGTTAGCAGAGTAAGGTAATTGTTTAACTAGCTAGTTAAATTTTATAAATCTTATTGAAGGGGAATTTCAATGAAAAAGACTATTATCGCTCTTGCGATCGCCGCTGCGCTTCCAGTAGCTGCACAAGCTGACGCAACCCTATCGGGTTCTGTTACTACTAAGTACAATAACACTGGTGTTATCGACACTGATGCTACTTTGACTATTGCTTCTTCTGAAGTTTTGGCTAATGGCATGACAGCTACTGCTACTTTTGGCATTTTGGCTGATATTGATGATGACACTGAAAACGCTGGTACAGCTTCTTTGGCTGGTGACTTCGGTAAACTAACTGTGGGTTCTATCGACGCTGACTCTGCTTTCCAAGCGGGTGACGTTGCTGGTATCGTTGCT
>JAQRMV010000032.1:0-21135 GCA_028598985.1 Gammaproteobacteria bacterium
GGCAGTGTAAAATAACCACTATTGCAGGCTTGTTGATGTTCCAGCTTAGGTTTAAAATTAGCACTATCTAGTTCTAGGAGAGACCTCAATGTTTAGTGGTTCATACGTCGCTTTAGTTACCCCTTTCACCCATGGCAAGTTAGATGAGACTGCTTTGCGCCGCATTGTTAACTGGCAACTGGATAAAGGCACTCACGGTTTAGTGCCCGTTGGCACTACCGGTGAATCACCCACTCTTTCTGAGACAGAACATAAACGTGTGGTGGAAATTGTTGTTGAAGAAAACAATGGTCGCGTACCTATAATCGCCGGCGCAGGCTCTAACAACCCCGTTGAAGCGTTAGCGTATGCGCGTCACGCCAAGGACTTAGGTGCAGATGCTGTATTATGTGTTGCAGGCTATTACAACCGTCCCAATCAAGATGGCCTGTATGCTCACTTTGAGTACATTGCCCAGGGCGTAGACATTCCAATGGTCATATACAATATACCACCCAGGGCAATTGTTGATATTGAACCACAAACCATGGCCAAACTTGCTGCACTGCCTAATGTAGTAGGGGTTAAAGATGCCACCGGTGATATTTCGCGCATTAGTTTAGAGCGTATGGCTTTAGGTAATGACTTCTCTTATTTGTCTGGAGACGATCTAGCGGCCGTAGCCTACAACTCTGTAGGTGGCAATGGCTGTATCTCTGTGACCGCAAACGTTGCGCCTAGCCGTTGCTCGGCAATGCAAACCGCCTGCCTTAACGGAGACTATGCCGAAGCTAAGCGTATCCATGATGAACTGACACCCCTACACGTAGCTATGTTTAATGAACCTAGCCCTGCTGGGGTTAAGTACGCTGCGTCTTTGTTAGGGTTGTGTAGCGAAGAAAGCCGTTTGCCTGTGATGCCGTTAAGTGATTCTAGTAAAGCTACGTTAAAAAGCTTGCAACACCTGATGGGTTAGTGAAGTTCCCACGCGGAGCATGGGAACTAGGCTTAGTGGGGTCTAGCACCCACGCGGAACATGGGAACTAGGTTTACTGGGGTCTAGTGCCCACGCGGAGCATGGGAACTAGATTTAGTGGGGTCTCTGGCTCCCATGCTCCGCGTGGTAGCCCTTAGAGTGATGGAACCAGGAACAACTATCGAATCAGACCATAATCTTGATCTAATACCTCAATAATTTCTTCTTTAGGTTGCTGGCTCACTTCAAGCTTGTGACCAATGATTTTTTCCGCAATACCAATGTATGTATTGGAAATATCTTGCATAGCCTGCAATGGCAAGGCATTATTTTCTGCTAAAGCGGTACGTTCAGACATACGATGTTTATTGAGTAAAATATCAGGGTCAGAAAAATGACCCAGTAAAAACTGCCTAAAACCTTCTTTCGAATTTTCTACTACCTTGCCATCTCTTAACGACACCCCATCCCAGATGCGTGAGGAATCAGGAGTACCTACTTCATCCATGTAAATTAGTTTATCTTCACCTTTGGCATCTGTGACATAACCAAATTCAAATTTTGTATCTACAAATACCTGATCTAGGGCTGCTAGGTCTTGACTGATAACAGAAAAACCATCCCGCAACAAAGTTTCATACCGATTTATATCGGCAGGCGCAGCAAAATTAAAGGCTTGATAGTTTGCTTCCAAATCTGATCGCGTAATGTTGACGTCATCCGCCTCTGGCACATTGGGTATACCCTTCAGAATACCCTTAGTAGATGGCGTAATAAGCAGCTCTGGGAAACACTGATCTTGCTGCAGACCTTCCGGCAACGTAATTCCACAAAACTCCCTCTCGCCGCTAGCATAAGCCCGCCACATAGAACCGGTAATATACTGCCGCGCTATGGCCTCTATCATCACTGGTTTGGCTTTTTGCACAATCCAAACTAAAGGATGGGGCGTGTCTACAATATGACTATCGGCTAGGCCGCACTCCCTAAAGCGAGCAAACCAATGATTAGCTACGGCATTAAGGGCGGCCCCCTTACCTGGTACACCTTGTAATCCACCCTCTCCATGCCAAATGCAATCAAAGGCAGAAATGCGGTCGCTAATCACCATAATAGCTAAAGGCGCATCTGGCGCCACATTGTAGCCTTTACTGGCAATAAGCCGTTTACTTTGCTTGCTACTCAACCAATAAACACTACGCACTTTACCGCTATGCACAGGGAGATCCGTGATTATGGGCAAATCATCATTGGTGGCAAGTACATTATTAACAGCATGCATATGGATATAGTCTAATTTTAGTCGAACGTCCATTTTACCTAAATTATTCGGCAGACGCAGCTATTAGCCATTAAAGCGGACGATATTCTGAATCATCTGCATCACTTCTATAATAGCCTCTCTATTAGCGACCTGATGTAATCCAGCCAGATACCATCGAGTGGTATATTCTCCATCACCAATAGGACGTGTGGCTAAACCGTATTTTGGCGCTTGGGACAAAGCTGTCCATGCAGGAAGAATGGTAATGCCCTGACCATCCCCCACAATAGTTAACACGGCTTCTGTCACCCCTGCACTAATCACATGGGTGGGTAATATATGTTGACGCCGAAATACTAAATCATATTCGCGCCCTTGTTCTGGGTTGGTGTGGTAAGCCACATAAGGAAACTGTGCAAACATTTCAGGTAACAAATGAGTATATTTGGCTAAGGGGTGAGTGTTTGCCATCAAAGCCAACATTGGATCTTCACCTAAGTGAATACAGTTAAAATCACTCGCGGGTTGCAACCCAGAAACCAGCGCGATATCAATTGTTTGTTGGCGTAAAGCCGCTTCGGGATTCAACCCCACATCGGCCGCAATTTCTAGCCCGATATGGGGACAATTTTGAGCTAGTTTTTGATAAAGTTCTGGCAGCCAGTGATGTGGCGCATACGCCTCCAAACCCAAACGTACTGTTGCCGTAACGCCGCCACTCATGTG
Source organism: Gammaproteobacteria bacterium (assembly GCA_028598985.1). GTDB lineage: Bacteria > Pseudomonadota > Gammaproteobacteria > Pseudomonadales > Balneatricaceae > Njordibacter. The sequence continues at coordinate 2,946 of JAQRMV010000032.1, forward strand.
TGCCACATCCTGATCGGCACGCTCTAGTTCTGCCAACACCCTTCGTGCGGCAAACTGCACCCTTAACCCTGCGGGTGTGGCTATCAACTTTTTGTTTTGGCGACTGTATAGAGCAGTCTCTAACAGCCTCTCTGCTTCACGTATACGGTGACTTAAAGCCGACTGGCTAACCTGCAATGCAACAGCGGCGGCAGTGACGCTGCCTGAAACTTCCAAGGCCCTAATCATTTGCAACTGCCTAATGCTTAATCTAATTGCCATTTTTCACTCATATACATGTATTTAATTCATACTTATGGCTCAAATTATGACATTTACTTCAACAAATACACACCCTAAACTAAACAAAAACACCACTAAGGAATTCCCATGACTCACAAATGCCCCTATGCCGTTGATGTTAGCAATGAAAATATTCACTGGCAGCAGGATATCAGCTACGGTGAATACCTTGGACTAGAACATTTATTACAGCAACAAAACCCCCGTAGCGATGCCCACGACGAAATGTTATTTATCGTCATTCATCAAGCCTCAGAATTATGGATGAAGCTTTGCTTACATGAAGCCCATGGCGCAGCAAAGCTGATTGCCAAAGACGAATTACGTCCAGCTTTTAAAATGCTTACTCGGGTTGCTCGCATTCAGCAACAAATGGTCAATGCATGGGAAGTGTTGGTGACGATGACCCCTGCAGATTATGCAAGTTTTAGAGACAACCTAGGACAAAGCTCCGGATTCCAATCGTTTCAATATCGAGAGCTCGAATTTCTATTGGGCAACAAAAACGCGGCTTTAATAGAAGCCCATAAAAATCACCCGGAAAATTACCAACATTTAAGCACGGTGTTGAATTCACCTAGCTTATATGATGTGTGCCTACAGCTATTACACCAGCGTGGGTTTAATATTCCAGCTGCTTTAGTCAACAGAGATTGGCAACAACCCTACACCCCTAACAAACACGTTGAAGACGCATGGTTACAGGTCTATCAAGACACTGAAACCTACTGGGATTTATACGAATTGGCCGAGAAATTAGTAGACTTGGAGTACCACTTTCAACAATGGCGCTTTAATCACATGAAAACCGTGGAACGTATCATCGGCCATAAGCATGGCACCGGAGGTACATCTGGCGTGGATTACTTAGAAAAAGCACTTTCTTTGCAATTTTTTCCAGAACTTTGGTCCGTAAGAACGGCTCTGTAGAGAACAACAACCATGACTAAACTCACTCGTGCCCACTTTGAAAATCTAGATAAAAACGACTCCCTCGCTCCCTTACGCAAGCAATTTAGTTTAGCAAAAGATCTTATTTACCTCGATGGAAACTCCCTAGGAGTACTCCCAGCAGCCACTGCAGAGCACGTGCAAAGAGTCATTACCCAGCAATGGGGACAAGACCTTATTCGTAGCTGGAACAGCAACCAATGGATGCAAAAGCCAACCCAGCTGGGTGACAAAATAGGCCACTTAATCGGTGCCGAAGCGGGTCAAGTTCTCGCCTGCGACACTACCTCTATCAATATTTTTAAGCTCGCTGCAGCTGCCGTTAAAATGCGACCAGGCCGCAGCAAACTCATTACCGAAACCGGCAACTTCGCCACCGACCTGTACCTGCTACAGGGTTTAGCCAAGTTATTGGGTGACCCAGTGCACGTAGTAGCCTTACCTCGTGAACAAGTATTAAACGCCATAGATGACGACACTGCATTAGTGCTTCTGACTCACGTGCATTTTAAAACCGGTGCCATGTGGGACATGCCTGCGGTCACCCAACAGGTGCAGCAACACGACGCACTAATGATGTGGGACCTGTGCCATTCCGTAGGTGCGATGCCCATCCATTTAGATCAAGTGAATGCAGACTTAGCCGTAGGCTGCACTTATAAATACCTTAATGGCGGCCCAGGCTCCCCCGCCTTTGTATATGTAGCCAAACGCCACCACCATGAGTTTGAGCAACCATTAACGGGGTGGTTAGGCCACGCCAAACCCTTTGAATTTAAAGATGACTACCAAGGTGCTAGTGGCATTCAACAGGCCATGTGCGGCACGCCAGCCGTACTAGCCAACGCGGCCTTGGAAGTGGCGCTTGATGTAATGTTACAGGCCGACTTAAACCAAGTAAGGCAAAAGTCCAGCCACATGGGAGACTTGTTTATTCAGCTGGTGCAGCAACGTTGCCCTTGTTTTGAAATAGGCTCTCCGGTAGATAAAACCATACGAGGCAGCCAAGTTTCACTCATTCACGATCAAGGATATGCCATTATTCAAGCGCTTATCGAGCGTAACATTATTGGCGACTTTAGAGCGCCAGACCATCTCCGCTTTGGGTTTACCCCTCTATACTTACGTTATGTAGATCTTTGGGATACCGTGGATGCTTTAGTCGACATTATGGCCCATAACTCATGGAATCAACCCAAATTTCTGGCTCAGCAAGCCGTAACATAAGTAAATGTTTTTATAGCCAACTGTCTTAAAATGCATTGTTAAGTATAAATTTAAGAGTATTATATGCATATAGAATAATTTTTATTTAAATTATACATAAAATACATTTCGAGACATGTGTTATGGCCACAAAACAGACTTCCATTCACCAAACCCATGCTGGTGAAAACCGAATGGTTTGGGATGCAGAGCAACTGCTTGCCCACCTTCAGCAACAAGGCTTAGCAAAGAACCGCCGTGCAGCCGACCGTTGGTTAGAAAAAACCCAGCTGCTACCCCCCTGCTTAGATACCAACCAACTGGTAGACGAAAACCACAAGAGCCTTAAACCACAAGTCCTAGATCATCTATTGGAAACTGCTAAAAAGCGCCGTCACAATGTATTGATGATCCAACTATTCCAAACTGCGGATGGCTCGCACGGATTACTGGCTAACGACGCTCGCCATGGCCGTCGCTGGTTATGGAACCCAGAGGCGTTTAATACAGCCAGCCTACTTGAGGCTATTAAGGCACTGACTTTGTATACCGGAAAAAACACTTTGTTTTTGCCCCACCAACACTGCACCAGCCTAGCCCGACAGATAGCTCGCAATCCTAAGCAGCTCACCACCCCGTGCGGCCAAGCTAGTTTTGGTTTAGTTGCCTATCCCAGCCGGTTACACATTACCCAAGATACAGCCCGTAAACCTTCGCCGTTACAGCCCGCTGATAAGCTAAGTCATTTAGATCGCCTAGAAGCAGAAAGTATTCACATTATGCGCGAAGTCATGGCTAGCGCTGACAAGCCAGTGATGATGTACTCCGTAGGTAAAGATAGTGCGGTCATGTTACATCTAGCCCGCAAAGCTTTTTACCCTAGCCCCCCGCCATTTCCACTATTACACGTGGACACCCGCTGGAAGTTCCAAGAAATGTATCAATTCCGTGACTATATGGCTAAAGATGCCGGCATGGACCTCATCGTGCATACCAATCCTGAAGGGATAGAGCGAGGCATTAGCCCTCTCGAGCATGGCAGCGCGTTACATACCGATATAATGAAAACAGAAGGCCTTAAGCAAGCCTTAGACAAATATGGTTTTGATGTAGCCTTTGGTGGCGCGCGGCGTGATGAAGAAAAAAGCCGAGCTAAAGAGCGGGTATTTTCTTTTCGCACTGAAAGCCACCGATGGGACCCAAAAAACCAACGCCCAGAATTATGGAACCTTTACAACGGCCACAAAAAACCTCAACAAAGCATTCGCGTGTTTCCAATATCCAATTGGACTGAGCTGGACATTTGGCAATATATTTATCGAGAAAACATTCCTATTGTACCGCTTTATTTTGCCGAGCCACGTCCGGTCATAGAACGCGACGGCATGCTTATGATGGTAGATGACGAGCGCCTAAAACTCATGCCTGACGAGTCTGTTGCCATTAAAGATATTCGTTTTAGAACCTTGGGTTGCTACCCTTTAACGGGCGCTATAGAGTCCCAAGCAAACACTTTAGAAAAGATTATATTAGAGTTATTACAAGCGCGTACCAGTGAACGCCAAGGACGAGCCATAGATAGCGACAGTGCCGCCTCCATGGAAAAGAAGAAGCAAGAGGGGTATTTCTAATGGTCAATACTACACAGCCCATTGATCATATCGATCAGTTTTTACAGCAACAAAATGACCTAGACCTATTACGCTTTATCACCTGTGGTAGCGTAGATGATGGCAAATCCACCCTCATTGGCCGGCTGCTATATGAAGCTAAGTGCATTTTTGATGACCAAGTGTCGTCATTACAAAGCGAATCCGCCACTTATGGTACTCAAGGTGGCGAGGTCGACTATGCATTGCTAGTTGATGGGCTTGCAGCAGAACGTGAGCAAGGCATCACCATAGATGTAGCCTATCGTTTTTTCAACACCGACAAACGTAAATTTATTGTTGCAGACACCCCTGGCCATGAACAATATACCCGCAATATGGTCACCGGAGCCTCCACCACAGACCTTGCTATCATTCTTATTGATGCCCGTAAAGGTGTATTAGAACAAAGCAAACGACATGCGTTCATCTGCTCCTTGTTAGGCATTAAACAGGTGGTTTTAGCCGTTAATAAAATGGACCTAGTAGATTATAAACACAGCGTCTTTATTGCCATCGAACAAGAGTTTGCAGAGTTTTCCCAACAGCTCAAGTTTGAAAAAATCACCAATATTCCAGTATCCGCCCTTAAAGGCGACAATATCATCGATCGCTCCAGCCACATGCCATGGTTTAAAGGGCCCACCTTAATGGCGTTTTTAGAAACAGTACCCACCTCTAAAGGGCTGGAAGAACACGCCTTTCGGATGCCTGTACAATGGGTTAACCGCCCTCATCTAGATTTTAGAGGATTTTCGGGTACTGTGGCTGCAGGCGTTATTGCACCTGGTGATGAAATTCGTATTTTACCAGCGGGCTCCATCGCCAAAGTAAAAGACATTGTTTTATTTGATCAAAATTTACTCAAAGCCCGTGCTAGCCAAGCCGTAACTATTACACTAGATAGAGAAGTAGATGCGTCTCGTGGTGATATGTTAGTGGCTGCGCAATCGCCTTGCGAAGTGTCGGATCAGTTTGAAGTGGAACTGGTATGGATGGACCAAGAACGAGGTTTTACTGGCCGCTCTTACGGCCTACAAATTGGTACTAACTGGGTGAATGCCCAAATCACTGACATCAAACATACCATTAACGTAAATACCTTAGAACAAAACGCTGCTCGGTGGTTAGGATTAAATGACATTGCCGTGGTGAAATTAAGCCTCGATAAAGCCGTTGCTTTTGAGGCCTTTGCCAATTGCCAGCCCTTAGGCAGTCTGATTTTAGTAGACCGTTTTAGTAATGCGACAGTCGCTGCCGGCATGATTCTTCACTCATTACGCCGCTCTAGCAATGTGCATAAGCAAGCCCTTACGGTAAACAAAGATCAACGCAACCAACTCAACAACCACAAAGGCAAAGTCTTGTGGCTTACAGGTTTGAGTGGTTCCGGAAAATCTACTATTGCCAACCTGTTAGAACAAAAACTTCACCAACAAGGCATCCGTACCTACTTACTTGATGGCGATAACGTGCGCCACGGCCTTAATAAAGACCTTGGTTTTACTGAAGCAGACCGAGTGGAGAATATACGACGCATTACCGAAGTAGCTCATCTTATGGTAGATGCAGGTTTAGTAGTAATCACAGCGTTCATATCCCCCTTTAAGGCCGAACGAGAGGCCGCTAAGGCGCGTTTTGACAATGGTGAATTTGTAGAAATATTTGTTAATACGCCACTCAAAGTCGCCGAACAAAGAGACCCAAAAGGCTTATACAAAAAAGCCAGAAAAGGGGAAATACCTAATTTTACCGGCATCAACAGCCCCTACGAAGCACCTATTAATGCGGATTTTGAAGTAGACACCAGCGTTCTTAGCGCTGAGCGTATTGCCGAACAATTAATGCAACAAGTGATGCTAGATTTGGAGTTACAAGAATGTTACATGCAAAAAAAATAATCTCTAATACTCATCTTCTGGCTAGCCTTGTACAACTCACCAAAGGCGCTGGCGATACCATTTTAGAAATTTACCAAAGTGATGACTTTAGCATCGAAAGTAAAGCAGACGCATCCCCTGTAACCGCGGCAGACCTAGCCGCTCACCATTTCATTGTGGCTGGACTCAAACGCCTCACACCTCACATTCCCGTAGTGTCAGAAGAAGATGCTGATTCATTAAAAATCCCCCATTACAATGCCTGTTACTGGCTGATAGACCCGCTGGATGGCACCAAAGAATTCATCAGTAAAAATGGCGAATTCACTGTCAACTTAGCATTAATCGAAGCCAATAAAACCAGCTTTGGCTTGGTGGGTGTGCCGGTGGAAAATACCGCGTATTGGGGGGGAGGAGGTTTAGGGGCATTTAAACAAGTTCAGAACGGTACCGCTGTGCCAACAGCCCTTAAATGTATAGCAGCAAAAACCCCGATACGAGTATTAGCCAGCAAAAGCCACCTCAATAACGAGACTAAAGAGCTTATTAACAATTTAGGCCCAGTCACGCTAATTCAAGCCGGCAGTTCACTTAAATTCATTCGCATAGCCGAAGGCTTAGCAGACTACTACCCTCGTCTAGCACCCACATGCGAGTGGGATACGGCTGCAGCTCAAGCAATACTAGAAGGCGCTGGAGGCACCGTAACTCAAGCCAACGGGGAACCTATGAAGTACGGAAAAAAGGACATTCTTAATCCGTTCTTTATTGCCCAAGGAAAATCTTAAATTTCAACTTGGTAGATGTCATCAGCATCTTCCAACCCTTGACGAGAAACATTGAGGTCTTTAATTACACCATCATGGAGGCCATAAATCCAACCGTGAATCTGCAGCGGTTGGTTTTTTTGCCATGCAGTTTGAACGATTTTTGTGTGGGCTAAGTTAGCCACTTGTTCAGCCACATTGATTTCACACATACGGCTTAAACAGGCTTTTTCGTCATCTAATTCTTGTAGTTCATTTCTATGGCGCAAAAATATATCTTTAACTGAACGTAACCAATAGTCGCTTATGCCGGCATTGGTATTCTCCATCGCTACTTTGATGCCCCCGCACCCGTAGTGGCCACACACGATAATATGCTCTACTTTAAGCACATCTACAGCATACTGAATAACAGACTGACAGTTGAAATCTACATGTTTTACCAAATTAGCTACATTACGGTGTACAAACAGCTCACCTGGCAAAAGACCAACAATTTCATTTGCAGGCACGCGGCTATCGGAACAACCAATCCAAAGGTATTTAGGTGCCTGCTGTTTGGCTAAGGTAGAAAATAATTCAGGCTGCTCCTCGGCAACTTTTTTAGCCCATGCTTGATTCATGTCTAGCAGCTCTGTAATGGCCATAAAATTGTCCTAATTACTTTGATAAAATGAGTAGTCCTGCCAAAAATAGTGAGAAAAAACTATGCTTTAGGCAAGATCTAGTGTGTACTAGGATGTCATTCAAAACAAGCCTTTATTATGCCTACTTACGAGTTAAGCCATGTTATCTATTGATGAAGAAAAACGTCTTTTACGTATCCAAGCCAAACAACAACGGGGCACTGCATTTGCTTTGAATCCATCTGCGGGCACCCAAGTTTGTGATCTTTTCTTACAATCAAACCTGCTTAAAGAAGCGCAAATTGTATCAGTGTATTGGCCCTTAGGCGATGAACTTGACCCTATACCCTTACTTACCACATTACACTCTTTGGGCCACCATATGGTGCTTCCTGTTATGCTCGGCGCAGGACAGCCACTTATATTTCGCTCATGGACACCTGGGGACACACTACAAGATGCCGGGTTTGGCACCCGTGAACCAAGTAAAGACAAACAAATTTTAGCGCCTGATGTGATTTTGGCGCCTTTGCTAGCCTTTGATAAAAGCGGCTACCGCTTAGGATATGGCGGCGGCTTTTATGACCGAACGTTAGAAAAATTACGCAAAACAAAACCTGTATCTGTTTACGGTGTTGCCTACGCAGCACAAGAGATGGAACATGTCATTAAGGGCCCATATGATCAGCCTCTAGATGGCATTATCACAGAGCTTAATGTAACGTTATTTAATCACTAACCAGCCCATTAAGGCGTAGTTTTCTTAATCACAGCTGGCACGGAAACCCAACCTATGCCCTCTATATTAAATTCCAATAGAGTCATTGTTTGATTCAGAAAAGCCGGATTAATGCCCATTAACATCGCATGTTTACCACCTGGTACTAAGCTCAGTGTAGCGCCAGGTGCAATCACCCATCCCTGCGGCACATGACGCATTTGCATCACGGCATTAGCCATTACCATTTCATGTAACTCTGACATGGCACTGTATGGAGTTTTTACCGCAGTCACTCGAAGTTCAACGTTAGTAAGGTTTTTTAAATCGACAAACCCCGCCGTCATGTTCATTCCCGGCATTGGCATTTTCACCCAAGCATTTGAAAACGCCACTTCCTCTGATGGCTGCTGATCGGCATTGAGATTTAACGTTAGTCCAACCCACAAAATTAACCAACCTTTAACCCCCTTCATACTTGTCTCCGCGCTGTCACTAGAACACTCATTAAAGTGGCCAATTCTACCAGTAAAAACAAACAAATAACGCCAAAAATAAATGTAAATTACACATTAATAAAAGCTTATTTAATCGTAGGCAGGTACACCAACGCGCTCTGCAATGTTATACACATAACCTGTGGATAACACTGTTAACAAATATTGGAAAGATGCTTCAAAGCCTATAAACTAGGCATCAGCGACAAACTGGTTAAAAAACAACCAACTCTAAAATATGTAATAAAATCAATATGTTATAAATGTCAATCCATGAATCTAAGTATTTTTATGATTTTTTTAGAATTAACAGGAGTAATTAAAAACATGTGCACAACAGTCGCTAACCTTTTCAATCAGTTAGCGATGTCAAGAATAAAATCGTAAGAAAAATATAAAAAACAGGCTAATTTTTTGCCTATACTATTGACACTTTTTTAAATCAACAACTTACGGTCTGGGAATCATAATTTTAGTGCTGAGCTTGCGCCAATTAGAGCTCTATTTAGATCAAGCTTACGTATTAAAACCACCGCAACTTAATCCCCCTTAGCCCGCCTTATTGGCTTAAATGGTGCTGCAACTTCCACAAAATTTCTTCTGCATATACCTTAGCAGCTGGCAATCCGTCTTCGCTTAATACTTGTAAGTACACGCTCTTTAATGTTTCTTCAAAACTGAGTTGGTACCTACCTACATAAGTATATTCACCTAAATCACTAACATCGCCTTGGTCGTCATCTTCAAATACATAAATCACTTCCCCACCAAGCCAAATCTTATACCCTTTTTTATCAGCCAAGCTTATCTCTTCAGTTGCAAGGTCAGGATTAGAAGAATAGATAGGCTGTTCAACTTGCTCTACATTGTCTTTACCGCCCATTAAAGCCAAATCAAGGCTGATGCCTGGCTCCCTTGCCTTACCACTGTGCAAACCTTTAAACCAGCCCCAGATGCCGCTAGATCTAGTGGTGTCTTCAGAGGTACGCAAATGACTCACATGGGTGAAGTAGATTTTTTTAGCTGTTCTATCATGGCTACCCACATCAAACGTAGACATTGCCTTCAGTACGTTAGGCAAAGCTTGCTCGAAGCTCATATTAATTTGAACTAATGGCCGCCCATGTTGGTCTTTACCTAACAGGGGGAGTTGATCTTGCTGGCTATATTCTTTGGTTTTTTGAGCAACCTGTGCCGTACGGCTAAGGTAACGCAATAACTCAAAAGTTATTTCAGATTCATTAGCTAAAGTACGTCCTGCTTCTTGCCAATCAATCACACGCTGTTGTGTAATTTCTAACTGTGTAAATTGCAAAAAGTACAAAGACAGCTCAACCCTATTAGTATCAGTCTGTTGCAGTTCAACTTTAACTCGACCATGGGCCACATCATCGTCAGATTTAGTTAAGCCACGTATCCAACGGCTAATAAAATCATTAGACGGGCCTTTTTCAGACAAAGAAAACCACTGAGTTTCAATAACGTTGGCATTTGATACCGTATCAATGGCAATACCTTGATTAGCCCAAAACTGCGCAACCTGACCTTGCACTTTAGTTAAGTTACCCGTAACACTAATACGTTTTTGTAATACATTTCCCGTTAAGCGAGCAGACTCACTGCCGGCTTGCGCAAATACAAAATCTGGCCTTGGCGCATCTACGATACCGGCTGCTTGTTCGCCTAACTGGGCCACCGGAACGGTTAGCAGGTCTTTTTGTATGTAAGAGCTATCCAGCCCTTCTGGAATAACAATGCGGTCAATCACTTCAGACTGAGCGTAATCTAAGCTTTTATCCCTTAGAATACTGTCCCCATCATTACTTAGAAAAGGGTTTGCAGAGCAAGCAGTAAGTAACATTACTGCCAATAATATCGGTAAAGCCCGCGCAGATTTAAAACCTTGTTGTTTCAAAATGTCGTCCAGTTGTTTAAGATGGCACAAAAACCCCATCATACCACTTTTATTTGAGACTACCCATATGAGCCTGTCTATTGGTGATACTGTTCCCAATCTGTGTGTCCCCGCTACTAGCAGGGTTGAATTTAATTTAAATCAAACCAATGGCCAGTTTGTGGTGTTGTATTTTTACCCTAAAGACGCAACCCCAGGATGCACTACTGAAGGCCATGACTTCAACGCACTGCTGAGCCAGTTTGGAACTTTAAACTGTAAGATATTTGGGGTGTCAAGGGACTCCCTCAAAAAACACGAAAACTTCAAAGCCAAGCAAGGTTATAGATTCGAGTTAATCAGTGATGAAGGCGAAGATTTGTGCAATTTGTTTAATGTTATAAAATTAAAAAAGCTATATGGCAAAGAGTATATGGGAATTGACCGTAGTACTTTTGTGATTGACCCAAACGGTACATTAGTGAAAGAGTGGCGCACTGTTAAGGTAACCCAGCACGCTCAGGAAGTATTGGATTATATTGCTAGGATAACAGTTTCTTAGGCCATGCATTCATAACGGCTTTGATCAGAGTTGCCAAAGGAATGGCAAAAAACACACCCCACAAACCCCATAAACTGCCAAAAAACAGTACCGCTACAATAATAGCCACTGGGTGCAAGTTAACCGCTTCTGAAAACAGCAGTGGCACTAGTACGTTACCGTCGAGTGCCTGAATAATGCCGTAGACAACCATTAAGGTATAGAACTCCGTTGACACGCCCCATTGCACATAACCTATCAAGGCCACGGGAATGGTCACCAGGGTCGCGCCTATATAAGGGATCAGAACCGACAAACCAACAACCATTGCCAATAATGCAGCATAATTTAAATCAAGCCATAAAAATGCTGCATATGTAGCTGACCCTACAATCACAATTTCAACCACCTTGCCGCGTACGTAGTTAGCGATCTGTTGATCCATTTCTAGCCACACATTACTGAGCACATTGCGTTCGTTTGGTAAAAATGAAGTTAACCACACCACCATCATGTGACCGTCTTTCAAAAAGAAAAAAACCAGAATTGGCACTAATACAAGATACACTAGCCATGTGAGAGACTGGCCAATAGAAGCCAGTGAAAATGACACCACCAACTGTCCAGCATTGCCAATTTCGGCCATAGCTGCATCAGCTATTTGCTTAATTTGATCGGCAGTAACCAGTTGAGGGTATTGCTCAGGTAATAACATGAATAAGCCTTGAAGCTTTTCAAGCATCAGTGGCAGGTCACTTAATAAGCCTGTTGTTTGATGCCATAACAAAGGCAACAATACAAACACAAAGGCAATGAGAAGCGCGATAAACAAACTATAAATACCCCAAACTGCAGGTAAGTGGTTCACCCCAAAACGCTCTAACCATTGCACCAGACCTAGGGTTAAATAGGCCAAAATCATACTAGCAATAACTGGAGCTAAGGTTGAACCAAACATTAATATCGCACCTAAACCTACAGCCAATACGACAACTAACAGCAAGGCTTGTTCATCAGCAAAAAAGTGGTCTAACCAAGAACGGAATACTTTAAACATGTGTTATCCTAAGCTGTCTTTTCAATAAGGTAATGATAGACACCATCAATACACAAACTCTGGTGTAAGCAGTGACCGGTCAATTTAGTCCAGGCGGCAAAATCCCGCTGAGAACCAGCGTCTGTGGCCAGCACTTTAAGCCTCTGGCCAACACTGAGTCCAGCTATAGCTCGCTTGGCCTTCAGCAAGGGCAATGGACATTGTAAACCTTGTGTATCCAGCAGTTGCTGCCACTGCATTGTTTTCAGCGTCATATCATCATCCACATTAGGCCTCATCATCACAGGAAATCTACAATGAGAAGCCACATTATAGGCCAAGCAGAGCGTGAGTCCTATTCATGCTTTACATATTTTCAAAAAATCATGCCATGGTACACGGGTTTGTTGTTGATCCTTGTCACTATGCTCACCCCTGTCAGCAAAGCGGCCAACTTACCTCTTATTAGTATTCAAAACTCAGCGGGCATGAGCATTGAGGACGAATACCGTTTTGGAAACTTAATCGCCGGCAGTATACATAAACAACTACCGCTATGGCATGACCTTGCAGCACTTGAATTCATATCAGACCTCACTCAACCGTTAGTGAGCCGTAGCCAGTTAAGTAACAAAAATATCCAGCTTTTTATCATCCACGACAGCAATATCAATGCTTTTGCGGCACCTGGCGGAATCATCGCGGTCAATACCGGTCTAATCCGCCAATCTGGTTCTGTGGACGAATTAGTAGCCGTATTATCCCATGAAGTTGCTCACCTTAGTTTACGCCACTACGTTCAAACCCTAGCACAAGAACAAGCTATAGCGCCTTTATACTTAGGCGCAGTGATTGCTTCTATATGGCTTGCGGGGAATGTTAATGGTGATATAGGTGAGGCCGGTTTTTACGCCACGCAAACAGCACTACAACGCAGCCAATTGAGCTATAGCCGCGTGCATGAGCGTGAAGCTGATCGTATCGGTTTTGATTTAATGAATAGAAGCCCGTTTGATGTAGCACAGATGAAAACGTTGCTAGAGCGCCTTCAATCACCCTATGTTGCTGAATCACCTCACTGGGAGTGGGCCCGCAGCCATCCTATCAATAACGAACGGGTAGCCGATATCGGTCAGCGTATTTCATCAATTCAGGCATACCATAAAAAACATGGTTTCGAGCTAGGTTTTAGTTTATTGAAAATTCATCAAGCTATCTCCCTTTCTTCAACACCTCTACCCACTGTTGAAAAACTACTGCAAGGTTCCGATCCACTGCATGAGCATTACTCCACCTTGAGGGAATTTTCCCAAGCGCTATTAAACAAACGCAACGGAAATCTAACACTGGCCTCTAAACAATTACAAAAATTATCTCTAAAACACCCTAACTCACAACTCATTTGGTACCGGTGGATGCTTAGTCTTTTAGAAGAGAAGAAAACAAAAAATGTGTTAAAACAGCTGAAAGTACGTCAGTTACAACGCCAAGAAGACAGCCTAACCCTTTGGGTTAATGCTTTAGCCTTACGTGAAAACAATGACATAAGCAAAGCAACCGATCAGTTATTAAAACTACTTGATAAACAACCTATGTGGATATTAGGTTGGCGTACCTTGGCAGAATGGAGCGCCGCCGATAACCGTTTCCAGATGTATCATATGGCGCAGTCTCAATGGCATTTAATGCGCGGGGAGGCACAACTAGCTCTTAAACAGGCCAATTACGCAGGTCAACAAAAAGAAGATTTACAAGCAGGGTCTGTGTCTGTGCAGCGACAAAAAGCCTTAGATTTTCTTGCGGACCAAACTGAATTTAATTAGCCGAAGCAAAGTCCATCAGCCTTTTTAACGGCTTGAGTGCCGCTTCTTGCAGCTTGGCATCAATGACAATCTCATTGTTTCCAAGCAACAAAACCTGTTCAATTTTGTTTAAGTCGTTCATCGCCATCCAAGGGCAGTGGGCACAACTTCGACATGTAGCACTATTACCTGCTGTGGGCGCCTCTAGTAGCATTTTAGTAGGAGCTGCCTGCTGCATTTTATAAAAAATACCGCGGTCTGTAGCTACTATAAATTCTTTATTGGGCATCTGTTGAGCTGCTTTTATCAGTTGCGTGGTAGAACCTACAAAATCAGCAATTTCAATCATTGCGTATGAAGATTCTGGGTGAACCAGTACTGCAGCATCAGGATATACTTGCTTTAACTCCTGCACCCCTAGCACTTTAAACTCTTCATGTACGATACAAGAACCCTGCCACAGGAGCATGTCAGTTCCAGTCTGCTTGGCTATATAGCGTCCTAAGTGTTGATCCGGACCCCAAATAATAGGTTTGTTTTCAGTGGCTAAATGCTCCATAAGTTTTACAGCAATACCCGATGTCACTACCCAGTCTGCACGAGCTTTTACCGCCGCAGAGGTATTGGCATACACGACCACTGTATGGTCTGGATGTGCATCACAAAAGGCGCTGAACTCGTCTGCTGGACAACCAATATCTAAAGAACAAGTCGCCTCTAATGTAGGGACTAATACGCGCTTTTCTGGATTAAGTATTTTGGCCGTTTCACCCATAAAGTGAACCCCTGCAACAATCAACGTTGTTGCAGTAGATTGGCTACCAAAACGTGCCATTTCAAGTGAGTCAGAAACGCAGCCGCCGGTCTCTTCTGCCAATTCTTGTACCAGTGCATCAGTGTAATAGTGAGCAACCAAAGTTGCATTTTGATCTTTAAGTAATTTTTTAATGCGCGTTTTTTGAGCACTAATATCCGTGGGAATTCGCTGTGAACGCAAATGTTCGTGAGCCAAATACTCCTGCACTAATACTCTTGATGCAATGTCTTTTTCACTCAACATCATAGAAGAATTATCAGTCATTTTAATTCATGCGCTCTTGTGCTAAACGGGCTGCAGAAGAATCTGGATATTTGTTGAGAACGCGCTCAAGCAGTTGCTTGGCTTTATCTTGGTCTCCTATTTTTTGATAGGCAACTCCGGCTTTATAAAGTGCGTCAGGAATTTTTCTATGGTTTGAGAAGTCGTTAATCACTCGTTCAAAAGATTGAGCTGCCAGCGTAGCATCGCCTTGAACCATATACACCTCACCTAACCAGTAGTAGGCATTTCCTACTAATGCGCCTTGTGGGAAGTCGTTTACCAATGCCAATAATGCAATAATAGACGCCTCATACTCGCGCTCTCTTATGAGGCCAAATGCGGCCTTATAAGCCGACTTTTCAGCCTCAGCGTCGTAAACTACAGGTTGCTGCTCATCTTCAGCCTTGGGTTGTACTGTAGCAAGTTGCCCACTGATTCTGCCTTCTGACTGCACCTTAGTCGTTACTGTATTCGCTTCAACACTGGATTCTTCAACAGGTTGACTAGATAAGCTAACAATACGGCGATCTAAATCAAGATATCTTTGTTTTTGATCTTGCTTAAGGCGATTAAGGTTATACGTGAGTTCTTCTACTTGTCCGCGAAGTTGTTGAAGTTCAACTTGTAACATTTCAACTAGATCGAACATTTGAGCATTAACGTTATTAGTAGAAGAAATGGCAGAAGGAGTAATAGTAACGGTCTCGTTTACCACCAATCGGGGCTGTACAGGCGCATCGTTTACCAAGTCGCTAACGGGCACAGCATTATTTGCAGAAATTTGCGTTGCAGCCGCCAAAACAATCGGCAATAAGCAACAACGACTAATGAATTGAGACATGCGGTTAAACCCCAAAAAACACCTATTCAAAAAACAAAAACCACCGTTATGCTAAGCACAACGATGGTATTTTAGACGTACAAAAATCTGTTAATTACTAATCAACTAGAGTAGCTAATTAGTAATTAATATAACGGATTTCTACGCGACGGTTTTCAGACCAAGAAGCACTATCATGACCTGCATTCACAGGACGCTCTTCACCGAAGCTAACCACTTCGATTGAGTCCACTGAAACACCTTGCACAACTAAGTAGCGGCTAACAGCGTTACCACGACGTTCACCAAGGGCTATATTGTACTCACGTGTGCCACGCTCGTCGGCATGACCTTCTAAAACGATACGCGCTGAAGGATTTTGGCTTAAGTAGGCAGCATGACCATTAAGCGCGGTACGGAATTCAGCTTTAATAGTAGACTGATCAAAATCAAAATAGATAATGTGAGCTAAAGCTTGAGTGGCTTTTTGAGCCGCTTCAGCAGCTGCTTGAGCCACCTTATTTTCTGCAGCTTGTTGAGCAGCAGCCGTTGCTTGAGCCTCTTCCAGCGCTTGAGCTTCAGCCAATGCTGCTGCAGCTTGTGTGCTAGCCGTAGCATCTGTAGTGGCGCCAGTGGAACTACAGGCAGCTAAAAACACAACCAAAACGCTGGATGCGATGACTTTACTTAGGTTACCCACTTGCATGGACTTGCTCCTCACTCAATACTGTTAAATAATCAATCATAAAAATCGTTGCTAATTCTAACATACATAGTCACTAATTCACTAGGCCTGAAGACCCTTAATCCAAATAGGGTGACCACGCCGGTTCCCTAACCACACCTTCGTTGGCTGGAATCTTAAACTTAACTTTTCCATCAATTGAAACTGCCGCTAAGATATCTCGCCCACCGTCTTGAGTGGAATATATAACCATACTGCCATTGGGCGCTACACTGGGAGACTCATCTAGGTTAGTTTGTGTCAACAAAGACATAGTGCCGCGTTGCAAATCTTGAACTGCGATGTGGAATTGTTGATCATGACGACTAACAAGAACTAAAAAACGTCCATCGTGAGTAAGACTTCCTCGTGCATTATAGTCACCTTCAAAGGTCAATCGCTCTACCCAGCCTGAATCCAGAGTAACTTGATAAATTTGCGGCTTACCGCCTCTGTCAGAGGTAAATAAAATATGTTTGCCATCTACACTCCATGATGGTTCTGTATCTATACCGTAGTGTTTAGTCACCCGTTTTAGATTTTTACTTTTCATGTCTAAAACATAAATTTCTGCATTGCCATCTTTCGACAAAACCATAGCCAACTTATTACCATCAGGAGACCACGATGGAGCGCCATTAATACCTTTAAAAGACTTAATACGTTCACGTTGACCTGTAGTGATATCTTGCACATATATAGCAGGTCGGTTTGTTTCAAATGAAACGTAGGCTAACTTTTTAGCATCACGAGACCAAGAAGGCGACATAATAGGTTGGCCCGACTTTAAAATTTCTTTAGCATTGTGGCCATCGGCGTCAGCAACCAAAAGTTTATAATAATTAGGATTAATCTTTTTGTCGGCTGCCACATAAGCAATTCGCGTTCTAAACGCACCTTTTAATCCTGTTAACGCTTCATAAACAGCATCACTTACCGAATGAGCGAGAGCACGCAGATCATTGTGGCCGCCAGACACCTGGCCTACGCTAATAGATTCTTGACGCTGCACGTCAAATAATTGGTAATCCACTTGATAACCCGTATCAAGCGCCAATATTTTGCCTATAATAAGGTATTCGGTGGCAAGGTAATTCCAATCCCTAAAATAAACATCTGACTTTTGGTAAGGAAAACTTAACATTAAAGAGCGTTTTAACGACTTAAATTGACCACTCCGTTCCAAATCCGCATCTACAATTTGAGCAACATCTTCTGTTAACGCTGTGCCACCCACCCAATTAAAAGGCACTACTGCGATAGGTACGGGATTATCTACGCCTTGAGTAATCTCAATAACCAAATTTGAAGACCATGAAGAAAATGACAATGACAAAGTAAAAATTGCTGACAACAATCTGGTAGAAAGACGCGTGTTAAACAATATTTGGGCAATTTTAATGATTGGCTGTACTCTAATCACAATCTCAAATCCTCTGGTTTAAATTTAAGGGTAAATTTACGAAAGTTGGCATCAAATAATACTGGATCAAGAAGGCTTAACTTGTCGAAATGCCCTACCTTTTTAACCGCTTTATCTACCGACGCTACAAAAGCATCCGTTGCACTAGAGTCACGATAAGTTATTTCTATGTTAACAATTTCACCGGTGGGTACAAGCTGAATGTCAAGTTCAACTAGCATCCCCGTTCTAGCATTAGCTGGTCTTACCCAACGCTTACGAATCTCATTTCTTATATATTCAACCGCCGAGGC
>JAQRMV010000032.1:21235-24493 GCA_028598985.1 Gammaproteobacteria bacterium
TTTTTTTACTATCGCCCTGCCATTCTGTGACAAAGATGAGGCCCACAACAATATGTACAAGCAATGCCAATATTGAGGGGATTATATAAGTGCGGTTTAATGTCACGGACTTTCCGAAACCAGCCCAACGCTCTGGGCGCCAGCTTGCTGTAAAACCGTCATAATACCAACAATATGACCGTACTCAATGGTTCTGTCTCCGCGTAACAGAACTTGCGTCTCAGGGGCTCTTTGCAAAATTTTACCGACTTGTATGCCTATACGCTCAAGTGTAATCGGTTGTTTATTGTTCTCTCCCAACTCCAAATAATAATCTCCTGATTTAGTGACCGAAATGACTAACGGATCAGACAAATCATCAGACTCTACGGGGTCGGATTTTGCTTGAGGTAAATCCACATTCACCCCTTGCGTTAACATGGGGGCCGTCACCATAAATATAACCAATAGCACCATCATCACATCGATGTAAGGCACTACGTTGATTTCAGCATTAGGTTTGTGCCGTTTAGTTCGGGGGCGTCTAAGGGTACTCATAAGATCACCTACAGTTCAGACGCATGGGCTTTACGGTGCAAAATACTGGAAAATTCTTCAGCAAATGTTTCGTAATTAGACAAAGTGGAGTCTACAGAGTGAGAAAAACGGTTATATGCGATGACTGCTGGTATCGCTGCAAATAAGCCCATAGCAGTAGCAATAAGCGCCTCCGAGATGCCTGGAGCTACGGTAGCTAGCGTTGCCTGGTGTGCGTTAGCAAGGCCTCGGAACGAATTCATGATACCCCACACAGTACCAAACAACCCCACATAAGGACTAGTGGAGCCCACACTAGCTAAAAATGATAAATGGGTTTCTAACTTTTCTTCTTCTTTTGCGATAGCGACTCGCATTGCCCGTTGCACGCCTTCCATGACAGCGTCACCATCGGCATCTGTCTGCTGTCTTAACCGAGTAAATTCTTTAATGCCTGCCCTAAAAATATTTTTAGCACCATTGTCCGCATTAGGATCTGCACTCACCTGGCGAAACAATTGGCTTAAATCAATACCAGACCAAAACTGCTCTTCAAATATTTTCATATTATCGCGGGCTAATTTTAGAGCCCGCTGGCGTTGGAAGATCATCACCCAGGACAGCACAGAAGCGACCAACAGCAACAACATGACCAATTGCACCAAAAAACTGGCATTTAAGATCAAGCTCAATACTGACATTTTATTGTCCACAGGAGATTCCTTTTCAACGCTATGCTCTAGCTTTATTTTTAATTAAACTTAAAACTAATCTTATAAGTTTTATTCAATCACTAAAATTATCAATTAATTGACCAATAATACCATTATAAACACGAAGTTAGCTTAATAACTCATGCTTTGAACAGCGTCTTGATAAAAAGTTCCGCCTCCACTATTTTCTACAGGAGGTGCTGCTATGTCTTGAGGTGATTTTTGGGAGGCATAAGGCCAAAGTGCTCATAGGCACGGTCGGTTACGGTGCGGCCACGGGGAGTTCTCATTATAAAGCCTTGCTGTATTAAATAGGGCTCTAATACGTCTTCAATGGTATCTTTTTGTTCACTAATTGCCGCTGCCAGGTTGTCTATGCCCACCGGCCCACCGGCAAATTTTTCGATAATAGCCAACATTAAGCAACGGTCCATATGGTCAAAACCTAGGTTATCTACGTTTAACATATTTAATGCTTGGTCTGCGATAGATTCACTGACAACCCCATCATACTTAACTTCTGCAAAATCACGAGTTCGTCGCAACAGCCGGTTGGCAATACGCGGCGTTCCTCTAGAGCGGCGCGCCACTTCTTCTGCACCCGCTGCTTCTAATTGAACTTCAGATAAATGGGCAGATCGAGCAACAATAGTGGTGAGATCCTGTACTGAGTAATATTCTAGTCTTTGGGTAATACCAAATCGATCACGTAAAGGGGATGTTAATGAACCAGCCCTTGTGGTTGCACCCACCAAGGTGAATGGTGGTAAGTCTAATTTAATAGAACGTGCGGCGGGACCTTCTCCAATCATAATATCTAATTGATAATCCTCCATCGCCGGATAAAGAATTTCTTCTATCACGGGATTTAAGCGATGGATCTCATCAATAAACAACACATCCCCTGCCTCTAGATTGGTCAATAGTGCTGCTAAGTCCCCTGCTTTTTCCAACACTGGCCCAGAAGTGGTTTTTAAATCGCCGCCCATTTCATTAGCAATAATATGTGCCAATGTGGTTTTCCCCAAACCTGGAGGCCCATAAATTAAAGTGTGATCTAAAGCTTCAGCACGGCCTTTCGCGGCCGCTATATAAATGGACATTTGTTCTTGAACCACCTGCTGACCAATATAATCGGCCAATAGCTTAGGCCTTAATGCCCGCTCAAGATGCTCTTCGCCTTGTTGGCTTTCAACTTCAAGTGGCGACCCAAAACGATCCGCTTCTATCATGCTATTCCTACTGTTAAATTAATCACTTATGACACTCACTAACAACCTATATCATGCCTTTTAAAGCCAAACGTATAAGATCTTCGCTGCGCCCTTCTGGTGAAGTCCTTAACGCCGCAGCAACAGCTTTGGTTGCTTGCACAGGTTTGTAGCCTAAAGTTAATAAAGCACTCTCTGCTTCAGATTGCGCTGTGCCTACCAACATTCCCGTACTAATGTCTGTAGCCACATTGCTAGCACCGTGGTCACTTTGCCATAACGCTAGCTTGTCTCTTAATTCTAACACTAAGCGTTCAGCGGTTTTTTTACCCACCCCTGGAATTTTAACCAATGTGGCTGCATCCTGGTTTTGTATACACTGGCTAAAGGTTTGAGCATCCATGCCAGATAGGATAGCCAAACCTAACTTAGGGCCTACACCGTTCACTTTAATGAGCATGCGAAATAAACTACGCTCTTCAAGCTGAGCAAAACCAAACAATAATTGAGCATCTTCTCGAATTACAAAGTGAGTATGCAAAACAACAGATTGACCTTCATCCGCTAGTTGGCAGTAACTGTTAAACGAAATTTCAATATCATAAGCCACACCGTGAACATCCACCACAATCTGATCGGGTTGCTTGTGTAACAAGATACCACTGATACGTGCAATCATTTTAGCTGTCCTTTTATGACTAAGCCTGTTAAAAAAATATTAGAAGATGTAATGCTCATTTTACGCGTCCACGACGACTGCCCTTGAGATCACTTAGTATTGCTTGGTTACGTGCCTGTGCAGGGTTGCGACTAGTAGC
>JAQRMV010000033.1:0-21601 GCA_028598985.1 Gammaproteobacteria bacterium
CAAGTCTCTGCACAAACGCGAGTTAATGCAGCTGTTAGTGTGGTTTTACCGTGGTCAACGTGACCGATGGTGCCAACGTTTACGTGTGGCTTATTTCTTTCAAACTTTTCCTTAGCCATGATAGCCTCCGACAATGGGCGGCCAATGGACCGCGCTAAGTTAAAAAATGCAATTATACTCACCTATTGAGCAAACCGCAGATAACAAGAAGGGTAGATACATTGCTATATCTACCCTTCAAAATATACTGTGCCCCAATGCTGCTACAACAATGGAGCTCTAGGGCGGAATTGAACCGCCGACCTCACCCTTACCAAGGGTGCGCTCTACCCCTGAGCTACTAGAGCTTATATCGCACTAAACTGGCTCTAAATAGCCTTTAAAATTCACTTAACAAGCGAACCTTACTCAATGGAGCGGGTAGCGGGAATCGAACCCGCATATACAGCTTGGAAGGCTGTCGTGATAGCCATTATACCATACCCGCTAAGAATGGTGGTGGGAGGTGGATTCGAACCACCGAAGCTTACGCGTCAGATTTACAGTCTGATCCCTTTGGCCACTCGGGAACCCCACCTAATGTTCTTTAACAGGAATTGGTGCCGGCACGAGGAGTCGAACCCCGGACCTACTGATTACAAGTCAGTTGCTCTACCGTCTGAGCTATACCGGCTAAATACCTGTGTTCCTGAAACTGCCTGAACTCAGGAGGGGCGTATAATACTTAACGAATTAGTAGGATGCAAGCATCAATGATGATTTTATTAAAGTTTTTCAGGGTTTCTATAAGCCACTCACTTCAGCCAAGCCATCCAATACTAACCCCTCAATGTATACCAGGCCAAGTTTATTGGCTATGGCCAATCCATCACCACCACACAGCAAAATTTCATAACCTTGAGCCTGTGCTTCAATCACCAAATCACAAGCACCTTGGATAGCCATCTTTCCACAACCTGCCAGCACCGCTTGGGCTGTTGTTGTGCCGGGATGATGGTGATCAGTACTTTGCTGCATAAACTCTATTTGTGCAGCATCACTTAACAACGCTTGCACCATCAGCTGCGAGCCGGGAATAATGTAGCCACCTTCATGACGCCCTTCTGCACTAACGTAGTCAAAAGTAATGGCGCTACCACAATCCACTACACACACAGCATTATTGGTCCGCCGCCTTGCTGCAACCATAGCTAGCCAGCGATCTACACCCAGTTGCTCAGGGCGCTCATAGCCATTAAAAAGGCCGCTCCAATGAGCTTGCGTTGTTACCTGCTGACATGGGCAATGGCGGTCTTTTGCCCATGCCTCAAGGCAGCGGCCGCTGTCTTGACTAGCAACACTTGCCCAATAAACATGGTTCACCTCGGCTGGCAAGTGCCGGGCTAATTGACTCGAACTTAAATCGGCTAGTGGCATGGCGCCAGACCGCAGCACCTGACCACCGTCTTGCAAGCGCCATTTAAGCCGCGTATTACCCACATCTACTAACAGTACATTCATGATAAAGCACCTAAAGGTCGCAAACTAATTTCACCACCATTGTAGGTATTAGTGGCGCCATCATGTTCCATAACTAAAGCACCTACCTGATCCACCCCTCGGCAAATACCATCAATTTCTCTACCAGGAAGCAATAAACGCACCCTTTTATCTTGATAACAATGATGCTGATGCCACTGGGAACGCACCGAACTGAAGCCATGCTTCACAAAATGACACACCTGCTGATTTAAGCGCAACAATATACGCGCAACAACGTCATTGCGACTTAATCGATAACCCAACTGCTTTAGGCTTACCCAGGGCTGATCGATTAAATCATCGGCGTCTAAATGAACATTAAGGCCAATACCAATCACTACATGGCAAGGACCCGTTGCATCGCCACGCATTTCAAGCAAAATGCCAGCCAATTTTTGGCCATCCACGATCACATCATTGGGCCATTTAAGTTGCGCCTGATACACACCTAAATCTTCTAACGCCTGAACTAGCGCCAAACCCACTATTAAACTAAGCCCTTCTAGTGCCGCGGCACCACCCGCAAAATGCCAACCTAAGGATAAGGCAATGTTTTGCCCAAAAGGAGATTGCCACTGGCGCCCTAAACGCCCACGACCAGAAGTTTGAACCTCTGCCAACACCACCTCGCCATGAATTGACTGATCTTGCAGATGTTGCATCAAGGTTTGATTGGTAGATGCTAAAGACATGTGCAATTGCACATTAAAGGTAGGATTAAGCACAGGGAGCTGACGCTGAATAGCTTCAACGTCTAATAGATCTAGACCGCCGGCAATACGATAGCCTCGGCCTCGCACCCGGTGCAACTTCACACCTAATAGCTCAGCACCCTTAAGCTGCTTCCAAACGGCAGCACGGCTCATACTAAGGTGCCGCCCTAAGTCAGTACCAGAGTGGAACTGACCATCAGCCAACAGATGTAGCAATTGATTAAGGGAGGTGAGTGACATAATAACTTACGCCTTTACTTCTTTTTGGCCTTTTTCTTAGCTTTATTCACATGTTTCACTAAGCGCTGCTTCTTAGTAATTTGGCGCTGAGATAACTGATTCTTTTTGCCTTCGAAGGGGTTATCACTGGTGCGGAATTCAAACCGCACCGGTGTGCCACGAATCTTAAGCACCTTAATAAACTTGTTTTCCAAATAACGCTTGTACGTTGTGGGCAACGCATTGGTTTGATTGCCATGTACAATAAACAAAGGCGGGTTAGAACCCCCTAAGTGAGCGTAACGCAGTTTAATACGGCGGCCATGTACTAACGGGGGCTGATGGTCTGCCAAGGCATCTTCCAACAGGGTAGTCAGCTTGTTAGTACTCCACTTAGTAAAGGCGCAGCCATGTGCCTCTTCAACAGACTTATATAAGTCGCCTACACCTGAACCATGTAACGCAGAGATAAAATGTATGCGGGCAAATTTGGCGAATTCTAAGCGAGTCTCTAGCTCATGTTTTACATGGGCTTTATCATCCACACCCATGCCGTCCCATTTATTAACAGCAATTACTAATGCGCGGCCTGCGTCTATCACAAACCCCAACAAATGCATGTCTTGTTCTGTGAGGCCTTCATGGGCATCCACTACCAATACCACCACGTGGGCATCTTTAATAGCTTGCAGAGTTTTAACAATAGAAAACTTTTCTACGGCCTCTTTAACCTTTCCACGGCGACGCACCCCTGCGGTATCAATTAATGTATAAGGTTTATCATTACGACGGTAAGGAATGTAAATACTGTCTCGGGTAGTCCCTGCCTCATCATAGACCACTACACGGTCTTCGCCGAGCATACGGTTCACCAAAGTAGATTTGCCTACATTTGGACGACCCACTACACCAATACGTATACCGCCCTCTGTCTCTTCAGGAAAACCTTCGTCTTCTGGGAAAGGCGATAACACCTCCTCCATAAGCTGGCTTACGCCGCGGCCGTGAGATGCAGCAATAGCACGCGGCACTCCTACTAAACCTAAGCCATAAAAATCGCCCATGGCCACATCGGCATCAAGGCCGTCAGTTTTATTAACCACTAAATAAGCTGGCTTGTCACAACGACGCAAGTGATCAGCAATGAGCTCATCTGAAGGGTTCAACCCCGCCCTGCCATCCACAAGAAACAACACCACATCAGCTTCTTCTATGGCTAACAAAGATTGCTCAGCCATGACCTGATCAATGCCAGCCTCATCACCACTTATGCCACCTGTGTCGATGACAAGGTAGTCTCTTTCACCCACTCTGCCCTCGCCGTATTTTCGGTCGCGGGTTAGGCCTGGAAAATCTGCCACCAAAGCGTCACGGGAACGTGTTAAGCGGTTAAACAGAGTGGACTTGCCCACATTAGGACGCCCAACAAGGGCAATTACGGGATTCATAAATAAACCAATTATTTCAAACCAAGGCGGGTTAAACGTCCATCTTGGCTCAGTAAGAAAATATCATCTTGGACGCTAACGCTACCAATATTGGCACCTTTCGTGCCTATTTGTTGGCGACCTAAAAAGCCGCCATCACTCAACCCAAGCACATGGGCATAGCCTTCACTATCCACTACTAGTATTTGGTTAGCTAAATTCATTGGCGCGGCTAAAGAGCGGTGCTGCAAAGCAGCATTTTGCCACAACACATGACCCTGGTCTTTGTCGTAAGCCAACACCATGTCTTGCGCATCGACCACAATAATAGCAGTGCCAACAAAAGCAGTTCCACTGATACTAGACAATGGTTGTTCCCACTGAACTGCACCCGTTAAGGCATCAAGGGCAGCTATATTACCTTGATAACTGGTCACGTACAGCACACCATTCGATAAGGTTAAGGCCCCATCAATGTCAACTAACCGTTCAATTTCAGACCGACCTTGTGCAGAACCAATGCTTTTTTCCCAAACAACCGCACCCGTTTGATTATCCAACGCCACCAATTTGCCACTGGCAAAGCCAGCGTATGTGTAATGCTGAGTCACCAGCGGAGCGCTTGTGCCGCGCAGCGTAAGGCTTGGAAGATTTGCCGCGTAAGACCACTGAAAAAGGCCATTATCAACAGAGTATGCACTTACTTTTCCATCAATAGTTTGAACCACAACAACCTTGCCAAAGGCTTGCGGAACAGCTAAAGCCTCACTGGAGGTGTTAACCCGCCACAATTCAGAGCCGTCACTACCATTAAGTGACACTAACTTTCCGCTACGGGTTGCCACAAATAGTTGTTGCTCATTATGCCCAACACCCGAGGTAATTTGATCAGCTAGATCAACCTTCCAGCTAACTTTACCTGTATTTAAGTCAAACAAACCTAGCTGCTGCCCAGCGGCAGCATAAACACCCGCATCAGTCAGAATAGGCTCTATTACAGAGCCACTATTAGCGTGGCCCTTACCTACAGACACAGACCAGTGCTTTACTAGCTGAACTTGCTTTTTAAATGACTCTAAGGGTGTAGGATCAGGCATCGTGCCGCCAGATGACGAACACGCTGTCACGGCGATCAAAGTGATCAATGCCATCATTAGCTTTAGTGGTCTAGTGAGCATGTGAACAGTTCCTATGCTAATCATTATTTAAAGGCCTTTTGCACACAACAACAAACTATTGGGCTAGATTATCTAGCTTTAAGCTAAGTAGTGGATTATTTGCACCCGTACTTACCGCAAGTACAGAAGCTTCTGTATAGGCCTGCCTAGCTGCATCTAAACGACCTTGAGCCACTAACAAATCACCACGGACTTCTAATCTGCCTAACTGCCATGCGTCGTCACTGTCAACCAATAAAGCCAGCGCTTGATCGTACTGACCTTGTGCGCCAAGCACTTTTGCCAAACGTAGGGTTGCTAATGAATGAACTTCCGCATCACCGTCTTGCTCCAAAACCCACTGCAGTTCAGCAACAGCGGCCGGCAGATTTCCTGTTTGCACTTCAACACGAGCCATCATTAAACCGGCAAATTGGGCATACGTGGTTGCCCCAAACTCTTCCTTGAGCGTGTCACTGTTATGGCGAACTTCGGCTATTTCTGCTTCACTAAGCTGGCCCATTGGGGCGCTGCTCAATAACCGTTGGAAATACACCCCCGCAGTTTCAGCTTGGCTTACTTGATAGTCTTGGTATGAATTCCAGCTCAGCACACCACCCACAGCTATGGCAATCGTCACAATCAATGACTTACCATTCTCTCGCCACCAACGTTTCAACGCTTCTACTTGTTCTTCTTCTGTCTTCATTTCGGCCACAACCAAAAACTCCTTAAAACTGCTCGTGTTAAATGTTAATAAACTCGGCGATATGCACCGACACTTGATCTAGAGGTATACTTTGTTGCTGCCCCTGCCCCTGCAATGGCTTAATCTGAACCCGCCCTTGGGCCAATTCATCGTCACCCATAATCAGTGCCAGCTTAGCGCCACAACGATCTGCTTTTTTCATTTGGCTTTTTAAGCTGCCACCGCCACAGTGCCACAACAAACGCAATCCAGTAATGTCTGTACGTAATTGTTCTGCCAACAACATGGCTTGCACATTGGCTGTATCACCCATATGGGCAAGGTAGACATCGGCCTGCTGGGTTAGATTAGCAGGCTCTTTTTGCATCTCTTGCAATAACAAAATCATGCGCTCAACGCCCATAGCCCAACCCACGGCAGGTGTTGGCTTACCACCCAACTGCTCTATCATGCCGTCATAGCGGCCGCCGCCACACACTGTGCCTTGAGCACCAAGCTTGTCAGTGACCCACTCGAAAACTGTTTTGCAATAATAATCCAAACCTCTCACCAAGCGAGGATTAACCTGGTAGCTAATACCCGCTGCGTCTAGCAGCTGGCGCAGGCGCTCAAAGTGGATACGGGACTCATCATCTAAATAACCATAAAAATCAGGCGCTCCATCTAACAAAGCTTGCGTGTTTTCATCCTTACTGTCTAACACACGTAATGGATTAGTGCTTACTCTACGCTGACTATCGGCATCAAGATCATCAATATGCGCCTGTAAAAATGCCACCAAATCGGTGCGGTACGCCGCCCGTGCTGCAGAGCTCCCTAAGGTGTTAATCTGCAAAGTAACCGCGCCCTGCAAACCTAATTGTCGCCACAACCTGGCTGTCATAACAATTAATTCAGCATCTACATCTGGCCCATCCAGGCCATACACTTCTGCACCAAATTGATGAAACTGACGTTGACGCCCTTTTTGCGGACGCTCGTAACGAAACATTGGGCCGTGGTACCACAAACGCTGCACTTGGTTATAAGTAAGACCGTGTTCTTGGGCCGCACGAACACAAGACGCAGTGCCTTCTGGACGTAAGGTCATATTATCGCCATTACGATCAGCGAAGGTATACATTTCTTTTTCAACCACATCGGTGGCTTCGCCAATAGAACGGCAAAATAAATCTGTTCTTTCTGCAATAGGCATACGAATTTCTTGGTAACCGTATTGATCAAAAACAGTTTTTACCTGCGCTTCAAAAAACTGCCACAAAGGCGTTTGGTCCGGCAATATATCATTCATGCCGCGAATGGCTTTAATAGACGCCAAGGTGTTTTCCTTCTGTAATAAGTGTCGCTAACTGAGTTGTTATTTGCTCAATGTAAGCCGAGCAATATCCTTACGGGTATGTGGCACTAAATCAATGGTCTTTCCATTAAAGGTCATTTTTGTAACCCCAGAAGAGCGACCCAATAACACCTCAATTGGAGCTGTGACCACTTGATCAATTTGCTCACCGGCAGAATATAAATCAGACAATATCATTTTGCCTGCGCCATCTTTGATTTCCACCCAGCAATCTTTTTCAAACACCATAACAAGGCGAGCCTGATTGGCTGCGAGTGCTGCATCTGAAACAACTTCTAAGTTAGCTTCTTCGTCAGCTATTGGCTGTGTTACTTCTGCTTGAACGGTTTCTACGGCAATAGCTTCTGCTACCACTTCATCTTCTTCTAAAGCCGATACAGAAGCGCCTACTTCATCTTGGCTGGCTGTAAGTTGCGCAAGGTCTAAGACGTCTTCGCCGCCATCAAGCACTTCAATAATGGTTTCACCATCTGGCGTTTCAACCGCAACGTTGGTGAGCTGGGAAAGAACCAAGTCGCTGTTTTGGCTTTGCCACCAAGTCACTGATGCAGCAACCAAACCAATGACAAACAAGATCGACACCACCTTAACCCAAGTATCACTAGGCTTGGTTTGTTGTCCTAGCTTCCTAATTCCCGACATGGGTAAAGAGCCATGGTCTGGAACACCATATGCCAAGTCAAACTCAGCAACTAAAGCCTGACCATCTAAACCCAAATGGCGCGCATAGGAACGTATATAGCCTCGAGCAAATACAAAACTAGGTATCACCTCAAAATTATCTTCTTCAATCGCCTCAATCACTTTTGAAGTTAAATGTAATTCACGAGCCGTTTCTTTTTGCGATAAGCCCTTCTCTTCACGCGCCTTACGCAATAAATACCCAGGAAAGCCTGGTGGACGAGCATCAAGTTCTGATTGTTCCTGCATATCTAATGATTCCAAATCACTCACTATCAATACCTTATTGTTATTAATCGTAGTTGAGCTAATTAAATGTTGCTGTGATTAACCTAGTGTTTAAAAGGCTAATGATAACGCCCATTTTTGGACACTACCAGCATAGCTAAGTTCCGTCACTCTATCTGCTTGGCCTCAATACGTGCAGCATGCACCGCACTACGACGCGTACGATCTTTAACTTGGCCAACCAATTGACCACACGCTGCATCGATATCATCGCCGCGAGTAGATCTAATGGTAGTAATAATACCCGATTTCGCCATAATACGCTGAAAAGCTTCAACTTGCGGGCGCGGGCTACGACGGTAGTCTGAACCGGGAAACGGGTTAAAAGGAATCAGGTTAAGCTTGCACGGCACACGCTTAAGCACTTGAACCAGTTCACGCGCATGCTTAGGCTGGTCATTGACGCCATCAATCATGGTGTATTCCATAGTGATCACGCGTTTATCGCTTAGGTTTTCTAAATATCGATTGCACGCATCTAGCAAGGTATCAATATTGTACTTTTTGTTCACTGGCACCAATTCATTACGCAGCAAGTCATTAGGGGCATGCAAAGAAATGGCTAGCGATACATCGGTTATCTGGCTTAAACGATCAATAGCCGGCACCACGCCAGCCGTACTTACGGTCACACGGCGCTTAGAAAGATTATACGCATTGTCATCCATCATCAGCGCTACGGCAGGAGCCACCTGATCGAAATTAAGTAGCGGCTCGCCCATACCCATAAATACAACGTTAGTCACCCGGCGTGGTCCGTTAGGGTCCACAGGGCCAAAAGACTTAATGGCTATGCGCAGTTGGCCAATGATCTCAGCAGCCGTTAAGTTACGGTTAAAACCTTGTTTGCCCGTAGAGCAAAAACTGCAATCCAGCGCACAACCCACCTGAGAGGAAACACATAAGGTGGCCCGATCAGCGTCGGGGATAAGCACCATTTCCACTTTGTTGTCACCCGACACGCCAATCACCCATTTACGAGTTCCATCTTTGGAATCGCTGTAGTGCAACACTTCCGGCTCTACTATTTGAGCTGTCTGGGTTAATTTTTCGCGCAATTGTTTACTTACATTAGTCATGCTTTCAAAGTCTTCTGCACCAAACTGATGAATCCATTTCATAACCTGCACTGCCCGAAATTTAGGCTCGCCCATGGCTTGGAAAAAGGTTTCCATCTGTGCTTGGGAAAAACCCAAGATGTTGGTTTTGGTGCTAACTTCAGACATCTTAAGACCTATAAGTAAAACATAATTTTGCACTGCCATTTAATTGGCCTAAACGCAATGCGGCGTTCACTTGGAACGCCGCACCTTGCATGCTGCTATTGCTGCTAAAAATAGCTAAAACAATAGCAGCCTACTTTCACCAACAGTCATTAGCCGCCGAAAAAGTAGGCAATTTCACGAGCGGCTGAGGTAGTAGAGTCAGAACCGTGAACTGCGTTTGCATCGATAGATTCTGCAAAGTCACAACGAATGGTGCCTTGGGCAGCTTCTTGTGGGTTAGTGGCGCCCATTAGGTCACGGTTTTTGTTTACCGCGCCTTCGCCTTCAAGCACCTGTACAACAACCGGACCAGAAGTCATGAAGGCAACCAAATGACCAAAGAAAGGACGCTCGCTGTGCTCAGCGTAGAAGCCTTGAGCTTCAGCTTCAGACAACTGCTTCATTTCCATTTTAACAATTTTAAGGCCGTTAGTTTCAAAACGAGAAACAATTTTGCCGATTACATTTTTTGCTACAGCATCAGGCTTGATGATGGACAGAGTGCGTTCTACCGCCATGGTATTCTCCAAACAGTGGGACCCATTTAAATGGGTTAATATTAAAAAGCAAAGATGTACGAATATGTACGAAATTTTTGACCGCGTAATTATACGCTGTATGGGTTGCTTTTAATAGACTTTACCGCTGGCAAAAAACAACTAATCCAATTCGTCGATCCAGGCAGCCTGAATAGCTTCCAATATCTTTTCGCCACAACGCTTAGGGTCATCACTAAATTCTGGCAAGGCCAGAACCCAATCCATTAAATCAGTAAATCGCACTACCCGTGGGTCCACATCAGGGTGTGCTTCATACAACTCAATCGCTATATCTAAAGTATCGGTCCAAACCATAGTCATGGTAAACCTCCAAGGGGTGATAAGGGCTAATGCCCTTCAGAGACAATATTAATAGTGTACTTTGGAATCTCAACGACCAAATCATCTTCAGCAATCACCGCCTGACAACTCAGCCGAGAATCGGGCTCCAAACCCCACGCTTTATCTAACATGTCGTCTTCTAATTCATCCGACTCAACCATTGAGTCAAAACCTTCTCGCACCACAACATGGCAAGTTGTACAGGCGCATGATTTTTCACAAGCGTGCTCAATATCAATGCCATTTTCTTTAGCCGCATCTAAAATAGTTTGGCCTGCTGGCGCCTCAAACACTTGCCCTTCAGGACAAAGCTCGGCATGGGGCAAAATAATAATCTGTGGCATTTAAGTTAGTTCCTCAGCTATTGGCTTGTTTAGCTCGCTGTGTTTTACAGCTGATCCACAGCCTTACCCGCAAGGGCACGTTTAATACTGTCATCCATGCGCATTGCTGCGTAGGCATCGCTGGCCTTAGCCATCACTTCAATTTGTTTGGCAATAGCATGATGGTCATCGCCATTACGCGCCAGCACCAACTGTTCCATCTGCTCAACAATAACTTGCTGCTCTTGGGTTGTGAGTAAGCGTTCGCCATCTTCGGCAAGAGCCATGGTCACTGCCTCTAAAAGACGATCCGCCTCAACCTGCTGTTCGCGCAAACTGCGGGCGCTACGATCATCTTCAACATTGGTCCAGCTGGCTTTAATCATGTCGGCAACCTGCTGATCAGACAATCCATAGGAAGGCTTCACCTGTACTGAAGCAGCCACACCGGAGGTTAATTCACGGGCGCTCACTTCTAACAACCCATCGGCATCCACCTGAAAGGTCACCCTAATCTTGGCTGCGCCTGCAGCCATGGCGGGTATGCCCCGCAATTCAAAGCGAGACAAAGAGCGACAATCTTGCACTAGCTCTCGCTCACCTTGCAACACGTGAATGGCCATCGCCGTTTGGCCATCTTGATAGGTGGTGAATTCTTGGGCTCGAGCCACGGGGATCGGCGTATTGCGATCAATGACTCGCTCCACCAAACCACCCATGGTCTCTAAGCCTAAAGACAGCGGCAGCACATCCAACAGCAGCAGTTCTTCACCGCTTTGATTACCCGCCAATACGTCTGCTTGACGCGCCGCACCCAAAGCCACTACTCGGTCTGGATCGATGCTTGTTAATGGCTGGCGCTGAAACAGTTCTGCAACTCGCTCTTGTACCCGTAAATTACGCGTTGAGCCCCCCACCATCACTACTTCTGCAATATCATCTAACGCCACCTTTGCATCACGCAAAGTGCGTTTGGTCGCTCTGATAGCTTTACTAATAACAGGATCTAACAAATCATCCATTTGCTTTCTAGTGAGCTCTAGGGCGGCATATGCCCCATCGCCTGGCCAGCCTTCAAAAGACAATTGAGTACTAAGCTCATCACTTAAGGCCTCTTTACCCGTACGAGCCAAGCGCAATAAAAAACGTTGCTGTGCTAAATTTAATTGCGCCGATATTTGTCGCTCTTGGCGCATCCATTCTGCCAAGGCATGGTCAAAATCATCGCCGCCTAATGCAGAATCTCCGCCTGTGGCCAGCACCTCAAACACTCCTTGCTCCATACGCAAAACAGAGATATCAAAAGTACCACCACCCAAGTCGAACACTGCGATGGTGCCTTGTTGTTGCTGTTCTAGACCATAGGCCACTGCAGCTGCCGTAGGTTCGTTAAGTAAACGTAATACTTGAATACCCGCTAATTGAGCTGCGTCCTTAGTGGCTTGGCGTTGCGCGTCATCAAAATAGGCCGGCACGGTAATCACTGCCCCAACCAATTCACCGCCTAAGCTGCTTTCGCCGCGCTGCACCAATGCTCGCAAAATATCAGCCGACACCTGCACTGGGCTTTTTAAGCCAGACACTGTATTAATGAGCGGCATACCTTGATCACAGGCTTCAAACAGGTAAGGCATGCTCTCACCAAGGCGTTTTACATCATCAATGCCGCGTCCCATTAAACGCTTAACAGACATCACAGTATTAGCGGCATCATCCACTAAATGGAGTTGCGCTTTAATGCCCACTTGCGGCAACTCATCGGCCAAATAATGCACCACAGAGGGAAGCAAATGCTCACCTCTACTGTTGGGCAAGGTCTCCGCCTGACCACTACGAACACTAGCAACCAATGAATGAGTAGTGCCTAGATCGATACCGACAGCGAGTTTACGCTGGTGCGGTTTAGCGGTTTGACCGGGCTCTGCAATTTGCAACAAGGCCATGTATGATTTCCTTAATCGAGCAACTCGCCTTCGAGGGCGTCTAGTTGCTGCTGTAACTTAACGATAAACTGAAGCTTACGCACACTGGTTTCGGCTTGGTCTAAGTGTGACGAAGCATAGGCTTGTGCAAAATCGCTCTCTAACTGATTGGCCTGAGCTTCAAGTTGAGCCATCATAGCGTCAATTTTTGGCTGTGGATCTTGCGCCTGATGCAGGTCTTCTAAACATTCGCGCAACTCAATTTGTTGCAACAAAAAATCCATCGGCATTTGGGTGTTGGTTGGCGCTAATGGATCCATGCCTTTTAACTGCAATAAATAAATGCCGCGTAAAAGAGGCTCACTTAACGTGGCATAAGCTTGATTTAAATAGGCCGTTACTTGCACCGCATGCCTTTGCACACTATCAGATTGAGACACGAAGCGGTCTGGATGATGTTGTTGCTGTAGGCTACGGTGCGTCTGACGCAGCGCCTCCATATCTATAGAAAAATCACAAACCAAACCATAACAAGAGAAAAAATCTTGGCTAATATCCATAATTCTAAAGCACCAAAGACTCGCTAAACGTTAAAGCTTTCACCACAACCACATTCGCTTTTGGCGTTGGGATTGTTAAATTGAAAACCTTCATTAAGACCTTCTTTAGCATAATCTAGCTCTGTGCCATCTAGATACAATAAGCTTTTTGGATCAATAACAATTTTGACACCCTTGGTATCAAAAATTTTGTCATCTTCTGATATTTTATCTACAAATTCCAGAATATAAGCCATACCAGAGCAGCCCGTGGTACGAATACCTAAACGCACACCCTCACCTTGACCACGATTAGACAAATAATTAGTCACGTGATCGGCGGCGGCTTGTGTAATGGTAATGGCCATGATGCCTTCCTCTTTCTAGCATTCAATAACGCTAAGCGTTACTGTTTACTCTTATAGTTGTCTATGGCCGCTTTGATCGCATCTTCGGCAAGTACCGAACAATGGATTTTAACTGGCGGCAATGCCAATTCTTCGGATATGTTGGAGTTGCGAATTTCACCCGCTTGATCCAATGTCATGCCTTTCATCCACTCTGTCACTAGTGAGCTAGACGCAATAGCTGAGCCACATCCGTAAGTTTTAAACTTAGCATCTTCAATAACACCGGCGTCATTGACTTTAATTTGTAAGCGCATCACGTCGCCGCAAGCAGGTGCTCCCACCATGCCTGTACCTACGTGGGCATCATCTTCGTCCATCTTTCCCACGTTACGTGGATTTTCGTAATGGTCGATAACTTGTTCGCTATATGCCATGTTCTTATCCTCTCAATCTTTTTTAGTGTGCGGCCCATTGGACAGAGTCCAAATCGACACCGTCTTTATACATGTCCCACAGAGGAGACAATTCACGCAATTTAATCACTGCGTTACGTGACTGCTCAATGGCTTGGTCAATATCTGCTTCGGTGGTAAAGCGGCCAATACTAAAACGAATAGAACTGTGGGCCAACTCGTCATTCATACCTAAAGCACGCAACACATAGGAAGGCTCCAAACTAGCAGAAGTGCAGGCCGAACCAGAGGACACCGCCAATTCCCGCAACGACATCAACAGTGATTCACCTTCTACAAAGTTAAAGCTAATGTTGGCATTGCCAGACACGCGCTGCGTAGCATGGCCGTTCATATATACCTCTTCCATGTCCTTGACGCCCTCCCACAAACGCTGGCGTAAAGCTTCGATACGGGTATTGTCTGCCGCCATTTCTTCTTGAGCAATGGCAAAAGCTGCCCCCATACCTACAATTTGGTGTGTGGCCAAAGTGCCAGAACGCATGCCTCGCTCATGGCCACCACCGTGCATTTGAGCCTCCAAACGTACGCGTGGCTTACGGCGAACATACAATGCACCCACACCCTTAGGGCCATAAATTTTATGGGCAGAAAATGACATTAAATCAACTTTAGCGGTCTCTAAATCTATGGCTATTTTTCCGGCGCTTTGCGCAGCATCAACATGGAACAATACTTTATTAGCCCGGGTGACTTCACCGATAGCTGCAATATCTGTAACCACACCAATTTCATTATTGACATGCATCAACGACACAATAATAGTGTCCTCTCTCAATGCATCTGCCACTTGTTTAGGGCTGATAATACCATCGGTTGTGGGCTCTAAATAAGTTACCTCAAAACCTTCTCGCTCTAGCTGGCGACAAGTATCCAGCACCGCTTTGTGCTCAATTTTTGAGGTGATGATGTGTTTGCCTTTTTTATGGTAAAAATGCGCCACGCCTTTAATGGCAAGGTTATCCGATTCTGTTGCGCCGGAGGTCCAAACTATTTCCCTTGGATCGGCGTTAATTAGATCAGCCACCTGACGACGAGCATTCTCTACCGCTTCTTCTGCTTGCCAACCGTACACGTGTGAACGTGAGGCTGGGTTACCGAAGTTACCCTCTTGCGTCAAACAATCACACATCAGCTTTGCAACCCTAGGGTCTACTGGCGTGGTTGCTGAATAATCCAAATATAAAGGCAATTTCATGTACATTCTCCGCTGCTAAAACGCAGCCATTAATCAATCTTTAAAACAGGTCACTGGGCTGATCATTGATTTACAAAGTTCAATGATGCTGCCTCCATAGATCTTTCTATCTGCCGCTGTGTATGCTTTTGCACCTCGCCTCTATTCACCAAATCTGCCAAACTAATATCACTTAAAAATACATGAATTTGAGCGCTTAAATCCGTCCACAAATGGTGTGTTAAGCAAATATCACCTGCCTGACAGTTGGCGGTACCCTGACAACCCGTGGCATCAACAGCCTCATTAACCGCATCAATCACTTGTGCCACATAAATATTTTCGGCTTCTCGGCTAAGGCGATAACCTCCACCAGGCCCACGCACACTGTCTACTAAACCTTGGCGGCGCAGCTTTGAAAATAACTGCTCAAGGTATGACAAAGAGATCACTTGACGCTCAGAAATGTCGGCCAAACTAATCGGCTTGCCCGATGCATGGATCGCAAGATCTAACATTGCAGTGACCGCGTAACGACCTTTAGTAGTAAGCTTCATAGCAAAACCAGTGATGTTAACATCACGCCATCTTACTAAAACCCGACTAAATTAGTCAAGTATTATTACGCCTTGCTTAGAGGCCGTTTTTAGGCCTTCTTGTCTTCACGTGGGTCGATAGCCGCCTCAAAATCGGCGGCTTTCAATTCTGGCAGATTTTCATCCACATAACTTGCATCCAGTTCTTTTATTTTGGTTGCCATACAATGCAGTTTTTTATCAACAGCATGCATATGATCTAACATAGCGCTTATGGATTTAGCCACAGGGTCTGGCAAATCTGAGCTCACGCCATAAGCATCAAATTTCTCTACTAAATCTTGACGGGATTTTTGTTCTTCTTCGGTAGGGAGCTCAATGATTCGACCAGGTATGCCAACCACTGTAGCGTTTGCAGGAACCGGTTTTGTGACCACTGCATTAGAGCCTACACGGGCGTTTTTACCCACTTCAAATGGACCGAGTATTTTTGCCCCCGCACCCACTACCACGCCATCATGTAAGGTGGGGTGCCGCTTGCCTTTCTCCCAAGTAGTGCCCCCTAATGTGACCCCGTGATACAAAGTGACGTCATCACCGATAATGGCCGTTTCACCAATCACCACACCCATGCCGTGGTCAATAAAAAAACGATTGCCAATTTGAGCACCCGGGTGTATTTCAATACCCGTAAGCCAACGTGTGAGAGTTGACAAATACCGCGCTAACCACTTTAAACCGATCGTCCACAAACTATGCGAAATACGATGCAACAACAAGGCATGCAAACCAGGGTAACAAGTGAGTACCTCCACAAAGTTTCGTGCCGCTGGGTCACGGTGAAAAACAGAAGCAATATCTTCTTTCAGATGTCTAAACATGGCCTTCATCCCAATTAATGTATTTATTACACGTTACTGCCAATACGCTACTTTCCGTAGGTGTATATGGTGCTTATCGTAATTTTTTCAATGTGCGCTGCGTAGCCGTTAAAATACCGCGCATAATATTATGCTCAACACTGTCCATCCGAGCGCGTGTATACAAACGCCTCAAACGAGCCATCAATTGGCGAGGGTTTTCTAGGTCTAAAAACTCCACTTCCACCAAAGTTTCTGCCATATGCTCAAACAGCTTTTCCATTTGATCATTGGTGGCTAGTTCGGCATCCCACTGGGTACCCCAAATGGGCACAGGGGTATCGCCCTTTTGCGATGCCAACAACGCCATACGTAATTCGTAGGTAACAACCTGCACCGCAGCTGCCAAGTTCAAGGAGCTAAAATCCTCATGGGATGGAATGTGCACATGGAAATTACACAAATGTAGCTCGTCATTGGTTAACCCACGATCTTCACGACCAAATACAAAAGCCACTTCATGCTTAGGTAACTCGGCTAAGGCTTGAGCCGCTGTTTGCCGTGGGTCTAGCAATGGCCATGGAATGTTACGGCTGCGAGCACTAGTGCCTACCACTAACCCACAGCCTTCAATAGCCTGGGCCAAGGTAGATACCACCCTCGCATCCGCTAATACATCTTTAGCACCGGCAGAACGGGCATCGGCTTTACCGCTTGGAAACTCTTGTGGTTCAACTAGTACTAGGTTATGTAAACCCATGTTTTTCATAGCACGAGCAACGCCACCAATATTACCTGGATGGGACGTATTTACCAAAACGATGCGGGCGTTGGCCATTAAATTTTGCATGAAAACAACTAACCTAAATAGTTTATAAAGTTTGAAGCGGCGATAATAACGAGATTACAGCATTTTGTCGTGCCCATATGG
Organism: Gammaproteobacteria bacterium; assembly: GCA_028598985.1. Classification (GTDB taxonomy): domain Bacteria; phylum Pseudomonadota; class Gammaproteobacteria; order Pseudomonadales; family Balneatricaceae; genus Njordibacter. Next base: position 17,330 of record JAQRMV010000033.1, read on the forward strand.
CTATTATAAGGTGAGATGCTAGGCTTTTTTACGGCTTTTTTGATATACTGCGCGACTTTGACGCACTTAATGATGTATTTAATGCATTTGCGTCCCGTTCTTTATCAACTTTAGTAGGTAATCCCATGCTTCCGCTAATTAACATTGGCCTGCGTGCCGCGCGTATCGCTAGCGAACAAATAGTAAGATCAATGGATCGATTGGACCTTATTCACGAAGAAGGCCAAGACTTAGACGCTCATTTACACAAACAATGTGAAGGCGCTGAACGCACGATTGCCTACGAAATTCACAAAGCACACCCAGAACAGGGTGTGATTGGGTCCCTTGCTGGCGAAATGAATACGCCAGAAGAAGCCCCTAGCAAAATTTGGCGTATTAGCGCCATTGATGGCCTTGAACAATATGCCCATAGTTTACCCATGTTCACTTTGACCATGGCCTGCTATGAAGACGGCAAACTAGTCCATTCTATTATCATCTGCCCAACCAGTGGTGAAGAGTTCTGTGCCAGCAAAGGCCGCGGCGCCCAGCTAAACGGCCGCCGCATTCGCGCCAGCAAGCGTGCAACCTTATCCGGCGCACACGTGTTTGGCGGCGGTAGCCAAAACCGCGAAGACTTAACAGACTTCGATCGTGGTCAAAATATCACTCGAAACTTATTCAGCGAAGGCGCACATACATACAACCAGCTTAGCAACAACATGGCCTTGGCCTATGTGGCAGCAGGTCGTTTTGACTCACTATGGCACACTGACATTAATGAAAGTGCAGATGCGGGACTATTGCTAGTACTAGAAGCTGGCGCTTTAGCTGCAGATTTTTCTGGCGGCGCGGCCGTTAACAACGGTGAGCTTGTTTGTGCTACGCCCAAGTTGCTTAAGCTTATGTTAAAAGCAGTACATAAGGCCTGATTGTTAGGCTAAGCGTAGCCGAGACATATTAGATCTTCGGCTACGCTCGAGACAACCGCCTAAGGGGCGGTTCGGGGATCTTCTTAAGGCCGTTCTAGGTCTTGTTCAAAATCCTCACCTTCTTCAAACCCTTCACCCTCAATAACTTCTTCTTTAGGCGGAATAATTAAGTCTTCCTTACTAATGCCCAGCAATAGTAATACGTTAGCTGCCACATAAATAGAGGAATAGGTGCCCACTAAAACACCCATGATTAATGCCAAGGCAAAACCATGAATTAATTCACCACCAAAGATCAACAACGCCATTAATACTAATATAGTGGTAATCGAAGTAACCAAGGTTCTGCCCAGAGTTTGGGTGAGGGATTCATTGATAATTTCAATGGTAGTGCCTTTACGAATTTTTCGAAAATTTTCACGAATACGATCCGACACCACAATAGTGTCATTCAAAGAATATCCGATTACGGCCAAGATGGCGGCAAGTACAGTAAGGTCAAAATCGAGCTTGAGTATTGAAAACACACCTAGCACAATTAACACATCATGCATGAGCGCAACCACAGCCCCGATAGAGAACTTAATCTGGAAGCGAAGGGCCACATAGATCATCACAATAGCCAAGGCTAAAAGCATGCCCATGCCACCTTGCTCGGTAAGTTCCTCACCCACTTGTGCGCCCACATATTCAGAACGACGCAGCTCAACACTAGAGCCAGAGACCCCTTGCAATGCACCCAGCACTTGCTCGCCCACCTTGTCGTTAAAAGTTTGGCCAAGGCGAACCAGCACCTCTTTTTCAGAACCAAAATTTTGCACTATGGCGTCATCAAAACCCGAATCTTGCAGCGCAGTACGCACCTCAACCAAGTTTGGCGCTTGTTGATAACCCACCTCTATTAAGGTGCCTCCAGTAAAGTCCAAGCCAAACTGCAGCTGATTAACTGCCAGTGAAATGAGTGATCCTAAAACCAGAACAATGGATAAAGCCCCTGCAATTTTGCGTAGGCCCATAAAGTTAATAATCTTCATGTCGCTCATTTCCTAGCTCCCATAAACGCAGGCCATATTTTAATATCAGTGATCTTTTTACCACCATAGACAGCATTCACCATGGCGCGGCTCACCATAATGGCTGTAAACATAGAAGTGACTATGCCTATAGACAATGTCACTGCAAAGCCTTTAACGGGGCCAGTACCCACTGCGTATAAAATCACTGCAACCAGCAAGGTGGTAATGTTGGCATCAAGAATAGTAGTAAAGGCGCGCTCATAGCCTGCGTGGATAGCAGATTGAGGTGCCATGCCGGCTTTTAACTCCTCCTTAATGCGGGAGAAGATCAGCACATTGGCATCCACCGCCATACCTACTGTAAGCACAACACCGGCTATACCCGGCAAGGACAGGGTAAACCCTAGCAACGACATGACCGCTGCCACTAACAATAAATTAAACGCCAAGGCCACGTTGGCAATGATGCCAAACACACCATAAAAGGCCAACATGAACACCACCACCAAAGCTAAACCTATTTGTACTGAGGTAAGGCCTAGGTCAATGTTTTCTTGGCCTAAACTTGGACCCACCGTACGTTCTTCAACAAAATACATGGGCGCGGCTAAAGATCCTGCCCGTAACAACAAGGCCAACTCCGAAGCTTCACCTGCACCGTCTAGGCCGGTAATACGAAAACTGTTGCCTAGGGCGGTTTCAATAGTGGCCAAAGAAATAACACTTTTTTCTACATAAGACTGGCGTTGATCAACCAATTCACCATCCACTTCAACCACTCTTAAGCGTGATTTGTGTTCTACAAACACAACAGCCATGCGGCGCTGAACTGCATTTCTTGTGACTCGGTTCATCAGCTTACCCCCTTGACTATCAAGGTCGATATTCACCTGAGGCATGCCATTTTCGTCGAAGTTTGACTGGGCATTAGAAACGCTGGTGCCACTAATAATAAGGTCTTTTTCTAACGTGGCTTTACGCTGAGGGTTAGACCTAAAGGCAAACTCCTCGGTAGACACACGGGCTGCTCCAGGCTTAGCTTCTAAACGAAACTCTAGGTTAGCTGTGGCCCCTAACACACGTTTGGCTGCGGCGGTATCTTGCACACCGGGAAGCTGCACTACAATACGATTACGGCCTTGGCGCTGCACCAAAGGCTCTGCTACACCTAGCTCGTTGACGCGATTACGCAACGTGGTTAGGTTTTGATTCACTGCATAGTCCTCAATCTCTCTCACTGTAGATTCATTGAGGCTCACCAAGAGGTAGAAGGCATCTGGGGTGTCTTCCACACCCATTAGAAATTCACCGTACTCAGACTTAAGCCTAGAACGCGCCTGATCTCTAACTTGCGCATCCATGAACTTAATGCGCAAACTGCCATCGGTTTCATGGGACACTGCGCGATAACGTAACTTTTCCGTACGTAATAAGGCTTTCACCTCACTCACATAGACATCTAAGCGCTGTGCCACCGCTTGAACCATATCCACTTCTAGCAAAAAGTGAACACCACCACGCAAGTCTAAACCCAACTTCATAGGCCCAGCACCTAGGTTGCTGAGCCACTGCGGCGTAGTAGGCGCAAGATTTAATGCGGTTACGTAAGCATCCCCCATGGCATCGCTTAACACTGCTTTTGCCCGTAACTGACTTTCCGAATCAGACACCCGGATCAATACGTTCTTAGGGGTGAGTTCAATGCCTTTGGTATTCAAGTTAGCCTGTGATAAGACTTTTTCAGCCGCATCAAGCACCTGCTCATCAATTACAGTAGCGCTTCTTGCACCAGAGATTTGTATAGCCAGATCATCTGGGTATAAGTTTGGTAGAGCGTAAAGCCCACCAAGGGCCAAGCCAACAATAATCAGCAGGCTTTTCCATAAGGGATAACGATTTAACACAGGCTTTCCTTGAAAAACGAGTCATAAAAAAGCCCTGGCGCATACCAATAACAACCAAGGCTTAACACCACTTCATTAAATAGACTTGATAGTGCCTTTGGGCAATACAGAAGCCACTGCTGCTTTTTGGAAATGGGCATCTACGCCATCGGCCAAAGTAATGGTAATAAAATCATCACTCACTTTAGCGACCTTACCAATAATGCCGCCATTAGTGACCACTTCATCACCCTTAGAAAGCCCACTCATTAGGTTTTTGTGGTCTTTTGTGCGCTTCGATTGTGGACGCCAAATCATAAAATAAAATACGGCGGCAAAAATCACCATCATAATCACAAGGGAACTTGTGTCTCCGCCGGCGGCTACTTCGCCTTCGGCCATGGCTGATTCAATAAAAAAACTCATATTATCTCCTAGGTATTAACTAAAACTATTAAC
>JAQRMV010000033.1:21701-24219 GCA_028598985.1 Gammaproteobacteria bacterium
TATTAACTAAAACTATTAACAAAAATTAACTAACTATTATTCAAAGCAGGGGTGGTTAAACCACGCTTATTATAAAAATCATCGACAAAGTCGTCCAATGTACCCGCTTCCAGCGCTGCACGCAATCCTGCCATCAGGCGTTGGTAATAATGCAGGTTATGAATGGTATTAAGCTGGGCGCCTAACATTTCACGACACTTGTCTAAATGGTACAAATATGCGCGAGAAAAATGAGTACAAGTGTAACAATCACACTCTTCATCCAACGTACTGGTATCGGTTTTATGAACTGCATTACGAATTTTCACCACGCCGTTGGTGACGAACAAATGTCCATTACGAGCGTTACGAGTAGGCATCACACAATCAAACATATCAATGCCACGGCGCACACCTTCCACCAAATCTTCTGGTTTGCCTACACCCATTAAATAGCGTGGCTTATCGGCAGGCAATTTAGGGGCCGTATGCTCAAGCACTCGCAACATATCACCTTTAGGTTCGCCTACAGACAAACCCCCAATAGCAAAGCCGTCAAAATCGATAGCCGCCAAGCCCTCAAGGGATTCGTCTCGCAAGTGTTCATACATACCACCCTGCACAATGCCAAACAAAGCCGAGGGGCTGTCGCCGTGGGCATCTTTACTACGCGCAGCCCAGCGCATAGACCGACGCATAGAGGTAGCGGCCTCTTCCTCTGTTGCGGGGTAAGGGGTACATTCGTCAAAAATCATCACCACGTCTGCACCCAAGTCTTTCTGCACTTGCATAGACGATTCTGGCGTCATATACACCGTATCGCCGTTAACCGGCGACTGGAATTTAACCCCTTCTTCGTTAATTTTAGCGCCTAGGCTAAACACCTGAAAACCACCAGAATCCGTAAGAATGGGTTTTTTCCAATGGGCAAAATCATGTAAATCACCGTGCTGTTTAATCACTTCTGTGCCAGGCCTTAACATGAGGTGAAAGGTATTGCCTAAAATAATTTCGGCACCCGTGGCTTCAATGTCTCTTGGTAACATGCCTTTTACTGTGCCGTAAGTACCCACGGGCATAAAACACGGCGTTTCTACCGAACCACGGGGAAAACTCAAACGACCACGTCGCGCTTCGCCGCTTTGGGCCAAACGCTCAAACTTCATAAAACAACTGCGACTCATGACTGCTCCAAAGCAGAAGGTTGTGGTGTGACTAACATGGCATCACCATAACTAAAAAAACGATAGCCTTGCTCAATAGCTTGTGCATAAGCTCCCATAACGTAATCTCGACCAGCAAACGCACTCACCAACATTAATAAGGTAGATTCTGATAAATGAAAATTGGTCACCAAGGCATCCACACTTTTAAAACGATAGCCTGGGTAAATAAAGATATGTGTCTCATCCTTAAACGGTGCAATAGTGCCTTGTGCACTGGCACTTTCTAAAGCTCTCACACACGTGGTGCCTACCGCAACCACCCGCCCACCATTAGCACGGGTGCGCTCCACAGCACTACAAACTGCTTCATCTACTTCTACTAATTCGCCATGCATATGGTGGTCTTCAATACGATCCACTTTAACTGGCTGAAAAGTACCCGCACCCACATGCAAGGTAACATAAGCAAAGCTTACACCTTTCGCAGCAATGGCATCCAATAGGGGTTGATCAAAGTGCAGCCCTGCAGTAGGTGCAGCCACAGCCCCATGATGCTCACCAAATACCGTTTGATAACGGTCTCTGTCTGCCGTGTCGTCTGGCCGATCGATATAAGGCGGCAATGGCATGTGCCCCACCCGTTGCAACACCTCTAAGGCAGATTCGCCTGCGTCTAAACACAGCTCAAACAAAGTGCCATGGCGCGCCACCATGGTGGCCCAAACCTCACCTTCCAACAACAACCGAGTCCCAGGTTTCGGGGATTTACTCGAACGCACGTGGGCCAGAAAATTGTGTTCGCCTAAAAGCCGTTCCACCAGCACTTCAATTTTACCGCCAGACTCTTTAGCACCAAACAGCCGCGCCGGGATCACTTTAGTATTGTTCAATACCAGTAAATCCCCTGCCTGGAGAAAGCCCAACAGATCAGTAAACCCACCATGGGACACCGCACCCGATTCGCCATGCAGCTGCATTAAACGACTGGCCGTACGCTGCGGTGTTGGGTAACGAGCAATGAGCTCATTTGGAAGATGGAAACTAAAATCAGAAACTTGCATGACACATAGATGGGGCTATTAAGAAAAAACCCAAGGGCTAAGTAATTCGGTCGGCTATAGTAGCAAAATAGACCGCCCCAGCACAGACGTTTTTAGCGTTTCTGCCAGTGGTTATACTGGTGTTGATTAATACAGCAAAAACCAGATTAAAAGCCCCATAGCCGTTGACGCTAAAAAAGAACTCTGTATAATTCGCCCCTCAATGTGCCGGTGTGGTGAAATTGGTATACACGACGGATTCAAAATCCGTTGTCGCAAGACGTGGCGGTTCGAGTCCGCCCACCGGTACCACGCACATTTATAGAGAAAGAT
>JAQRMV010000034.1 GCA_028598985.1 Gammaproteobacteria bacterium
TTTTAAGGAAATTATATAACACTCTGGTATTTCTAATTTATTTGATGCGAATTATCTGCAAGAACAATCATTGGCAACAACAAGTCCTCGAACTGATTAATCGATATGACATTAATACAGTAGCAATGGGTTTTCTTGATACGTGGAGGTCTCGAAGTATATGGCAGTAATAATGGTATTTGTATGATTTAGAAACTTTGGATCCTTTTGCATGAGTGTTAGGATAAAAGTAGCCAATGACTACAATTTGTAGTATTTACTCTCCATTTTGAGTGTATCTATGCAACAACTCTACCCAGAACTCAAACCCTACCGTGAATTCTATTTGCCAGTCACCCATGGGCATCGTTTATATGTAGAACTGTGCGGCAACCCCCAAGGTATCCCTGTGGTGGTAATGCATGGCGGCCCGGGTGGCGGGTGTGGGCCGTCGTCTAGACGCTTCTTTGACCCAAATGATTACCACATTATCTTAATGGACCAGCGTGGTGCGGGTCGTTCGTTGCCCCATGCCAGTTTGGAAGCCAATACAACACAGCATTTAATTAACGATTTTGAGGTATTGCGTAGTGAGCTAGGAATTTCTAAATGGCTGTTATTTGGTGGCTCTTGGGGCAGTACATTGGCTTTGGCTTATGCACAAGCCCATGCAAATCATGTGTTGGGTTTAATTTTAAGGGGCATTTTTTTGGGCCGGCAAAAAGATGTGGATTGGATCTACGAAGCGGGCGGCGCAAGCCGTATGTTTACCGATTATTGGCAAGTATTCCAGGCACCATTATTACATACAGACGCCGAAGCCCATGGGCAAATGGTGAGCCGCTATTATGAGTTGTTATGCGGTGCGGATGAGCTAAAGCGCTTTTCTGCAGCAAAAGCATGGGCCACATGGGAAGGTAGTATTGCTACCTTAGAGCCCAACCCCCATTGTGTAGATGACTTTGCCGACGCTCATTTTGCTTTAGCCTTGGCGCGTATTGAATGCCATTATTTTGTGAACCAATGTTTTTTTGAATCTAATCAGTTGTTAGAGAATATGAATAAAATCAGCCACTTACCCGGTATTATTGTGCACGGACGTTATGACATGATTTGCCCCGCGCAGCAGGCTTTTGAGGTTCATGAATTGTGGCAAGAGTGCCAATTACACATGGTTAGAGACGCTGGACATTCGCAGCAGGAACCCGGCATTATCGACAATCTCATTAAAGCGACTCGTGAATTTGCAGTGAAGTGCGCTTAAACACGCCATAATTACCGTAATGATAAGCATAGAAAAGGCCAAACTATGAAGAACTCCCCAAAATATTCACCCCCTTCAGATGCCCAGCAACGTTTAGATGTCGTGCCGGTGGTGTGTTATCCCAACGACACCCTGCCTGCCTATGATAAACACTTTTACGACGATCTGCAGCGGGGTATGCAACTGGTAGAGAGTGTCACTATTCCAGCCAGAGACGCCCGTAGTTTTGTGGTGCCTGCAGGCCATGTGTTTCGTATTGTGAGTGTAGATGGACCTCAAGTGGGCGATTTGAATCTTTGGCATAAAGATAACCTTAATGAGCGTTTTTTTAGTGGTAAAACACGGGCCTTGCATGGCACCCATGTGAGCACCGGAGACCGTTTATGGAGCAATATGCCGTATCTACGACCCATGGCCACGGTGATTGATGACACATTGGATTGGTACGGCTGGGATCAGTTTGGCGGCAGTGTACATGACGTGATTGGCACCCGTTGTGACCCCTATACTAATCAGGTATTAGGGCAGGATGAATATCACCATTGCTGCCATTCCAACCTCACGCGGGCTATGTTGGATTATGCAAAGCTGCCTTTAGATGCCACGGAAGCCATGGTGCATGATGTATTAAACGTGTTTATGTGCACTGGCTTTAGCCTCGATACTCATCAATACTTTATGAAGGCTAGCCCAGTACGGCCGGGAGATTATTTAACCATGTTCGCCGAAATTGATTTACTTGGCGCCCTATCGGCATGCCCCGGTGGTGATTGCAGCAGCGAACATTCTAGTGATACGTCCAAGTGTTACCCATTAAAGGTGGAGATCTATCAGCCTAGGCCAGAAACCTTGGTAGGGTGGTCTAGCCCAAGTATCAATGGCTACAGCCGTAACCACGGAGTGGGTTCTGCCCCATGAAAGCCTTGATGCAACGCGTGACCCAAGCCAAAGTGGATGTAGATGGCCAATGTATAGGCCAAATTGAGCACGGCATTATGCTGTTGCTGGGAGTGGATAAGGGAGACGACCAGACTAAGGCAGATCAGTTATTGCATAAAGTTTTGCATTATCGTTTTTTTGGCGACGACGACGGCAAAATGAATAACAACGTACAGCAGGTGAATGGCAGCATCCTGATTGTAAGCCAGTTCACCTTAGCCGCAGATACTAAAAAAGGCCTCAGACCTGGTTTTTCTAGCGCAGCTCCTCCAGCGTTGGGCGAACAGCTGTATGATTACTTTGTGGCTAAAGCAAAAGATAAAATCACCGTAGCTACGGGGCAGTTTGGTGCAGATATGCAAGTAAGCCTCACCAATGACGGCCCCGTCACCTTTATGTTAGAGGTTTAGTATCATCTGCAACACTATTTAGCTGAGCTTTAACCGTTTTGTTGATGATTTAGGTGCCACAAAAAGTATGTTGAACCACTTCTTGAGGCAGGGGTGCTAAGGCAAACGTTTTAAGTGTTGGCTGGTATTCAAAAGGTGCTTTTATCACGCTGAGTAAATCGTAAAAAGGTTGGTAGTCACCTTGATCTTCTGCTGCCCTAATGGCCAGTTCTACTTGGTGATTACGGGCAATAAACGCAGGGTTAGCCTGTTTCATTTGCGGGTATCGCTGGGCTTGGGTTTGCGTGTCTGCGGCTAAACGTTGCTGCCATTGTTGTTGCCACAATAAAAGCTCATTAGGCGCGCTAAACACATCTCCAATAGGCTGATGCTGGGTATCTGTGGCAACCTGATCAACCAAATACCTAAAACACAAAGTGAAGTCTAATTGATGCTCGGTCATGATGGATAACAGCTGTTCCGTTAAGGCTTGATCGCTTGCTTGGGGCTGGCTGAAACCAAGCTTGTTACTCATGACTTTTTGGTAGGCCGAGCCAAAGTGCTTTACGTAGCCATCTAACGCCTGTTGAGCGTCTGCAAGGGCCTGCTCGCCGTTGGTATGTAATATGGGCAACAACGCTTGGGCTAGACGAACTAGGTTCCATTGGCCAATACCCGGCTGCTGGCTGTAGCGATAGCGGCCTTGTTTATCGATAGAGCTAAACACCTTTTCCGGGTCGAACTGATCCATAAAGGCACAGGGCCCATAGTCCACCGTAGCACCACAGATAAGCATGTTGTCGGTGTTCATCACCCCATGAATAAAACCAAGACCTTGCCATTGGGCGATAAGTTTGGCTTGGTGCATTATGACTTCATTGAGAAATGATAAGTAGGGCTGAGAGTGATCTGCTAGTTGTGGAAAGTGGCGCTTTATACAGTAGTCGGCAAGGGTTTTAACAGAGTCTTGTTTGCCTTGCATGGCAAAATATTCAAAACTTCCAACACGAATATGGCTTGGGGCAATACGCGTTAATATGGCTCCCGGTGTTGGGCCTTGGCGCATCACCACTTCTCCCGTGGCTATGGCGGCAAGGCTACGGGTTGTGGGCACGCCTAAGGCGGCCATGGCTTCACTGATGAGGTATTCCCGTATGACGGGCCCCATGGGTGAACGCCCGTCACCACGACGTGAATAAGGCGTAGGGCCAGAACCTTTGAGTTGAAGGTCAAAACGTTCACCATTTGGCGCCACGATTTCACCCAATAAGTGTGCTCGGCCATCACCTAACTGAGGGTTAAACGACCCAAATTGATGGCCCGCATAAGCCTGTGCCATAGGTGCAGACCCCATAGCGGTTTGATTGCCCGCTAATATCTGCAAGGCTTCATTAGATACCAGCCACTCAGGGTCAATACCTAGCTTTGTGGCTAGGTTTGAATTTTGAATGATGGATGACGCATTAGCGACCCGAATGGGTTGTGTATAGCTGTAAAACTCATCTGGCAGGCTGGCAAAGGTGGTGTCAAACTCTGGTCCTGCAGACATAATAAATACCTAAATATTTTCTAACTTAGCATAGGCTAAAACCAGCCACTTACTGCCTTCGTTTTCAAAGTTCACTTGCACGCGAGCTTGTGGCCCAGAACCTTCGGCGTTCACTACGGTGCCTATGCCAAATAAAGGATGGCGCACATTCTGGCCTAGGGCGATCACTGGTGTTTCTAACGCTTGATGTCTGCCCCAACGGTCGTATTGCCTTGTTGGAGTGGGCCTGGCTGTAACGGGTCGGCTAATGCTAGATTTAAGCCTTACTTCGGTCATTAAACCTTCTGGTATTTCACCAATAAAGCGCGACGGCCGATTAAAGGTATCTTGGCCATGTAAGCGGCGGCTTTCGGCATAGGTAATAAATAAGCGTTGCATAGCGCGGGTAATGCCCACGTAACAAAGGCGACGCTCTTCTTCTAAACGGTCACCTTCTTCGAGGGACATCTTGTGTGGAAATAATCCTTCTTCTACACCGCCCAAAAACACCATGGGAAACTCAAGGCCCTTGGCAGAGTGTAGGGTCATCAATTGCACGCTGTCTTCCGATTCGTCGGCTTGTTGCTCACCTGCATCCAACGCGGCTTGGTCAAGCATTGCGGCGAGGGGCGTGGTGGCCACTGGGTCTATTTCGCCATCTGGGTCATCGGATTCTTGAGCTGGATTCCATGTGCTGGCAAAACCTTTGGCGGCGCTCACCAATTCTTTGAGGTTATCAATGCGGGTCTGAGCTTTTTCGCCTTTTTCTTTAAGGTGATGCTGTATTAAACCCGATTGCTGTATCACATGGTCGACCATATCGTGTAGCAACGCTGCGTTAGTTTCTTCGTCTAGACGATTAATAAGGTTGGCAAAACCTTCCACTGCATTATGGGCGCGGGTAGGTAATTCGTTACGGGCAATGATTTGTTTGCTGCTGTCCCACATAGAACAGCCTTCGGCACGGGCGTTTTGACGGATTTTGGCTACTGTGGCAGCCCCTACTCCCCGTGTTGGCACATTAAATACCCGCTCCATTGCAGCATCATCATTGCGATTTTTAATGAGGCGTAAGTAGGCTAATGCATTACGAATTTCCAAACGGTCGTAAAAACGTTGGCCGCCATAAATACGATAAGGCATTTGAGCCCGAATGAGGGCTTCCTCAAGCACTCGAGACTGAGCGTTTGAACGGTAAAGAATGGCACACTCTTGCCTTAACCCACCGTCTTTTTGCCATTGGGCTATTTGATCAACGATAAATCGCGCTTCGTCCATTTCGTTAAACGCAGCATATAAAGAGATCGCTTCGCCATCTTTGCCATCGGTCCAAAGGTTTTTGCCAAGGCGGCTGCTGTTGTTGGCTATTAGACCGTTAGCTGCTTTTAATATAGTGCCGGTGGAGCGATAATTTTGTTCTAAGCGCACGGTAATAGCGTTGCCAAAGTCACGTTCAAAATGCTGAATATTTTCTATTTTCGCACCACGCCATCCATAAATAGATTGGTCGTCGTCACCCACAGCCATCACCTTGGCCGCAGAGCCAGACAACACCCGTAACCATGCATATTGAATGGTATTGGTGTCTTGAAACTCGTCCACCAACAGGTGTTTGAAGCGGCCTTGGTAGTGAGCCAGCAAGGCGGCGTTGTTGAGCCATAATTCATGGCTACGTAATAGCAGTTCACCAAAATCCACCAAACCCGCACGTTCACACGCTTGATGGTAGGCAATATAGACTTTAACTTGAGTCTCTAGCTGAAAGTCGCCATGGGTTTGTATGTGCTGCGGGCGCTTACCTTCATCTTTGCAGCCGTTAATAAAGTGCTGAAACTGACGCACAGGCCAGCGGCTTTCCTCCAGCTGCATTTCCTTACATAGGCGCTTAAGGATGCTGAGCTGGTCGTCACTGTCGAGGATTTGAAATTCTTTTTGTAGCCCCGCTTCTTGCCAATGGCGGCGTAGTAGTCGATGGGCTAAGCCATGGAAGGTGCCCACCCATAATTGCTGAGTATCTAAACCCATAAGGCTTTCAATACGGGCACGCATCTCACGTGCAGCCTTGTTGGTAAAAGTAACCGCCATGATAGACCAAGGTGAAATGTGTTCTGCTTCAATAAGCCAGGCAATGCGATGAACCAGTACGCGGGTTTTACCACTGCCAGCACCTGCCAATATCAGCAGGTTTTCTTCTGGCGCAGCAACGGCCTCGCGTTGAGAGCTGTTGAGTTCATCTAAAAGACGAGAAACATCCATTATTGGGTCCGTATAATTGGCATCAGTTGCGAATAACTAACGAGGAAAAATTGTTGTTGGAATTCAAATTAATCTGACCATTGTTTATTTGTCTTGTTGCCAGCGTATGACTAAAAGAGTAGTTTTACTGGAGCTATGGCAATTAGTTGGCTGCAATGGGCTATTAAGTAGCATCTATTGTAACCACAGCTGAGGTAAATAACACCGTTAGTCTGTAACTAGTTTGGCATGGTTATCCTCAATAAAAAAATACTGGAGAATTAAGGTAATGGAAAGAAGAGAAATATTAAAGAAAGGTTTGGTGGGTTTAGGTGGTGCAGTCGCGGCATCAACTATTGCTGCACCAGCCATTGCTAAGGAACGCGTAGAAATTGCTATGGTATCCACTTGGCCTCGTGATTTTCCCGGCTTAGGTACGGGCGCACAGCGTTTTGCACAACGTTTAAACGACATGAGCGATGGTCGTATTCAAGTTACTTATTACGCAGCTAATGAGCGTGTTAAGGCGTTTGACTCATTTGACGAAGTGGCCTCTGGCAATGCACAAATGTACCATTCGGCCGAATACTACTGGAAAGGCAAGCACCCGGGTTGGGCTTACTTCACTGCGGTGCCTTTTGGTTTAACCTATACCGAAATGAACGCTTGGATTCGTTTTGGTGGTGGCCAAGAGTTATGGGATGAGTTAGGCGCAGGTTACGGCTTAAAAGGCCTTATGTGTGGTAGCACCGGGGTACAAATGGGTGGCTGGTTCCGTAAAGAAATTAACAGTGTAGATGACCTTAAAGGTTTGAAAATGCGTATGCCAGGTTTGGGTGGTGACGTATTAGCTAAACTAGGGGGTTCACCAGTGTCGCTACCCGGCGGTCAGATTTATGAAAACCTTATTTCGGGCGCAATTGACGCCACTGAGTGGGTTGGTCCGTGGAACGATGAACTGATGAAGTTCTACGAAGCTGCTAAATATTACTACTACCCAGGTATGCATGAGCCAGGCGCAATGTTGTCTTGCGGCATGAACAAGACTTGGTGGGACGGTCTAAGCAAGTCAGATCAAGTGATGATTGAAGCTGCTTCGTCTATGGAAAACGACGTGATGATGGCGGAATACAATGCCAAAAATGGTGCAGCATTGAAGCGCTTGGTTAATGACCAAGGTGTGAAGTTGCGTCAGTTTAATGATGACATTTACGACAGCTTTGCCGAAGCATCTGAAGAGGTGTTTGCCGAGGTACAAGCCCACAGTGACTTGGCTTCGCGTATTCATAAGAGCTTCGCTACCGCGCGTAAGGATATCGGCGCATGGGCAGAAATTTCTGACCAAGCCTATATGCAGCAACGTAACCGTGCCTTAGGCGGTTAATTTTTTGTCGCTCGTCCTACACCCACCCACAACTCACTTGTGGGTGGGTTTTTCTGTTTTATGTATTTATTGTCTTGGTTTAAAGCATGCAACAATCTTCTAGCGCTTTTCTAAAACAGGACCTACTGCTGCGTAGTCTTGCTTTTACTGTGGTCTATGTCACGGTTATTTTTGTGCTGAATAATTTTTTAAACTTCTGGGCGTTATGGCCAGGAGCAGTAAACACCCTTGCGGGAAAATCATCCGCGAGTTTGGGTTGGCTGCAGGTATTGAGTTATGCTGTTGCGCCACTGTTGGCGGCAGTACATGTGTCTAGGCTGCGGCGGCAAAGCTATCAAATGCTTGCGGATCGCGTCTCCAATTGGGCTGCCACAACTATAAAAGCCGCCTTTTGGATGGTGTTATTGGTAGGCATGGTCGACATGTTAGTGTCTTTGCTCCGTATCGAATCCCTGTTAGTGCCGCTGGTGGGTGAAACAATTGCTGTCGAACTAGGCAAACCCCAATTTCGTGGTACCTACGTACACCTTCCTTTGATGCTATTGGCTTGTTTTATCGCCCTACGTAGTAAAGGTTTAGGTTTTGTTTGGCTCACCTTATTGGTGGTTGTGGCTGAATTTTTAATTGTGATCGCCCGTTTTGTCTTTTCCTATGAACAGGCCTTTATGGGTGACCTAGTACGTTTTTGGTACGCTGCTTTGTTCTTGTTTGCGTCGGCCCACACCTTACTTATTGAAGGGCATATTCGTGTGGATGTGGCCTACACTCATTTTAAACAACGCACCCAGTCATGGGTGAATGTGTTGGGTGTATGCCTACTGGGTTTGCCTTTATGTTTTACCATTTTGACCTTAGGGATGTGGGACAAAACCAGCAGCATTAACAGCCCATTGTTGAGTGTTGAAGTGTCTCAAAGTGGTTATGGCATGTATGTGAAATACATTATGGTAGGTTTTTTGGCTATTTTTGCTTTTTCTATGATTATTCAATTTTCAAGCTACCTGTTGAAACATTTTGGGGTGCTGCGTGGCGAAGCAATGCCCACCACGGCTAACACCTAGGAAACACAGATATGGAACTTTTGTTTTTAGGGATTTTGGTCCTGTTGATGATTACGGCATTATTGTCTGGTTTTCCGGTGGCCTTTTCCTTACCAGGCTCATCTATTATTGCCATTGGTTTAGCTGCGCTGGCTGGTTGGATATTTGCTGATAACCCAGACGCCTATTTTCATGAAGGTGGACCAGTGCAATGGTTGAGTGCGGGTGTTACCAACCTTCGAAGCCTATATTGGAACGTGGAACGCGATACTCTAATAGCCATTCCTTTGTTTATCTTTATGGGTATTATGCTGCAGCGCTCTAAAGTAGCCGAAGACTTGTTGGTGACTATGGCTCAGCTATTTGGCCCAGTACCCGGTGGTTTGGGTATTTCTGTGGTGATAGTAGGCGCACTATTAGCGGCCACTACGGGTATTGTTGGTGCCACGGTGATTGCCATGGGTATGATTTCGCTGCCGGCGATGTTACGTAATAAGTATTCTCATTCTTTAGCCACAGGCACCATTTGTGCCTCGGGTACCTTGGGTCAAATCATCCCACCCTCTATCGTATTGATTATTTTGGCCGACCAGCTCAGCAGTGCAGCAGACCAAGCCAGTTCCATGCGAAAAGCCGCCTACCGAGAAATCACCGGTGAATTCTCTATGCCATCAGTGCTGGATATCACCTCTGCTAGTGCAGGTGATATGTTTATGGGTGCCTTTATTCCGGGTCTTTTATTGGTGGCTTTATACATATTGTATATTCTGTTTACTGCCATCATACGCCCAAAAATGGCGCCCCCAGTAGGCTATTCAGGTGCTTATAATCGCCAATTTTTAGCTAAAGTCTTAATGTCATTATTACCACCTTTAGCGTTGATTTTTGTAGTTTTAGGGTCCATTTTATTAGGTGTCGCTACGGTAAACCAAGCGGGTGCGGTAGGTGCTGTTGGCGCCATGCTCATGGCAGGGTATCGCTTACACCACCGTGATGAGCGGCGTTATTGGCCCGCTTTTATGGCGATATTTGCAGTGCTTGCCCTTGGTTTTATCGTCGCCAACTTTGATCTGAACATTAAAAGCATTGATACCGACGACGACCGCCTCGGTGTAGTCCTTGGTTTAATTGCCGTCACTGTTCTACTGGGAGCTGTTTGCTGGAGTGGCTGGCGGGTATTTAAAACTGGCACCACGCTACATGAAGTGATGGGGGAAACCGCCAAGACTACCTCCATGGTATTTATCATTCTTATTGGTGCGGCGATGCTCACTTCGGCATTTCGTGCTTTTGGTGGTGAAGAGCTAGTAAAAGACATGCTTACAGGCTTACCTGGCGGTTTTTGGGTACAGTTCTTTGTGGTTATGGTGGTGATCTTTATCTTGGGCTTCTTCTTAGATTTTATAGAGATTGCCGTAGTAGTAGTGCCGATTGTGGCACCTATTTTGTTGGCCGACCCTAGCGCTAATATTACCGCCGTGTGGTTAGGCGTGATGATTGGCCTCAATATTCAAACATCATTCCTTACCCCGCCCTTTGGTTTTGCGCTCTTCTATTTACGAGGCGTGGCCGACCAAGTGGTTAAAACCCTGTCCATTTACAAAGGGGTGATTCCGTTTATTGGGTTGCAGATTTTGGCCTTGGTGATTACTGGCTTTTTCCCAAGCTTAGTGAATTATTTGCCCAATCGTACCTACCTGACTTCTGACTCGGCTCCACCACCGATGAACCCGCGCATCCAGCCGTGCTTAGAAGAACAAGTGCTTACTTTATATGCCAACCAAAAAACCGATCTGGTCACAGCCATTGATACCATGGCCGCAGTAGATGTGAGTTACTTGTCTACGGCGGCTACGGATATGCTGCAAGACAGCTTAGGCAAAGCGCGACAAACGTTTGCTAAGGTTGATGACATTTATCAAACCAAAGCTGCGCTAACAGACTTTGCAGTTGGTTATGAGCCCTTGCACACTCAGGTGCGGGAACTACAGTTAAACGTGCGCCGTAATAAACGCCTGATTGATAGCGCCCAATTACAGTTGCGCCGCCTTGATGATATTGAATTTAATGCTCAACGTCGTGCCGATTTAGAGACCCGCATAGAGAGCCTTGAACAATTTAATATACGTTTAGAGGCCGGCATCCCTACAGAATGGGCGATACAACGACCTATTTTCGAGAAGCTCAACAAGGCTGAAAAACAGTCGCGTAATAACTATCGGCGCAATGTTGATGAGGCTTACGAAGGTATTAGGGAGCTTCGCCTTTGGATCGTACAAGCAGCAGACTTAGCCCAGGCTAAAGCTGATGTGGCACTGCTTGCATTCAGTATTGATGAGCTAGATGCAAAAACCGCCATGGCGGCCATTAAGTTACAAGAAAGACACTTAGGCCAGTTCTCCGGCGTAAGTGGTGTTAAGTCTAAACTTTCTAAGGCCAGAAGAGCCCTCAAAGGCAGTAAGTACAACCCAGAAAAAGCTAAGGGCTACCATGCCCAAGCGATGGACTTGCTGAATGCAGAAATTTTGTGGAGACAACGGGCTGTCATTGAGCTTGCCCCGGCTTTGGCGAACTATGACGCAGCGATAAAACAGAGCATAGGGCTGCGACTACAAGAGCGTATGAGCCATGACTTGGCGACTAAGGTTTCGGCGTGTATGTCGAGCCACAAGGATCTCTCCTTACAATTCTGAGGATAGGCGGTGGATTGAGCCGAAGTGGATAGGGTAGAATGAATCAATACCCTATTGTTTCGGTTGAATTCATGCCTACATCGAACCACGATTTATTTAAAACCATAGCCCAAGCCCACCCGCAATTACGCAAATCTGAGCGTAAGGTGGCCGACTATGTATTAGAACATCGTGCAAAAATTGTGCAAATGCGCATCGTTGATTTAGCAGCAGCAGCAGCGGTTAGCGAGCCTACGGTGGTGCGCTTCTGCAGAGCGTTAGACTTTGACGGCTTTCAAGATTTTAAGCTTAATTTAGCCCAGTTTGTGGGCGCCAATTCGTCTTACCAGCAGTTTCGTTTAGATAGCCGAGACTCTGTGGAACAGTTCAAAGAAAAAATTTTTGATTCCACCATGGGTAATCTCATGCGGGTAAAGTCTGATTTAGACGCTGCCAATTTAGAAAAGGCCATCGTGGCCCTAGCCCAGTCCAAACGGGTAGATTGTTATGGTTTTGGTGCTTCGGCACCCATCTGTAGCGATGCGCAGCACAAGTTTTTTCGCCTAAATATGTCTGCAGCGGCTTATTCTGATCCCCATCTACAAACCATGGCAGCAGTGACCCTGAAACCCGGGGATGTGGTGATCGCAATTTCTCAAACAGGCCGTACTAAAGACCTGCTTCATACCACTCAGTTGGCGATGGACGCAGGCGCTACAGTGATTGCACTGTGTCCTAGTAATACACCTTTAGCCCAACAAGTTCAGATCCCACTGTACATCGATTTAGACGAAGACAAAGAGCTTAATACCCTCATGGCTTCTCGCATTACCCAAATGGTAGTGATTGATGTACTCGCCGTAGGCGTCACCATGCAGCTGGGTGAAGAAACTAAGGCTCATCTTAAAACCATTAAGCGCTCGCTGAAAAGCCTGCGGGTTCCTTCCAAACGCCTCAAATAACTAAGTTGTTCCTACCTTGTCACGGCACGGCTAGGCAATTTGTAGTAAATGTTCGTATTGCGTTAATAATTCATCATAATTTATCAACTGCATTTAAGCAGTCAATGACATTATGAGCTCATATTATTAATGTTAACTAACAAAGGATTCTAGCCGTGCCATTACAAGCTAGCCAAAACGTATTCATTACCTGCGCAGTCACTGGATCGGGGGGCTCACAAGATCGTTCTCACCATGTACCTCGCAGCCCAGAACAAATTGCCAATAGTGCTATTGATGCAGCTAAGGCAGGCGCAGCCGTGGTGCATTGCCATGTGCGTGATCCAGAAACAGGCACACCTAGCCGCCGCTTAGATTTGTACAAAGAGCTAACCGAACGGATACGTGCTGCAGAGGTAGACGTGGTGCTTAACCTCACTGCCGGTATGGGTGGCGACATGGTATTTGGTGATGCCGAAAACCCACTGCCACTACAAGAGGCCAGTACCGATATGGTGGGGGCTAGTGAACGGGTTGAGCATGTGCGCCAATGTCGCCCAGAGATTTGCACTTTAGATTGCGGCACCATGAACTTTGCCGAAGCCGATTATGTGATGACCAATACCCCAGGCATGTTACGGGCTATGGCAGGAAAAATGACGGCTATGGGTGCACGGATAGAAATTGAAGCCTTTGATACGGGGCACTTATGGTTGGCTAAACAACTGGTTGAGGAAGGTTTAATCACTGATCCAGTGATGGTGCAGTTATGTATGGGCATTCCTTGGGGGGCACCTAATGACCTGAATACCTTTATGGCCATGGTTAACAACATACCCAAAGACTGGATCATGTCGGCCTTTTCTATTGGCCGCCATCAAATGCACTATGTGGCGGCTGCGGTATTAGCGGGTGGCAACATACGAGTAGGCCTAGAAGATAATATATGGCTAGACAAAGGGGTGTTGGCCACCAATGCGCAATTGGTAGAGCGGGCCGCTACCATTGCCACCAATATGGGTTCTACTCTCATGACGCCTGCCCAAGTACGCGAGCTGATAAAAGTTGAAAAGCGAGCGCCCTTGCAATGAATGCAAAAGACATGAATAAAACAGCGGCATGTATAGGCGGTGGTGTAATAGGCGGTGGCTGGGTTGCACGGTTTTTATTACACGGTTGGGACGTGAATGTGTACGACCCAGCAGCCGATGCGCAACGTAAATTAGATGCGGTGCTAGAAAATGCACGGGCATCTTTGCCACAGCTAGCCGATGTGGCTATGCCTGCAGAGGGCAAGTTGACCTTTTGTAACACCTTAGAAGCCGCCGTGGCTAATGCCCACTGGATTCAAGAAAGTGTGCCAGAACGCTTGGATATTAAGCATGCTGTGTTTGCTCAAGTGCAAGCTGCTTGCCCTGAAGCTGCGATTATTGGTTCATCTACCTCGGGCTTTAAGCCGTCTCAATTGCAAGAAAGTGCCCTGCGACCAGAACAGATTATGGTGGCCCATCCGTTTAACCCAGTGTATTTATTACCGTTGGTTGAGCTAGTGCCTAGCCCAGATAATGGCGCCGACATTATTGCAAAGGCTAAGACGCTACTCACCAGTGTAGGGATGAAACCCTTGCATGTACGTAAAGAAATTGATGCTCACATAGCCGATCGTTTCTTAGAGGCGGTGTGGCGTGAGGGCTTGTGGATGATTAAAGACGGTATTGCCACCACCACAGAAATAGACGATGCCATACGTTATGGTTTTGGTTTGCGTTGGGCACAAATGGGTTTGTTTGAAACTTACCGTATTGCCGGTGGTGAAGCGGGTATGGCACATTTTATTGCTCAATTTGGCCCATGCTTAGAGTGGCCTTGGACAAAGCTTATGGATGTGCCTGAGCTAACGGATGAGCTCATTGCTACTATTGCTGAGCAATCAGATGCGCAATCGGGCCATCATTCTATTCGGGAACTAGAGCGCATCCGTGACCAAAACTTAATTGGCATTATGCGTGTACAAAAAGAAAGTAACTGGGGTGTGGGCGAATTATTGAACAACCATGACGAACGTTTAAAGCAGTTGGGCTAAGATGAAATATAATCTGGATCAAGGTAAACATTGATTTAGATCAACAATTGGACGCAGCGCTCTTGTTAGCATATGCTCATATAAGAAATTGAGTTGTCTCAATGATTGAGATGACCCCGATCTATTTAAGGAGATTTGCTATGAATGCACCCATGAGTATTCAATCCTGCGGTAATTGTGGCCTAGCCAGTATGTGCTTGCCTTTAGCCCTTACCCAACCCGAAATGACGCAGCTAGACGGTATCATTAAAAAGAGCACGCCTTATCGTCGTGGCGAATCTATTTTCCGCCAAGGTGATGCCTTTACCTCTATTTATGCAGTGCGTGCAGGCATGGTAAAAACCACTCTAGTGAACGCTCGAGGTGAAGAGCAAATCACTGGTTTTTATTTTCCTGGCGAGTTGCTTGGGCTTAATGGCCTCCATGAAAATATTTATGCCGGCACGGCTATCGCACTAGAAACAGTGAGTTTGTGCGAAATCCCTTACACTAAACTGGATGAGTTATCTGCTTTACTGCCAGAGCTTAGGCGTCAGTTGATGCGTCAAATGAGCCAAGAAATTTCTGATGAACAAAATATGATGTTAGTGTTAGCTAAAACATCCGCGGAAGAAAAACTTGGCAATTTTTTAATCCGTTTGTCGCATCGCTTTAAGCGGTTAGGTTTTTCTGCAACGCAGTTCCGTTTAACTATGTCCCGTGTAGATATAGGCAATTACTTAGGCTTAGCTGTTGAGACCGTTAGTCGAACGCTCACTAAGCTACAACAACGGGGTGTGATTAAAGTTGAAGGTAAAGAAGTGACTATTTTAGACATGTCCGGCTTATCTTGTCTAAATGGCACCTGCGAAGAACCAGCTAAGGTTCTTTCGGTCGGTTAATAAAGCACTTGCTGGTATGATGGGAATATACACCTGTCATACTGGCATTATTAATGAATACAATTCTTCCTGTTGTCACCGCTATTCTATTGGTGATGCTGCTGGGCTACGGCCTTTCTAAAAAACTCCTAACCGATGCTGGTTTTTGGCAAGGTATTTCTAAACTGTCTTATTGGGTGCTATTCCCTGTATTGATCATACGTACTTTAGCTAACGCCACCATTAATACCGAATTATTCCTACCTTTACTCGCCATACTAATGATAGGCCTAGTTTTGGTGCTGGTTTATAGTGTGTTGGTGTCTAAGTTATTAGGCCAAGATGGCCCATCAACCTCATCCATGGCCCAAGGTGGCATGCGCCACAATGGTTTTATTGGATTGGCTGTATTGTTTGATATGTTTGGCCTCCATGGCCAAGAAATGGGCGCCTTGATTATTGCTGTATTAGTGCCGCCTACCAACCTTTTGTCAGTATTTGCTGTGAGTTTGTTAGTCAGTAAGCAGCAAGGCCAATCTGCTGCTAAAGTGATGGTTAAAGAGTTGTTCCGAAACCCAATGCTTATTTCTGTAGCGGTAGGGTTGTTGATCAATTTTACCGCCCTTTCAATACCCGCTATATTAGATCAATCCATGGCGCTGATGAGCCGTGCGGCATTACCTATGTTGTTGCTTAGCGTGGGAGCCAGTCTAAAAATTAGCGCCCTTCAAGGCAATTGGCCACCACTCATAGGCGCCTTAATGAGTAAATTGCTTATATTCCCTGCTATTTTGTTTGCCGGGGCATTGTGGCTAAATTTACCGCCGTTAGTCACCGTCTGTTTAGTCGTATTTGGGGCCTTGCCTACAGCGGTGTCTGCTTACCCATTTGCCCAGCAAATGGGTGGTAACGCCAAGCTTATGGCAGACATTATTACCTTGCAAACCTTAGCCAGCTTGGTAGGGTTAACCTTTTGGGCCAGCTTGGCCATACAAGTGACGGGTTTAGTGCCATGACAACAATTTTTTCTACTCCCTATGATGTGATTCAAGGGGACTCACCGTTATTGGTTAGCATGCCCCATTCCGGTTTGCATCTAACTCCACAAGTGGCTCGAACCTTGGTGCCGGAAGCCCTAGCGTTACCCGATACCGATTGGCACATTCCACAACTGTATAACTTTTTAGAGGCCATGGGGGTGAGCGTGGTGAAAGCTAATTATTCCCGTTATGTAATAGACCTTAATCGGCCAGAAGACAACAAACCATTATACGCGGGTAAAACGACGGGCTTGTTCCCGCATATTTTGTTTAACGAAAAATCTATGTTCAAACCCGGAACACTTGAAGATAAGGCCCATCAGCAATCCTGCATTACCCATATTTGGCAGCCCTACCATCAGCAATTAACCGCCGAATTAGCCCGTATTAAACAAAAATTCGGCTATGCTATTTTGTTTGACGCGCACTCAATTCCAGCGCAGGTGCCGATGTTTTTTGACGGTACCTTGCCCGACTTTAATATGGGCACAAACAACGGCACAGCTTGCTCACCTAAGCTGCTAAAAGCCGCAGAGCAAGCTATAGCAGCAACAGCATACACACAAGTGAGCAATGGCCGCTTTAAGGGTGGTTATATTACCCGTAGTCACGGTAAGCCCGGTGACAATATACATGCCTTTCAGCTTGAACTATCCCAGGCCACATATATGCACAATGACGGTAGTTTTAATCTAGATGACAACAAATGTGCGCAAGTTCGGCCCCAACTAAAGGCTTTAATAGAAGCTTTGGTGAGCTGTAATTTAGCCCATTAATAAGAGGTTTTGATGTATTTAACGCAGTCACAAATACAAGCTTATGAGCGCGATGGCGCCATTGTTATTAAAGGCGTGTTTAAACCGTGGATTGAGTGCTTAAGAGCGGGCTTTGATAAGGTGTTATCTGAGCCGAGTGAGCATGGGCGAGAAAACGTTGCCCAGGGCGATGCCGGGCGTTTTTTTGAAGACTATTGCAACTGGCAACGTATAGAAGAATTTAAGCGCTGGATTTATCAATCGCCTGCAGCGGAAATAGCGGCGCAAGCCACACGTTCAACTAGCGTTCAAGTTTTCCATGAGCACATTTTAGTGAAAGAACCCGGCACTGCTAAAGCCACGCCATGGCATCAAGATATGCCTTATTATTGTGTCTCTGGCGAACAAACAGCTAGCTACTGGATTCCCCTTGATCCGGTAACAAGCGCCAATACATTACAGGTGGTGTTAGGCTCCCATCGTTGGCCCAAGTTAGTTAGGCCCACACGTTGGTCTAGTAACGAACCTTGGTACACTAACGATGCCGATTACATGGACATGCCCATGATTGATGATAAGCAAAATATTTTGGTGCCAGAATTGGAACTGGGGGATTGCCTGTTGTTTAACTTTAAAACAGTACATGGCGCACCGGGCAACTCATTAACCAGCCGCAGGCGCGCATTTTCCACCCGTTTTATAGGAGACGATGTGCGCTATGTAGATCGAGGTGGCCCAACGTCGCCGCCATTTGATGGGTTAATACAAAACACTGGTGATAAGATGCCATTAAATTGGTTTCCACAGGTTTACCCCAAGGTTGATAACAATGACAAATAATGCAACAGGAAGCTGCTTGTGCGGCGCGGTTAAATACCAAGTTACGGGGGCCTTGCGCCCTGTGGTGGCTTGCCATTGTGGGCAATGCCAAAAAGCCAGTGGTCACCATGTAGCGGCAACCTCGGCACAACGTAAAGATTTTAAGTTGCTAGAAGACCAAGGCCTTAAGTGGTTCTCTTCTTCGGTGGGCATTCGGCGTGGTTTTTGCCAACAATGCGGCAGCAATTTGTTTTGGGATAAGGCAACGCTGCCCACCATTTCCATCTTTGCGGGCACCTTAGACCAACCCAGTGGCTTGGAATTGGTAGAACATATCTATGTGGAAGAAAAAGCCGATTACTATCAGCTAACGGATGGTTTGCCACAACGACAAGGCTTTAGTATTACGGCGAAAGTTGATAATGGCCAATAAATGTCCTAATTGTAATTTTAAAATCACTTCACGCAACCAATTATGCGATGATTATCGTGACCCAAACAAAGCTTATGGGTGCCCCGGGTGTGGCACTTTTTATATTTTGCCAAAAAACCAACCCAAGCCTTGGTATTACTGGGTTTTGGTGTTGGGGAACGCGCTGATGATAGGTGTTATTTGGAACATAGTGCAGGTTAAAGGCGCTACGGTGTGGTTGTTTTGGGGTTATATGACGGCGCTCGCACTAGTGCTGTTGGTGAAGAAACTGCTGGCTACCAAAAAAGAATTGCAAGATTCAGGTTACCGCTCAGCTGCCGCTAATGACTGATTTTATAGTGCCTTTTTGTGAGCAAAAAGTGGTTATTCTTTATGCTGATGAAGATGTCGTTGTTGTTGATAAACCCAGTGGTTTGTTGTCTGTGCCTGGCAAACATCCGTTGAATAAAGACTGCCTAATCACAAGGGTGCAAGAACAGTATCCCGATGCCTATATTGTGCACCGACTAGACATGGATACATCAGGGGTGATGGTATTGGCACGGGGCAAAGAAAATCTTTCTGCTTTAAGTCGTCAGTTTCAAGAGCGTCAAACACACAAGCAGTATTTGGCGTGGGTGTATGGAATTATGTCAGATGATGAGGGTGAAGTAGATTTACCCTTGCGCTGTGATTGGCCAAACAGGCCTAAACAAATGGTTGATCATGAGTTAGGCAAGCCGTCTTTAACTCGTTTTGAGGTGCTGGAGCGCAAGCTTGAAACCCTACAAAGCAAGGTGTTGTTGAAACCTGTGACCGGACGATCCCATCAGTTGCGAGTGCACATGGCCGCATTGGGCCACCCTATCAGTGGGTGTGAATTTTATGCCCACAAACAAGCGCTGGAGCAGGCCACACGGCTACAGTTGCATGCATGGAAGTTAAGTTTTACGCATCCGTCCACAGGGGCCCCGTTCCTGTGGACGGCCCCTGAGGTGTTCTAGCTTAAGCTTAGGCCTGAGCTAGTTTCAATACGCTGTTCCAAACGTCTACATCTAGTTCTACCGAGTTAGGCAAAACTTTTTGTGAGCCAGGAAGTCGCGCCCCAGGCTGACTAGTCACCGCATCAGAGATAGCGCTGAGCTTATCCCAAAACAGATCGCCAGCTACGTTTGTTGGGTCAATGATAATGTAGCATTGACCCAAGTCATGAGGCTTTCCTTCAGTGGCTTTTAGCGGATCTAATTGAGTGCTGGTGCTGCCGCCAGTGAAGGCTGCGGCCAGAATTTCTGCCATTAAGCCAAAACCATAACCCTTATAACCGCCCGCGGAAACAAGAGATCCGCCGTTTAATACAGCGTTAGGGTCTTGCGTGGCCTGTCCTTCGCTATCTACACCCCAGCCCAAAGGGATTTCTTCGCCCGCAGTGGCCGCCATATTGATTTTGCCAATGGCGATAGCGCTGGTGGATTGGTCAAACTGCATGGCCAAGCCACCTTTGCCGTCTGGAACAGACATGGCAATAGGGTTGGTGCCTAATACAGCTTTGGTGCCGCCAGGAGGAGATACACAAGATTTTGCATTGGTCATGCCAATGGCAATATAACCCGCACGGGCAATTTGTTCGGTGAAATATCCCATGGAGGTGCAGGTATGGGAGTGACAAATGGCTAGGGTGGCCACGCCGTTGGTTTTTGCTGCAGCAAGGGCCGTGCCTAAACCGCGAGAAAATGCCGCTTGAGCAAAACCTAGCTTGGCGTCCACCATCACACTTGCGGGCTTAGGCTGGTGTACTTCAGGCTCTACAGTACCCTTAACACGACCTACTATAAGTTGACTGCAGTAGCTTTGAAGATAAAATAAACCACAAATTTTGTTGCCATAAGCTTCTGCCACTCGTACCGCATGGGCCACAGAATCAGCGATCCATGGTTGAGCACCGTGGGCCTCTAAAGCCTTTGCCGTGGTGGTTTGAATGGTGTCTAAATCGACGCTAATAGTGGCCATAGGGGTCTCAATGATAAAAATTATTTAGACGTTGATTTTATGTTGCTTTGCCTGTGTGGGTAAAGCAAAAATAACGCGGCTATAAACAAAAAGGCGCCACAATGGGGCGCCTTTTTACTAACCTGTTGGTCAGTCGATGTTACGAGCGACGTGCAGGACGACGGCTAGATGCGCCATCATTGCGATTGTCACGTCGTTGATTAGGACGATCGCCACCACGATTAGATGGGCCCTTACGCCTCGGGCGAGGGGACTTTGCGCCAGGTACAAAGTCTTCTGCAGCGCCTTGAGACTCAATGTTAAGAGGCTGATTGCGTACGCGTACTTTCTTAAGTAATTGCAGCATTTCTGCAGGCATGCCAGCCGGCAGGTCAACTGTAGAATGGTCTTCAAATAAGTTGATGCGTCCGATATAAGCGCTGCTTAGGTCGGCTTCGTTAGCAATAGCACCAACAATATCGCCAGGCTTTACTTGGTGATCATGGCCTACAGCAATGCGGAAGCGTTCCATGGCAATAGATTCACCACTGAACTCTTCTTGCTTACGCTCTTTACGACGAGGACGATCGTCATCGTTAAAGCCAGGGGTAATATCCCGTGAATCACGACGCTCTGGCTTGTGTGCTTCTGGCATGACCAATGGACGATCCTGTTGCGCCATAAAGGCGAGGGCCGCGGCCACTTGCTCGGGCGCGATTTCACGTTCTTTAATAAAGGTTTCTACCAAATCGCCGTAGATGCTTAAGTCAGACTGCTCTAGGGCTTTATCGATGCTGGCTTTAAATTGGTCGATGCGACGGGTCTGCACTTGCTCACGGCTAGGCAATTCCATGGGTGTAATGGTCTGGCGTGTGGCCTTTTCGATAGAACGCAGCATGTTACGTTCGCGGGGGGCTACAAACAAGATGGCGTTACCACTACGGCCGGCACGGCCGGTACGGCCAATACGGTGTACGTAGGCTTCGGTGTCGTAAGGGATGTCATAGTTAATTACATGGCTAACTCGAGCCACGTCAATACCGCGGGCCGCAACATCCGTTGCCACAACAATGTCGATCTTGCTTTTCTTAAGGTGCTCGATGGTTCGCTCACGCAATTGTTGGGACATGTCGCCGTTAATGGCAGACGCACGATGGCCACGTGCTTCTAGCTTTTCAGCGAGTTCTACAGTGAGGGTTTTGGTGCGCACAAATACGATAACACCATCAAAATCTTCGGCTTCTAGAATGCGCGTCATGGCGTCTAGCTTATTGGTGCCCACGGCCTTCCAGTAACGCTGGGTGACAGCGTCTACTGTGGCTGTTTTGGCTTCAATTTTGATCACTTCTGGGTTGTTAAGGTAAGTGTTGGCAACCTTACGAATAACAGCAGGCATGGTGGCAGAGAACAGGGCTACTTGGCGCTGCTCAGGAGTGTGATCTAAAATCCAAGTCACATCGTCGATAAAGCCCATGCGCAGCATTTCGTCGGCTTCGTCTAGTACCACGGTTTTCAATTTATCTAGCTTCAAAGTGCCACGACGTAGGTGGTCCATCACGCGGCCAGGCGTACCAACAACTACATGCACACCACGTTGTAGCTGGCGCAACTGGCCACTCATGCTGCTGCCGCCGTAGATGGGAAGTACGTGGAAGCCGCGCATGTCGCTGGCGTAGTTTTGAAAGGCCTCAGCCACCTGAATGGCTAGCTCACGGGTAGGAGCAAGCACAAGAACTTGAGGAGCGTCTACTTTAATGTCGATGTTAGACAGAGCAGGTAGGGCAAAGGCCGCTGTTTTACCAGTGCCAGTTTGAGCTGTGCCTAAGATGTCCTTGCCTTCTAAAAGGTGCGGAATGGCTGCTGCTTGAATAGGGGATGGTTGCTCGTAGCCAATGCGAGTAATGGCATTGAGCACAGGTGTTGAAAGAGCCAAATCTGAAAAAGTGGTCATCGTATTATCCTAAAAATAAGTGATTTGATGACTCAATGGAAGTATGTCCACAAAGTCCGCGCATAAACAAAGCCATCCTCCCAGATGTAACAAAAGCCGAGATAAAATAGGAGTGATGAACGAGGTTCTTGTATAAGGGCCTCATGCCCTCTGTTCGGTCTACATTGGCTTTAACTGAATAAAATATGCCAATGCCCGGCACCTGCTGGTGCCTTACCGTGCCACTTTATTTTGAAGTATGGCTGAGATAACGCGGACGCAAGTGATATTACGCGGCGTAATATATGCTAATTGTATACAAAATACTAGAGGGCATTTTGTATCCCAAATCCATACATAGAGGTTTGACGTGGGCTGAATCACTCAATTTAGAGTAATTTCGTGTCCAAGCGAGTGGGTTTGAGGGTCACGTTGCTCACAACTTCATTCGTTCTCAGCGGGT
>JAQRMV010000035.1 GCA_028598985.1 Gammaproteobacteria bacterium
ATTTAATAACTTACGCAAGAAATTCGATAAAATCGAAAAATACGGTTGAATTCACCATTAAATCGATAATGTTTGCTCTGTCATGTTAATTGCCTGCTCCATATCTACCGTTACCAGCCTTGATACACCCGATTCTTGCATCGTTATGCCCAACAGCTGTGTTGCCATTTTCATGGCAATTTTATTATGACTGATGTAAATAAATTGAACCTGGGCAGACATTTCTTTAACTAAACGAGCATAACGCTCAACGTTTGCGTCATCCAAAGGAGCATCCACTTCGTCTAGCATACAAAATGGTGACGGATTAAGTTGGAATATTGAAAAAACCAAAGCAATGGCTGTTAAGGCTTTCTCTCCGCCCGACAACAAATGAATGCTGCTATTTCTTTTGCCCGGTGGCTGAGCCATGATGGTCACACCGGTTGCCAGCATGTCATCATCGGTCAGTTCCAGTGATGCCCTACCCCCTCCAAACACTTTGGGAAATAACGCATTTAAACTTTCATTCACCTTGTCAAAGGTCTGCTTAAATCGTGCACGGGTTTCTTTATCAATCTTATTGATTGCTTGCTCCAAACTATCTAATGCCTCAACCAGCTCATGGTTTTGTTGATCAAGAAATAGTTTGCGCTCTTGCTGTTGCTGATATTCCTCTATCGCAACCAAATTAATGGCTCCTAATCGCTTAATGCGGCTTTGGCATTGCTCCAACAAAGCACTTAACTGTATTTGATTAATTCCATCTGGGAGTATTTCTGCTAGCTTTTCCACCAACACATTTTGATCCATCATGGTTTGTTTAATATTATTGGCATTTACCTCGAGCTCGCGTTCAATTAAACGTTGTTCTTGCAATAACGTTTCTTGTTGCTGGACATCATTGCCTTGCTTAGCCTGCTGTTGCTCAAGCTCTCGGATTATTTGCTCCACCTGAGCCATAGTTTGACGTTGCTGCTCCATTCCAGCTTCCGTTTCTAAACGTTGCGCTAAAAGAACTTCTAACTCAACAGTGAGGTCCTGAACCGTGTCACCTTTAGTCTGACTTTGACTTAAATCCGTGACACTGATCTCTGCCTGCTTCTCACGCCACTGTAGTTGCTGTTCTTGTAAACGCTCCACAGACCGATTTAAACTGGTGATTTGCGCCAAAACGCTGTCCATACGGGCCTTTAGTTGAATTACACATTGTTGCTTTTGATTAAAATCTAATCGTGATTGAACCAGCTGCGCTTCCAAGATCTCTTTTTTGGCATTTAATTCAGGCAAATCTGCTTGTGCCACTTCCAATAACAATTCATGCTCCGCTACCTCCTCTTGCAATATGGCCATACTGCCTTGTAATTGAAGTTGTTTATGCCCATGTTCTTCAATACGTTGTTGCAATACTTGTTGTTGCGCTAAGCCCTGTTCGCTCTTTTGCTGAAGCAAGGCTAAAGCTTGCTGTTGTTGTTGGTATTGACTTTGATTAGCCTGCCACGCTTGCCTTAATTGAGTTAAAACTGAGTCGGTTTTAACCATTGCTTGACGGGTATTATCAATTTCAGTTTGCGTTTTTTGGTTCTGCTTTTGCAAATTCTGTTGTTGTTTTTCTATACTTTTAATTTGCTGCTTTCGTTCTAACACACCGGTTGCAAAACCCTCACGTGGTGGAGTTTTCAACCATCCATGCCCTTGCCATAACCCATCAGATGAAATGACACTGGCATAAATAGGCAAGTGGCCTAACATCTGGTCTGTGTTTTTCCAGTCATCCGCTATATACACTTGAGCTAACAACCCTTCTAGCCCTGCTGGCCCATTGACCTTATCAAGCAAGCTCGTATAGCCATGGGGTTTTTTAATCTTATGTTGTTGAACTTTATGGTGACTAGGTATTAACAAGGACAAGCCTTGGGCGACAGACAACTCACTCGAGCCCTGTGTAAGAGACTTTGGCAACACATAGCCCCCAAGCCAGTCTTGTAGTACATGCTCAACAGCCGCTTCCCAGCCCGCATCCACTTGCATGGTATCCATGAGTTTTTTACTATGATCAAGCTGCCAACTGGAAGGCGGTTCTGCAATACCTTGCTGCGCCTCTTTAAGTAACATTTGTAAGGAAGTAAGTTGTCCTGAAAGGCCACCCAAATCTTGAACCTGTTGTTCTAGCTGCACAAGTTGATCGCGCTCTTGTAGTCGCAATTGTTGTAATTTAAGCTCCACAACCTGTAGTTCATCCGATGCTAGATCTTGATCTTGTTGTCGCTGATCAATTTCAGCGGCTAATAATTCTGCATCTTCATGACTTGGAAGAACGAGCAGTTTTAGTTCAGATTCATTTCGTTTATTGTCTTGATGGATATCGTGAGCTTGTTTTTGCTGATGCTGTAAGCTTGTTTTAGCCACCTCGATCAGACGTTGAAGCTGCGCTTGCTGTTCGGTTTTTTGTTGCCACTCTAGCTGCCATTCTTGGCCTTGCTCTTCATTTTCTTGCAAAGTGATTTCGGCTTCACTGAGCTGTGCGGAAGCTAATTCAGTATCGGGAGCCAGTTGATCTTGTTGCTGCTGTAAATGGTTAAGTTCTTTGCTGTCTGCTGCACATGCCTCATCTATGTGTGATAATTGTTGCTGGGCCTCAAGCATATCGGCCTGCCAGCGCAATTGTTGTTCCTGTTGATGCTCTATCGACTGCTCTAGGCGTGCAATATCAGCACCCAAACTATAAAACTCGCCTTGCTGCAGCGTAAAAGATTCATTAAGCAACGCCAACTCTTCTTTTTGAACATCCATTTGCGCCGAGCGGGTGTCTTGTTCGCTGCACTGAATCACAATTTGATCTTGGATTCGACCCATACCAATACGCTGATCCAAAAGTTTTTCTTTAAGGTCTCGCCATTGCAACGTTGCTAACTGAGACTTATGCTGGCGTTCGTTTTGTTTTAATTCGGTGTATTGCTCTGCGGCCGCGGCTTGGCGCTTAAGGGTTTCTAACTGACGACCGAGCTCTTCTCGAATGTCTTGCAAGCGCTCTAAGTTTTCTCGAGCACGGCTTATGCGGTTAGACGTGTCGCGCCTGCGCTCTTTGTAACGTGATATGCCTGCAGCCTCTTCAATGTACACCCGCAATTCTTCTGGGCGTGATTCGATCAACCGAGAAATCATGCCCTGCTCTATAATGGAGTAACTTCGAGGACCAAGACCCGTACCTAAAAATAAGTCGGTAACATCACGTCGCCGGCATTTCTGGTTATTCAAATAGTAAGTGGACTGCCCCTCTCGGGTCACGGTTCTACGTATCGAAACTTCGTTATAGCTAGCAAACTCCCCCGCTAATGTGCGGTCGTTATTATCAAACATTAATTCAATGCTAGCTTGACCAACGGGTTGTCGGCTGGTTGAACCATTGAAGATGACGTCGGTAGCACTTTCGCCACGGAGGTTTTTAGCAGAACTCTCCCCCATAACCCAACGTACCGCATCAATAATATTGGATTTACCACAGCCATTAGGCCCAACAATGGCGCACAGATTGCCCGGCAAGTTAACCTTTGTAGGGTCAACAAACGATTTAAAGCCTGCTAATTTGATGCTCTTTAGGCGCATCCATGAACTCTGTTATTTATTTACTGTCGGTAAGATTACTTCAGGATTTGGTCTAGGGTCAAATAGACTATTTTTCCTTCAGTTACATTGACCGTCATCGTCTGGCTGAATAAATCTCCTGGCCGTTTACCAGGCACTCCAGCTAAGGCTATATGCGCCACCAAATCTAGACTAGTGTAATCTGCCAAACGAGTACCGGGCTGCAGTGCCATGGCATCCGTTAGGCTCAAATCCAAAGGAATACTATTTGGGTTAAACTTTGCAGCGAACAAAGGCATGCCCTCTTCAACCTGTTTTGCATAAACAAATAACACGGCATTGGCTGATACTGGCACCGATAGCCCATTAGCCAACATCACTTTCACAGGTAATGATAAGCTTAGTGCTGTATCAGAACCTGCATTGAGCAATTCTTTGGCACTGGCAATGCCTGCTTTTAACGACGCTTTGCCTTGCCCATCGCCTGCCCGTGGCAAAGCTTGTCGCCAATACTCAATTGCAGCGTCATATCGTTCATTTTCAAAAGCTTGAATACCCAATAAACTCAGCGCCGAAACGTCTTTAGGGTCCTGCGCCATGGTTGCAGCAATAGCCTGATTAACCCTTTGGCTGAACTGTTCATCATTAAAGAACAACGCTTGGGCATATTGTCCTAACAGAGCTGAGTGCTGCCCGCTTCCAGGCTGCACATAATTCAAGGCGCTCTCAAACGCAGCGATGCCCTGGGTTAAGTTTTGACCCTGCATATAGGTATTAGCCAGCAAGTACCAGCCTTCAGGATTGTTGGGCTGCTGTAGTAGCTCTTCTTCCAAACCGGCTACCAACACAGACAAAGAGGTTGCATTAGCAGCGATAGTTCGTGTTTTTTGCATATTATATCGCTGCGATAAATGACTGTGAGCACCCAACTGTGTATAGGTTATAAAACCAGTTATGGGGATTATTAAGGCCACAAACAACAGCACTAAACCTCCGCTATTATTAACCTTATACTGCATAGATTGAGAAGAAGACGTTTCAAGTAGTAAGGTGCGCTGCATCTCAGCTAACCGTTGATCATAGTCACTGCGATTGAGTTGCGCCGAAGACAGCTCGTGCTCAAGCTCTTGTTGTTTCGATCGATATAGAGCCACCACAGCGTCGTTTCTATGGGTTTGCTGGGCCTCAATAGGCAGCGGTCGCCACCAAGCCCAAAGCACGAAACCGCTAGCAAAACACAATAATAGAGCAATAGCGGCCCAAAGTTCAGTCATTATTTAATCCTTGCCGTGATCATGCCCATTACTGGGTTGCTGTTGTGGGTTGTCTGCTAAAAGCTGTTGTAATTGCTGTTGCTCATCGAGGGATAACATTGCACCTTGGGGGGCCGTTTTTCGCCCCAAAAACCATAGCGCCCATAATCCAATGAAAATCATCGCTATAGGTGCAATCCAAAGTACTAGTGTCGCTTGGTTAAAAGGCGGGTCATAAAGGATAAAATCACCATAACGTTGGACCATGAAATCAGTGATTTGCTTATCGCTTTGGCCGTCATTAAGTAGCGTTTGAATCTGCGCCCTTAGGTCTTTTGCAATGATCGAGTCTGAATCTGCAAGGTTTTGATTTTGACATTTTGGGCAACGCAATACCGTAGTTAAGTCTGAAAATCGTTGAGCCATTTGTGGCTGAGCAAATTCGTAAGACTTAATATCTGCGTTTGCAATGGGCACAACTAGACTTAACATGCTTATAGCAAATGCAACAAAAACATCCTTAACCATTTAATTTGTTCCTTGCAACAAGCTTAAGTACTGTTCCCGCAATGGGGGCCAAGTACGATCATTCAACTCCCCTGTGAGCTTATCCACCACTATGCCTTGAGCGTCTATTAAGTATGTTTCTGGCGCACCTACAACGCCTAATTCAATGCCTAGTGCCCCTTTCGGGTCGAATACAGTGAACACATAAGGGCTGCCAAGATCCTGTAACCATTGTTGAGCTGCATTACGCTGATCGTGATAGTTTACGCCAAAAATCTTCACGCCCTCTTGCGCCGCAATACGGTTCAAAAATTCGTGCTCTGCCCTGCATGTTGGACACCAAGTTGCCCAAACATTTATCAAGGCTGGAGCACCTATCATATCGTTTTGAGAAACCTGGGTTGCTGGAGAAGCCAGTGTTTTGGCTGTAAATTGAGGTAATGCTCGACCAATCAAACTAGATTCCATTTTGTTGGGATCTTGCCCAATACCTTGGAATAAAAACATGCCCAGCGCAAAGGCCACCAACATGGGTAAAACCATCAATAAGCGTTTCTTATTGAAGGTTTTTTTTGCGGCGTTTTTCTGTATCGTCATTAGGTAGCTCCCATGGTATTTGGACTTTTACGTCGATAACGTTTATCCCACACGGCTAGCAATCCGCCCAATGCCATCATCAGTGCACCTAACCAAATGCAGCGAACCATCGGTTTAATATGCAAGCGCATAGCCCAAGCACCACCCGCCAAAGATTCACCCATAGCCACATATATGTCACGTGTTATGGCTGGGTCTATTGCGGCTTCTGTCATCATTTGGCCGCGGCTATTATACGTGCGTTTTTGGGGCAACAGTAGCGCAACCAATTGGCCGTCGCTAACCACATTAACCTGACCCTCAACTGCACTGAAATTGGGCCCCATGACGTTTTCAACACCGACAAAAGTAAACTCGTACTGTCCCAAAATAGCACGATCACCCACCGCCATACGCAAATCTTTTTGCAAGGAATAGTGACTTACCATAGTAATACCGATGGCCGTAACGCCGATACCAACGTGAGCAAGAATCATCCCGTAATAACCAGGATTGAGCTGCCTTAACCCGTGCCACCAAGATGTATGCCTAAGCCTTCGCTTTAGATCTACCCACGAAGCTAACAACAACCACACTAACAACGCCGCCGCCAAAGCCACTGAAGCATTAAATTCGCCGCCGTATAGATATGGAAACACCGCTCCTAATGCCACCGCAATCAAGGCGGGTGATAACAATAAACCTAGCAATTCACTGGGGTTAATCCGTTTCCACTTAGCACCCAAGCCTAAACCCATGGCAATAATTAGTAATACCATAAGCGGTACAAAAGCCGCGTTAAAATAGGGTGGCCCTACGGATATTTTCCCACCACCAACCGCATCAAGTAATAACGGGTATAAAGTACCTAACAGCACCGTGAGCGCAGCAATAACCAACAACACATTATTGGATAATAAAAACGTTTCCCTTGACCAAAAACGATAACCCACTCGACTCTCAACGGTGGTCGCTTTAAGTGCAAACAGCAGCAA
This sequence comes from Gammaproteobacteria bacterium, assembly GCA_028598985.1. Lineage (GTDB taxonomy): Bacteria > Pseudomonadota > Gammaproteobacteria > Pseudomonadales > Balneatricaceae > Njordibacter. The sequence continues at coordinate 6,896 of JAQRMV010000035.1, forward strand.
AGAGCCTCCAACAGTAATGGCAAGCAGCACTAACACGAAGTAGCCACGATCTGGATCTGACGCAAATGCATGCACAGAAGTAAGCACCCCAGAGCGCACTAAAAAAGTGCCCAACAAGCTTAAACTAAAAGCCAAAATAGCCAACAGTAAAGTCCAGTTTTTAAACAGTCCGCGTTTTTCGGAAACAGCAAGGGAGTGCAACAATGCTGTGCCGACTAACCATGGCATAAAAGAAGCATTTTCAACGGGGTCCCAAAACCACCAACCACCCCAGCCAAGCTCGTAATAGGCCCACCAGCTACCTAGGGCTATACCAGCAGTTAAAAAGGCCCAAGCTACACTTGTCCACGGCCTAGACCAGCGGACCCATGCCGCATCATAGTGGCCATCTAACAAGGCCGCAATGGCAAAGGAAAAAGCCACGGAGAACCCCACATAACCCATATACAACATAGGCGGATGCACAATTAAACCAAAATCTTGCAATAAGGGATTAAGGTCGGCTCCTTGTATTGCAGCCTCGGGCAACAACCGCCAAAAAGGATTACTAGTGAGTAGTGTAAAGGATATAAAACCCACGCCGATCATACCCATCACAGCCAACACCCGTGCCTGCATTATTAACGGCAAGGTTTTACTCAACAGGCTTACGGCCGTGGTCCACAACCCTAAAATAACAACCCATAGCAGCAAAGAGCCTTCGTGACCCCCCCACACCGCGCTAATTTTATATTGTATGGGTAATGCCGTATTCGAATTTTCCGCCACGTATCGTACGCTAAAATCATCTTGCGCAAATGCAATAACTAACATACTAAAGGAGATTAGCAGCATTACACCAAGGCCTACAGCCAATGGTTTGGCAGATAACATAAGGCGAGTTTGGCCAGTGTAAGTGCCTAACATAGGCAAAAACCCGAGGCTCAGTGCTAACAACAGAGCCAATATTAAAGCCACATGACCAATTTCAGGAATCATTTGGCAAACTCCGCATCAATCGGCACAACAACTGCATTAGCATGAGCCTCATCCAAGGCCTGAGTCACCTCTGGGGGCATGTAATTTTCGTCATGCTTAGCTAACACTTCATCCGCCACAAAGACGCCTTGTTCATTCAGCGCTCCCTGAGCCACAATGCCTTGGCCTTCACGGAACAAGTCTGGCAATATTCCAGTGTAGTCCACTTTTACATTTTCTACAAAATCAGTAATGACAAAACGAACTTTTAGGCTGTCAGTGGCGCGAATTAAACTACCTTCGCGCACCATGCCGCCAGCTCTAATACGCTGATGTAAAGGCGCTTTACCTTGCGCTATATCAGAAGGCGAAAAAAACAAGTTTATATTCTGTGACAAAGCATAAAGCACTAAGCTGGTTATAACCCCAGTGCCTATTAATAGGCCTAGAATAATCAATAACTTATTACGTCTTTTGGGGTGCATCAACATGATTTTAGGCCTGTAAATTACGAATTGCGTCGTGCGACAGCTTTAGCTTGACGTAGGGCCTTTGTTTTTTGCCCCTTTGCATGCCATACATTAATACTTAAAAGGACGACAAACAATGCATAACAAGACCATACATAAGATCCGTGCCCAGCCATGTGCCATAAAGTGTCTAAAGATTCAAAATACATTATTATGCTCCGCTCACATCTTTATGTTGCATCAACCAGCTTGCATGGCTTTGTGTTTCAATAATCTGCGTCCTAGTGCGGATCAGCACCACCAATACAAACAAACAATAGCTTCCTAATACGGTTAATAACAAAGGCATATACATCTCAGCAGGCATGCTAGGTTTTTGCGTTAAGCTAAAACTAGATGCTTGATGTAAGGTATTCCACCATTCCACGGAATACTTAATAATTGGAATATTAATGGTTCCCACAATTGCCAGAATAGCCGTAGCCTTGCCAGCTATTTGCCGCTCAGTGATAGCTTGATTGAGTGCCATAACCCCAGCATATAAAAACAGTAACACCAAGGTAGAAGTAAGTCGTGCGTCCCACACCCAATATGCACCCCAGGTAGGCTTACCCCAAATGGCTCCCGTTAATAACGCAATTAGGGTGAAACTTGCACCTATGGAAATACAACTGCGGGCCACCATAAAAGCCACTTTCATTTTCCAGACAATACCAATCGCACCAGCAACAGCCATGCCTATAAAAATAGATTGCGATAAAATGGCCGCTGGCACATGTACATACATGATACGAAAACTGTTACCTTGTTGATAATCTGCTGGCGCGAAGGCTAAACCCCAAGCCATACCCCAACTCAACAACAATAAAGCCAACACAGCAAACCATGGTTGCATTTTTCCACTAAAATCGTAAAACCATTTTGGTGAACCCATTTGGTGAAACCATCGCGGCATACGCCAGCTAGACTGGGTCATAAACATCATCTCTTGTATCAATTTTGTGCCATAACACTCGTTATAACTTTAACGCAGCGCCAGCTGCCCAAGGCGTTATCATTAAGGCAAACACCAACATAGCGGCCAACAAAGCCATGTATCCGTCTACAGCCATGCCTTGTGAAGCTGCAACTACAGCGGCCGCCCCAAATATAATAACAGGTACGTACAAAGGCAGTATCAGCAAGGTCAACAAAATACCACCGCCCCTGACTCCGGTCACTAAAGCTGCACCTATAGCGCCAAATAAGCTAAGGGTTGGAGTGCCTAACAATAAGCTTAACATCAATGTGGGAATGGCCTGCGTTGGCAAAAATAATAGGTTTGCAATAAGCGGAGACAGTAAGATTAACGGCAGGCCACTTACCAGCCAATGCGCTATTACTTTAGCCAACACCAAGCTCCAAGCTGGATAGGGCGCTAATAATAGTTGCTCTAAGCTGCCGTCATCGTAATCTAACTTAAATAATAGTTCGAGTGAGAGCAAGGTTGCTAACATGGCAGAAACCCAAATTACACCCGCTGCCGCTTGTGAAAGCACAGAGGCCTCTGGGCTCACCCCCAATGGAAACAAAGCCACCACCAAAACAAAGAAAACTAAAGGGTTAATTAGCTCTGCCGGCCGTCTTGCCACCAATAATAAATCACGACGAATAATGACCAACATAAAGTTAATCATAACGCAGAGCTACTACAGCTTGTTTTTGCTGGGGTATAGTGACTTAAGTCTAGAACCTTAACAGGCTGTATAGAGAGATTTTGGTGGCTAGTCATCAATACTGCGCCGCCAGACAAGGTATGCTGTCTAAGCCAACTTTCTTCGTCTTCAACACCCTGCTGATCTAAAGCAGTAAAGGGTTCGTCCAACAACCATATATCCGCCTTGCATAAATGCAACCTGGCTAGGGCTACCCTACGTCTTTGCCCTGCAGATAAAGTTGCAATGGTATTTTCTTCGTAGCCCTTTAAACCTACTTTTTCTAAAGCCGCGTAGCGTTCTTGTTGCGTTGAAGAACTCTCTAAACCAACCAACCATGCTAAATTTTCATCGGCGCTAAGCTGTTCTTTGAGGCCTAATTTATGGCCAAGGTAGATGATTTTTGCATGGGTGGACGGGTGGGAAATAGTGCCTACATCAATAGGGTGTAACCCGGCTACCAGACGAAGCAGCGTGGTTTTTCCTGAGCCATTATGGCCTTTTAAATGCCACAAATCCCCTGCAGCAATGGAAAAATTGACGCCACTAAACAAACATCGAGAATCTCTTTCACACGCTAAATCGTTGACACACAAAAGGCTAGAGGTGGGGATAGAGGACACTAATCACTAACTCATTTATATTAGAACCATTTATTATATCTGTTTACAACAAAAATGGTAATGAAGTTAGGTTAATTAAACGGGGCTAAATACGGCCTACATCATGAACAGCATGTTATTATTTGTTGGCCACTAAGACCCACAGGACCATTGCGGAATCTGCTGGCGCTTACGCTGCAACTGAGTTAACAATAAGTCATACGCTTGAACACCCCTGGCCAAAGGGTTGTATTGATTGGGAACCTCTCCGGCCGAACTGGCGTTACGAAACTGGGCATCAACGGGAATTAAGGCATGGGACACTCGATCGCCGAACTCTGCCTTGATCACCCGTAAGCTTTGAATGGACGATTTAGTACGCCTATCGTACATGGTGGGCAATACCAAAGCTTGCAACTGTTGATGACGCGTTGTTAATATTAAATCCAAGCTTTTAGACATTCGCATCAAGCCCTTTATGGCCAGAAACTCCGTTTGCACCGGCATTAATAATAGCTCACAAGCTGTCAGTGCATTAATCATAGCCACCCCTAAAATGGGCGGGCTATCAATAAGCACATAATCAAACATAGTACTCACTTGAGCCAGCGATTGCTGCATGACCAAACCCGCGCCCCCTAACTTCCCTGTTTGGCGCTCTAACGCTGCCATGCTACTGCTAGCAGGCAACAAGGTAAGGTTAGTTAAATGGGTAGGAATAAGCAGATTAGCGATGTCCTGCATTGGGTTTAAAAATAAATCGTAGACTGAGTATTTAATTGCATCGGGGTTAATTCCAAAATAAGCAGTGAGCGATCCGTGCTGATCTAAATCGACCACCAAAACTCGATGACCTTGTTGAACCAATAACCCTGCCAAGGTCACAACGCTGGTGGTTTTTCCCACCCCACCCTTTTGATTTGCCACTGTCCATACCTGCATACACACTAACTCGCTTCATATTGCTTTGAGTAACGCCAAAAAATGACTTTTAGCTGATCGCATTCTTATGCACTTTAATAAATCATTTAACCAGACTCGCAGAACTCTTTAACCGTACATAAATAATGGCCGTAGTGGTGGCGTCTCCTAGGGCCGTATGGCGCCCTAATATTGGCACATCTAAACACTTAGCCATGCCTTCAAAACTTAAATCCATTTGGCAGTCCCCACTGCCTGATAGTGCCTTTTTTTTGCGATATAAATCCATTACATCAATATACCGATTAGGCATGCCAAAACCAAACAATGGCCTCAAAAAACGATCTAATACCGCTAAATCGTATGCCACGCTGTAACCTACAACAGGGCGATTACCGACAAACTTTAAGAGCTTTTCTAATGACTCTTGCACCGACAGCCCTTCATTTAAATCCATACGCCGCAATTTGTGTATTTTAATGGAATCTTGAGGTAACTCTTTAGGTGGCGACAAGGTGATGGATAGTTTTTCACTGGTCAATACACGATTGCCTTTAATAACCACCGCACCAATAGACAGCATTTGCGCCTTAGACACTTCTAAACTCGTGGTTTCAATATCTAAAGAAACCAATTCTTCTCCTCGGTATTTTTGGAACAAGTACTGCCAAGTTTGATCTGCCCGGCGCATTTTCCATCGGTCATTAATGCGCCTTATACGTCGCTTAATTGTCATAAGCCAACACCTAACCTATAACGTAGGGAAAGATGCTTTTTAAAGTCTTTAACCACCTGAAAAGATTGCCTCAGCAAGTCTTTATCCAAACGGTCCAAATGCCCTAAGCTGACGTCATTATTAAGATCTTCAACGCTACACTGCTGTTCTTGTTGGTGCATATGATGAGCCAATCTAAACCACTGCAATATAGAAAATGACTCCATCAATTCACTGCCCAGCCGCTGGGGCAACACACCCATTTTAATTAGAGCTTCGATACGTTTATAAGTATTTGTTTCTGCCACTTGATGCTGCATTGCCAGTACACGAACCCCATGAACAATGGGGAAAATACCACCTTTCTTAACGTCCACACCGGCTGCTCGATCTCTAATGCCACCCAAAAAGTTGAGCGGGGTTTCAAATACTAGGGCCACTTTAGCAAAAGATGATAAGAAGCGCTGTTGTTGTTTTAGCTCTCTTAGTAGCCAATTGCGGCTGGTTTTAAACAACGCTTTATTGCCAGCAACTGGATAGGCGTCCACCGAGATCGACAGATTTAACAAACTCTCACTATCTGCTTTGGCCACCCAACCCCGCATACGCGAAGTCCAGTCACTTATTGGCAACACCCAAAAAGAATTACTGACCATAACCCGCCCAGGGCACTCGGGAAAACCTAGACCCACTAATTCTTTGCTATATTGCTGCAAAATAGTTTGGCACTCTGGCCAATCTAAGCCGTCGCGCATGATTAGACCATTGTCTTGATCTATTTTAACGATTTGTTCGCCTCGCCCTTCACTGCCCATCACCACTAAACAAACGTGAGGCAACACGCTTTCTGGCACAATTAAATTAAACAGTTTAGACATTAAGCGTTTATTCAACGCAGCCAATAAATCCATTGCAAAACGGACTTTAACGCCCTGGGAATATAATGAACGAATCAAGTCTCCCATATCGCCCGCGGCTGCCTTGAGCTCTTCAATGCTCGTCGCCCGTTCAATACGCAAACCCACCACATGGGAATGACTTGAAAAGTAGCTGAGGGTATCGGCAAGGTCGATAATGCCATGCAACTCAGACCCTTGCATAACCACCACACGGTCAATTTGGTGCAACGTCATCAAGATCAAGGCATTAAACAAGTAATCCCCAGCTTCAACGGTAATCAACCTGTAATTAGCAATGCCCTGCACGTCATCGGTAACAGGCAATTTATCCAATACTATGGCATTGAGCAAATCAGTTCTAGTGACCATGCCATAACGCTTACCCCGCCGAATTAACACGCAATCCACATGATTATCACTCATAAATCGAGTCGCGCCTTCTAAGTCTGTGCCTGAGGGCAGCAGCGGCGCTTCACGCATACAAGAACTGTCTATGCGGGCAAGCATAAACTCGGTCATATTTAACGAGTCGTTTTTTTGTTCAAGCAATTCATTTTGTAAAGTGAGGTTCTTATTAAAAAAATCACCAAAATTAGGATTCCGGTAAATCAAATCCAACAATATTTTTGTGGGGAGTATGTAACAGATGGTTTCTTCATCGGCCACAAAATCGTGAATAGCGCTGCCGCGTAAGGCCGACCAAGCACCAAAATAATCATCATTGGTATAATGTACAAACGTGTGGCCATGGTGTGCTTCTATATTTTGTACATCCAGCTCACTCACGCAGCCTTTTAATATTATGTATAAACCTTCAGGCACATCACCGGTACTTATAATGATTTCACCGGCTTGATAGTAGCCAATGTCCAAGTTGTCTTGCAACAACCTATATTCTTCTTCATCTAAAAGATTAAAAGGTAAAACATCGGCATTAAAAGTGTTGCTAGAATGCATGATTTATCAACCAACATTTATAAATACACATCGCATTTACCTTTCGATCAATAGTACGCCGAACCGCTGTTTCGAGGCACTCGGATATCTTGCACAATTTGTTGAATATGTTTAGGCGGTTCCGGTGTGAGGTGCGCAACCAAATACGCCACAATAAAGTTTAGCACCATACCCAATGCACCAAAACCTTCTGGTGAAATCCCCAGCAACCAATCTTCTGGCTCACCACCCATAAACTTAAAATAGACAATGTAGCCGATGGTTGATAACAAGCCCACCAACATACCGCTAATAGCACCATACTTATTCATGCGCTGATAAAAAATACCCATAATGATGGCTGGAAAAAATGACGCACAGGCTAAACCAAAGGCTAGGGCCACCACAGCAGCCACGTAATCTGGCGGATTCATGCCCAAATATCCAGCAACGAGCACCGCCACCATGGCTGCCGCTCGTGCGGCTAATAATTCCTGTCTATCGGTTATATTTGGCCTAATGGTCTTTTTCAATAAATCATGGGAAACAGAGGTGGCAATCACCAATAACAATCCTGCCGCGGTCGATAATGCAGCCGCCATCGCGCCCGCAGCGATCAAAGCAATCACCCAGTCGGGCAGTTCTGCGATTTCGGGGTTAGCCAACACCATGATGTCAGGATCAACATAAATCTCATTGGCAAAGGGTTGTATTTGTGGATCAAACTCTCCACTACTTGGGTTGATGACATGACGCTGATTGAAGTAGAAATTGCGGGCCACTTTGTCGTCTGATGCACCCCAATAGATAGGCTTATGCTGTCTGCCGGTAAAGGCGTCTCCTGCGGCGTATTGAGTACGTCCATCGGCATTATGATCGTACCAAGCAATCAACCCAGCATTTTCCCATTTCTTAAACCACTGAGGCATTTGTTCGTAAGGTGTGCCTTTATTGTCGGCGCCGTTCACCGTTTCAATCAAGTTGATACGGCCAAAGGCGGCCACAGCAGGAATGGATGAATAAAGCACGGCAATGAACACCAATGCCCATGCAGCAGAAATGCGGGCATCCCGAACCCGAGGTACGGTAAAAAACCGCACAATGACGTGGGGTAAGCCCGCCGTACCAAACATCAAGGCCGCAGTGATAAAAAACATATCTATGCTGCTTTTACTGCCCTGCGTAAAACTAGCAAACCCAAGTTCGGTCACCAGGCCGTCTAAATGATCCAACACCGGCAAACCATTATCCAGTGTGGCGCCTAATCCGGTTTGAGGCAACAAATGGCCTGTCATAGAAAAGGTTAGAAACAACGCCGGCACCGTAAAAGCAAAAATCATTACACAATACTGGGCCACCTGAGTGTAAGTAATACCTTTCATACCACCTAACACTGCATAAACAAACACAACAGCCATACCGATCATAATACCGGTATCAATTTCAACCTGTAAGAAACGTGAAAAAACGATCCCTGTGCCACGCATTTGCCCTGAAATGTAGGTGAAAGAGATAAACATGACACAAATGACAGCCACAATTCTGGCTACATTTGAATAATAGCGGTCGCCCACAAAATCTGGCACAGTGAACTTGCCAAATTTGCGTAAATAAGGTGCCAATAACAGAGCTAGTAGCACGTAGCCACCTGTCCAGCCCATGATGTAGCCGCTAGCATCATAACCAGCAAATGAAATAATACCGGCCAAGGAAATAAATGACGCCGCCGACATCCAGTCTGCAGCGGTAGCCATGCCATTGGCTAACGGTGTTACTCCACCACCAGCAACATAAAATTCTCTAGTACTAGAGGCTCTGCTCCAAAACGCAATCGCGATATAGATGAAAAAAGACCCTACTACAAATATGTATGTGAGCTGTTCTAGGCTCATGATGAATTCCTATTTTTTTATAACGAGCATCAAAGGCAAACGCTGCATGGATTATTCGTGAACATCAAACTCATTATCAAGACGATTCATGCGTACGGCATAACCTATGGTGAGTATAGAAAACACCAAAATACTGCCCTGGTTAGCAAACCAATATCCAAGTTTAAAACCAAACAAATTAAATTGATTAAGTTCATCAACAAAGAGGATGCCGCAGCCAAAGGAAACCACGAACCATATAACTAGGTAGGAAAAAATGATTTGTAAATTGCGACGCCAATATCGCTGCGCCATGTCGGTATTCTGATTCATTGGATGCCTTTATTATTATTTTTTTAGGGTTCTAATCATAACCACTTGATGAATGAAGGGCAACGACATTGTCGACTAAACACCCCGTCCGTGACCTATAACACCCCCACTGTCTAATTTTTATACTTTAGTATAAGGGGACCAGGAAGAAAACATAGGTAATTGATTTTAATATATTTTATAAAAAATGACTTTAAGCAGAAAATTCGTCAGCATGATATAAATACCACTTCATCCGCTAACTTGTCATTTAACTCTAGGCAACAATATGCTCGACATTTGGGTCATTCTGTTTATATCACTAGCCTATGTAGGTTTGTTATTTGGCATAGCCTATTACGGCGATAATCGCGCAAAAAACCGATCTAAACTGCTTAGCCAACCTGTTATTTACAGCCTCTCTTTGGCCGTTTATTGTACATCATGGACCTTCTACGGCTCTGTATCACGCGCCACACAAGGCTGGGAATTTTTATCCATTTACCTTGGCCCAATACTGCTATTTATATTCGGCTGGGGGATGGTGTACAAAATTATCCTCGTTGCCAAACAAGAAAACCTCACTACCATCGCCGATTTCATCGCCTCTCGTTACGGCAAGAGCCGAAGTTTAGCTATTGTCATTACATTTATGGCCACTTTGGGGATATTACCTTACATTGCTTTGCAGCTTAAAGCCGTTGCACAGAGCTTTACCATAATGGTATCTAATACAAGCAACGCCAATTTTGAATCTAGCAATACCGCTTTGGTGGTAGCCATCCTGATGGCTGCTTTCGCCATCTTGTTTGGTACTCGTCAGATCGACACCAGTGAACATCATAGGGGTATGGTTCTTGCTGTCGCATTTGAATCAGTCATTAAGCTGATTGCTTTTGCCGCTGTCGGGTTATTTGTGATTTATGGTTTGTTTGATGGTCTGGGTGACATGAACCATTTTATTAGTCGCAGTGGTATGCAGCAAAAACTAGAAAATTTTAATCCATTACGAATTAGTTTTCTTACTGAAACCCTATTAGCCATGTTGGCCATGTTATGCCTGCCTAGACAGTTTCAGGTGGGTATTGTTGAGAACAATAATCCTAACGATTTACACACGGCACGGTGGCTATTCCCGCTATATTTAGTGATCTTTTGTATTTTTATGCTACCCATAGCCGCTGCTGGAAATTTCCTTTTCAGCGGCCAACATATTGCCACTGACACCTACGTATTAATGATCCCCCTTAGCCAAGGCGCCCATGGTTTGGCTACCTTAGCTTATATTGGCGGCCTATCAGCCGCTACCGGCATGGTGATTGTGGCTACAGTATCAATAAGCACTATGATTAGTAACGACATTATTATGCCCGTTATTTTTCATTTGTCGCCCCTACAAGCCTCTGAAGATAAAAATATAGGCCGCTTATTGTTGCGTGTGCGGCGCGTAGTGATCATTGCTATGTTGTTGGCGGCCTATTGGTATTTTTTGCTTATAGGTGATAGCAAGAGCTTAGTGTCATTAGGTTTAACAGCGTTTGTGGCAGTTGCTCAATTTGCACCGGCATTAATTGGCGCCGTTTTCTGGCGTGGCGGCAATCGTTATGGGGCTCTGGCAGGGCTTGGTACGGGCTTTTCTATTTGGCTATATACGCTTATGGTGCCAAATTTAAGTGGTTTAGGTTTTGACACGCTAAGTTTGGTTGAGCACGGATTGTTTGGTTTGAATTGGTTAAGGCCAACATCCATGTTCGGTCTCAATGGCTTTGACCCAATCACCCATGCTACCTTGCTGTCCCTTGTCCTTAATATTGCTGCTTTTGTTGGAGTATCCTATTTAACGCAAGCGCGCTTGCAAGACCGAATTCAAGCCGATCACTTTGTAGATTTAAGATCAAACATCACTGCACCCAGTGCCGAGACCTATTTCGAAAACGCTCAGTTTAGTGATCTACAAACATTGTGTGAACGGTTCTTGGGTGCTAACCGAACCCACGAAGCTTTTCATCAATTCACCCAAGCCCATAACCGCGAACTCACAGCCACTACCCCCATTGACCAAACCCTTGCCATCTACGCCGAACGTTTGCTAGCGGGCGTTATTGGCGCCTCTTCTGCCCGGATTATTGTCTCTTCAAGCCTTCAAGGCACGGAAATGCAACTAGGTGATGTGGTGTCTATTGTGGATGAAGCTTCTGCAGTGTTTAAATTCAATCGCTCCATGCTTCAATCTACTATAGAACACGTTGACCAAGGTATCAGCGTAGTCGATAAAGACATGCGGTTGGTTGTATGGAACCACCGATATCAAGAAATGTTTAACTTCCCCGACGGTCTCATTACCATTGGCAGGCCAATTGTAGACGTAATACGTCACAATGCACTCAACGGAGACTATGGCCCAGGCGAACTAGAACAACAAATTAAGCACCGTCTCAACACCTTACAACAAGGCACTACCCATACACATTTACGCTATCGTTCTGACGGTGCCGTATTTGAGGTACGCGGCAATGCCATGCCTGGTGGTGGCTATGTAAACACCTATATGGACATTACCAATCATAAACGCACAGAAGCAGCGCTTAAAGAGACCAACGAAACTTTAGAGCAACGTGTAGCAGACCGCACCAAGGCGCTGGTTATTGCTAATGACCAACTAAGTCGAGCAAAAACAGGGGCAGACCAAGCCAACCAAAGCAAAACACGATTTTTAGCTGCTGCCAGCCATGACTTGATGCAGCCATTAAATGCCGCACGATTGTTTTCATCTTCTTTATCACAGCAACACCCAACAGGTGAACTATCTGCCACCCTTCACCACCTCGATGATTCATTAGGTGCCGCTGAAGAACTGATCACCACACTTATAGAAATTTCTAAGTTAGACGCGGGGTCACTACCCCCTAAATTTACCCACTTCCCAATTGATCAAATGTTGCAAAAGCTGGCTGCCGAATTCACCCTTTTATGTCATCAAAAACAAATCCAATTTCATTATGTTCCATGCCAAATAACGGTATACAGTGATGAACAACATCTACGCCGAATTGTGCAAAACTTTTTAACCAATGCCCTGCGCTACACGCCTAAGGGCAAGATTGTGCTGGGCTGCAGGCACAGACATAATGCATTAGAAGTTCAAGTTTGGGATACGGGCATTGGTATTGCACCACAAAAGCTTAGCGAAGTGTTTGAAGAGTTTAAACGCCTTGACCACCCCGCCACTCAAGACGTAAAAGGCCTGGGTTTAGGTTTAGCCATAGCGGACAGAATAGCCAAACTGCTTGATCAGCCGATCGTCGTAAAGTCATGGCAAGGTAAAGGCAGTTTATTCGGCATCATAGTGCCTATAGGAGAGCGACAAAAAGTAGTGCCTAAAGCGGCGCCTCAACACTCTTACGCTGGTACCAGCACCAATCTAACCAACATAAGGGTATTGTGTATCGACAACGAAGCGTCTATTTTATTAGGTATGGAGCAGTTGTTAAAAGGTTGGGGCTGCAAAGTTATTACTGCAGCTAATCTATCCCAGGCACTACGGCATTTGGCAGATGCTGATTTAGAACCCGATGTTATCTTGGCGGATTACCATTTAGATCAACAACAAACCGGCACAGGGGCCATTGCCAGAATACGACAGATTTACAAACGCCAAATTCCGGCCATTTGTATTACCGCCGACCGCACTGAAGAAGTGGCTAAGTTAGTGGCCGATGAAGATGCGATACTGCTTAACAAACCGCTTAAGCCCGCCGCGCTAAGGGCTACACTAAGCCGTTTAAAATAACCCGCCTAAAACAAGCCTATTTAATGGCTTCGTCTTGGGGGTGTTCGATACGCAAACGCCCGGCAGCAATCACCGCTTGAGTACGACTATAAACACCCAGCTTGCGCAAAATAGCAGTTACATGGGCCTTCACCGTAGCCTCTGAAACACTAAGTTCATAGGCAATTTGTTTATTCAATAAACCCTCTGTAAGCATCACCATGACTTTAAATTGCTGAGGCGTTAGGCTAGACAACTGGTCGGCAAACTGGCTGTCTTTGGCATCCATGTTTTGATCCGGTTCAGGTAAATCTGGCGGCACCCATTGGCCTCCATCAAGGACCACCTTAATCGCTTGGGTAATGTCTGTCATAGAGGAAGATTTAGGAATAAAACCGGCGGCACCAAAATGCATGGCTCGGTAAATTACCAAATGTTGTTCATTACCAGACACCACCACCACCGGTACGCTTGGAAAGTGCGTGCGCAAATAGATAAGGCCTGAGAATCCACTCGCCCCAGGCATATGTAAATCTAACAAAACCAAATCAACTTCATTTTGCATTTTGTCTTCAAGCTGTTGCAAGTGCTCAGCTTCTAACACTTTAGCGCCCTTTACCTGTGTGCTAATGGCTTGGGTTAACGCCGCCCGAAAAAGGGGGTGGTCGTCGGCCACAATAATCGTATAGTTACTTGGCATAAACGCGCCTCCTATAACACTATAAACGCCGTAACATTATTTATTACAGCGATTATGAATCAGTTCTGTTACTACACTTGGGTCAGACAAAGTGGATGTATCGCCAAGTTCACCATAATCATTAGCAGCAATTTTACGTAAAATTCGTCGCATGATCTTGCCTGATCGAGTTTTAGGCAGATTGGGAGAGAATTGTATCAAATCCGGCGAAGCAATCGGCCCAATTTCCGCCCTTACCCACTGGCGCAACTCAAGTAATAGTTCATCACTATGGTTAACACCATCTTGCAAGGTCACATAACAATAAATACCTTGACCTTTAATTTCGTGTGGGTAACCCACAACTGCCGCTTCAGACACCGCCTTATGGGCAACTAAAGCACTCTCTATTTCAGCCGTTCCCATACGATGTCCAGACACATTGAGCACGTCGTCTACACGGCCTGTAATCCAATAATAGCCATCTTCATCACGTTTTGCACCGTCACCGGTGAAATAGTAATTATCGAAGGTAGAAAAATAGGTTTCTTCAAAGCGCTTGTGGTTGCCCCAAATAGAACGTGCTTGACCAGGCCAGCTGTCTTTAATAACAAGATTGCCTTCTGCTGCACCGTCTAACTCACGCCCCTCATTATCAACTAATGCGGGTTGCACACCAAAAAATGGCAAGGTAGCAGAGCCCGGTTTAGTGTCCACCGAACCTGGTAAGGGAGTAATCATATGGCCACCCGTTTCGGTTTGCCACCAAGTATCAACGACAGGCACATTACCAGTACTAAAAGTTCGCCTATACCAAAGCCATGCTTCAGGGTTAATAGGCTCTCCAACGCTTCCTAATACACGGATACTCGATACATCTGCATCGCCCAACACATCATCGCCATGTTGCATTAATGCACGGATAGCCGTGGGTGCAGTATAAAACTGATTGACCTTATGCTTTTCTATTACTTGGCCGAAACGGGCATTGGTAGGGTAGTTAGGCACGCCCTCAAACATCAAGGTTGTAGCTCGATTAGCTAAAGGCCCATAAACAATATAACTATGACCGGTGATCCAGCCCACGTCTGCAGTGCACCAATATATATCTCCCGGGGTGTAATCAAATACCATTTCGTGCGTCATCGCACTCCATACCAAATAACCTGCACTGGTATGCTTTAAACCTTTGGGCTGACCCGTAGAGCCTGATGTATAAAGGATGAACAAAGGATCTTCGGCTGCCATGACTTCGGCCGTATGAGAACTCGACACCTTCTCAATAATATCTTCATACCAAACATCTCGACCTTCTACCCAGTTAATTTCAGCACCTGTACGTTTCACTACGATCACCGAGTCAACGCAATCTACGTTAGCAAGACCTATGTCAACGTTAGCTTTCAACCCAATCGCTTTACCTCCACGTAAGCCTTCGTCTGCGGTTATCACAATATTACTGTTAGCACCCTGCACTCGACCGGCGATAGCATCCGGCGAAAAACCACCAAAAATTACAGAATGTACAGCACCGATACGAGCACAGGCCAACATAGCCACTGCAGCCTCTGGAATCATTGGCATATACAAGGTGATCACGTCACCCTTTTTAGCCCCTTGAGCTATCAAGGCATTACTAAACTGACAGACTTCTTTATGCAGCTGTTGATAACTGATATGCCGCGACTGACTGGGATCGTCGCCCTCCCAGATGATGGCAATATCATCGCCATGTTCGGCTAAATGGCGG
>JAQRMV010000036.1 GCA_028598985.1 Gammaproteobacteria bacterium
GGGGGGGGGTAGGGCATGGGAACCAAGGGACTAGGTTCCCCGGCGATAAACTCCCTGTGCAGCCGCAACTCCAGAACCTAGCTTAATGTCATAACCCAAATCTACCAGTACCATTTCTGCAGTAGCGATGCCAGATAAGGCCATGACATCGGTCATGGCACCTAGGTGTCCAATACGGAATAGCTTGCCAGCCATTTGGCCTAAGCCGCCACCAAAGGATACCCCATAGGCTTTGTATGCGTGTTGGGTGATGAGGTTGGCATCTGCACCTTTGGGCACCATGATGGCTGTTACTGTGTCTGAGTATAGCTCAGGACTCTTAGCACACAAGTCTAACCCCCATGCCTTTACGGCAGCACGCACGCCTTCGGCAATGCGATGGTGGCGGGAGTAAACGTTTTCCATACCTTCGCTGAGCAACAAGTCTACACTGGCTCGTAAGCCGTTAAATAGCTGTACTGGCGGCGTATAGGGGTAACTGCCAATGGCATTGGCATTAGCCATGTCGTTGAAGTCGAAGAAGCAACGGGGCAAAGTAGCGGTCTTAGTGGCTGCCATGGCCTTGGGGCTCACGCCAACAATGGCCAAGCCAGTATTGAGCATAAAGCCTTTTTGAGCACCGGTAATGGCAATGTCCACGCCCCATGCATCCATCTGAAAGTCCATGCTTGCTAATGAACTCACTGCATCAACCATTAAAAGTGCGTTATGGTTGGCTGTATCAATCGCTTTTCGAACCCCGTGCACGTCACTTTTAACAGCGGTGGCTGTTTCGTTGTGAGTGACTAAAACGGCTTTAATTTGGCCCTGGGTATCCGCCTTCAAGCGACGGCCAAACTCTTCTACAGGTGCCCCCGTTCCCCATTCGCAATCTACAACTTCTACATCTAAGCCAAAACGCTGACAAAGATCAATCCAGCGCTGGCTGAACATACCGTAGCGAGCAATCAATACTTTGTCGCCAGCACATAGGGTATTACTGATAGCGCCTTCCCAGCCTCCAGTTCCAGTGGCAGAAAAAAGTAAAACTTGCCCGGTTTCTGTTTTGAATACTTTTTTCAAATCATTAAGTAATGGAATGTAATCATCAGCAAAATCTGGTGCACGGTGATCAAAGTTACTGACATTCATAGCGGCTTTTAAAACATCTGGAGTGTTAGTGGGGCCGGGGATAAAAATGGGGTTTTGATGTTGCATGATGATGTCCTTCATTAAACTTAAGTAAGGTCTCCATTGTGATCCTGTTTATTGTATTAAACAATTTTATTGAAAAATAATCCCAAATCTATTTAAAATAATTAACATATTGAAAATTAACAATATTTATTATTTCAAATTTTAAAATATTTAATAAATGGAAAATTAAATTGTAATGTTTTATCTAATCAGGCATCTTATATCCATCTATGTCGTTGGGGATTTTGAACCCCTAGTTATGCGTAACAAAAAAGTGATGAGTGAAGGTCAATAAAAATGAATGACATGAAACGTGGCCGTGGCCGACCAAGAACAAATGCTTCCGAATCTAATGCTTCAAGGGTGCAGGCATTGGACAGGGGCATTTTATTGTTACAGGCTTTGGCTCAGCAAAACGCAGTAAGCCTAAGTGATTTGGCGCTTCAAGTGGGTATGCCAGCCTCAAGCGCCCATCGGTTATTAATGACCTTGCAGCAGCATGATTTTGTTGATTTTGATGAGAATACCCAGTTGTGGCAGGTAGGTATTGAAGCCTTTCGTGTAGGTAGTGCTTATTTGTCGCGCACCAACTTTTTGGAGGCGGCTAGGCAACCTTTACGAGACCTTATGGAAGCAACGGGAGAAACGGCAAATTTAGCGGTAATGGATCAAGCCGAGGTGGTGTTTGTTGCACAGGTGGAAACCAGCAAACCTATACGGGCATTTTTTAGTGCCGGCACCCGTGCGTTGATGCACTCTTCTGGCATCGGCAAGGCCTTGCTCGCACAATTGCCTAAGCGCAAGTTAGACGCTTTGTTACAAAGTGCGGGCATGCCTAAATACACCCCCAGAACTCTGACATTACCACAAGACTTGTACGCCGACTTAGAAGATACGGCTAAGCGCGGTTGGTCTTATGATCAAGAAGAAAGGTACGAAGGTATGAGTTGCGTGGGCGCTGCCATACGTAACGCCCAAGGCGATTGGGTAGGGGGTATATCTGTGTCTGGCCCAAGTGTGCGGTTTGACCCACTACAGGTTGCCGTGATTGGCTCAAAGGTTAAGGCTGCGGCAGATGAGGTAACTCGCATCTTAGGCGGAAAGGTTTAGTTCTTGTTGCGCTAAAGTCACCCAGTAAGCCGCTCCAGTTTCTAAAATATCATCGTTAAAGTCATAGTGGGGATTATGTAACATGCAGCCGCCCACACTATCAACGCCATTGCCTAGGAAGGCATAACAGCCTTCTTTGACTCGCAACATGCTGGCAAAGTCTTCGGAGATGGTTTTTGGCCGGCAAGCCAAATCGACTTTTTCCTGCCCCAAAAGCGCCACGGCTGCTTTGCCCGCAGCTTGAGTCTCATGGGGGGTATTAATAGTGGCCCAAAAAACACGATTATATTCGAATTCATGATCAGCACCGTGGGCTTGGCAAATGCCTGCAACCAGTTGCGCCATACGGGCTTCTATGAGGTCTTGCACGGCTTCTGAAAAACTTCGGCAGTCGCCGGTGATAGTAACCGTACTTGGGATTACATTGACGGCACCGTCGGTGATGAACTCTGTGGCTGAGACTACGGCTTGTTGCTCGGGGTCTATATTGCGAGACACGATGGTTTGTAGTGCCAAAAGGATTTCTGCACCAATCACCAAAGGGTCTATGTGGTGGTGGGGCTGGGAAGCGTGACCGCCTCGGCCTTTAATAACGATTTTAAAATTATCTTCACTGGCCATCACACCGCCCGAATTCATGGCCATTTCACCGGCGGGCATACCGGGCATATTGTGTAAGCCGTAAATAGCCTGCATGGGAAAACGTTCAAACAAACCATCGTCAATCATAGCTTGTGCGCCAGCACCGTGTTCTTCATCGGGCTGAAAAATAAAATACACGGTGCCATCAAAGTCGCCGTGGGTGGCTAACTCTTGGGCTGCGCCTAATAACATGCTGGTGTGGCCATCGTGACCGCAGGCGTGCATTTGACCGTCGTTTAGTGATTTATGAGAGAACTGATTAAGCTCTTGGATAGCAAGAGCATCCATGTCGGCTCTTAAACCAATGGCTTTGGTAGACGAGCCTTTTGTGAGTTGCCCAACAATGCCAATTTTTCCAATGCCCTGATGCACTTGCACACCAAATTCAGTGAGTTTTTGAACTACGAAGGCCGCGGTATCAATCACATCAAATTCAGTTTCTGGATGTTGATGTAGGTGGCGACGCCAATGTTTCATCTGGGTGTGAGAGGCTTTGCGAAGTTGGACCATAGGAGTGCTTCTTAGATTCTTTATTAGAACAGGGCAGAAGCACGCATCATGGCATAATTAGCCTTTGGCCACTAGGCCTACGGCCTCGATACCAGCAATGGCAGCGATCAAATCGTTATCAGATGTATCTCCCGTAACGCCAAGGGCTCCCATGGTTTGGCCACGCTCGTTTTGGATTAATACGCCACCAGGCACAGGAATCATTTTGCCATCTAAAGCTGCATTGGCGGTGACAATAAAATAAGGCTGCGCTTCGGCGCGAGCCATTTGTGCACTGCCCGGCATGCCCAGCATCACCACACCATAAGCCTTGGCTTGAGCAATGGCAAAACGACCGGGGGAGGCGCCGTCTTGACGCTCAAATGCCTTAACGTGACCGCCGCTGTCCAGTACCACTACAGATAGTGGGTTGAATCCAAGCGCCTTACCTTTGGTAAGGGTGGCATTGATGATGCGCTTTGAGCGACTTAAAGATAGTTCGGCCATGAGAGGCTCCCAATAGGGTGGCTTGCTGCCACAGGATTATTTTTATTGGCAACATCATAGCCGAGTTAGGCAGGAAAAATGAGCCTGTATTCGACTTTAGTATGGACTAAACGGCCATACTCGTCATCGATAAGGCTTATGCGCCGTCGCGGATCTGGTCTAAAGTGAGATGTGGTGTTAGCGCTTGAGGGTCTAGTTTAATGTGAATTAACGCAGGTACTCCGGCAGCCATGGCATCACTTAATGCTTGAGGAAACTGATCTGTATGAGTCACTTGGGTAGCAAAAGCACCATAAGCTTTGGCTAGGGCGCAAAAATTCGGATTAACCAAATCTGTAGCACATACGCGGCTGGGGAAATGACGCTCTTGATGCATACGAATGGTACCGTACATGCCGTTATCAATCACCAATACGATGATGGCCGCGTTAGCTTGTACCGCAGTACCAAATTCCTGCATGGTCATTTGGAAACATCCGTCACCAGCAAAACAAACTACGGTTTTGTTGGGATGGGCGATTTTTGCTGCTACCGCCGCCGGTAAACCATAACCCATAGAGCCGCTAGTCGGTGCTAACTGAGTGCCATATTCAGTAAATTTCCAAAACCGGTGAATCCAGGTGGCATAGTTGCCAGCGCCGTTGGTGATAATACTGTCCGATGGTAATGTTGCTGCAAGGTGGGCCATTATCGAAGGCATTTGTACGGCCCCTGGGTGGGGTTTTGTGGGTAGGCTAGACCATTGCTGGTAGTTACTGTGGCACTCAGAGACATGGGCTCGGCGAGCTTGTGTGATGGCTTTTGATGGTATTAATTGAGCAAGATTTTGGGCCAAGGCCTTAGGACTTGCATGTATCGCTAAGTCGGCACGGTATACTCGCCCCAGTTCTTCTGCACACGCATGAATATGGATGAGTTGTTGTGTTGCACTTTGCACGCCAAGCAGTTGGTAATTCTGTGAAGGTACTTCTGAAAAACGCCCACCCATAAGAATAACTAAGTCGGCATCGGTAATGGCGGATTGTAGTTTAGGGTTGATTCCTAAACCCACGTCACCGGAATAATGCGGGTGATTATGGTTAAACAGCATCTGGCGTCGGAATGAACAAGCCATGGGCACACTAAAACGTTCTGCAAAAGCTTCTACCTGAGCCACAGACTCGGCGCACCAACGGCTCCCACCCACAACAACAATAGGATTGTTAGCCAGTTCGATCATACTGGCCATTTTTAATATATCCGCTTGGTTTGGGTAAGTTTCTAAGGTTGAAAAAGGTTTAATCTCGCAGCTTGCTGCTGTTCCCGATAAAGTATCTTCTGGTAATACTAATACCACAGGCCCTGGTCGTCCGCTGGTCGCTACTGACCAAGCACGGCTGACCATTTCGGTGATGCGGTCTGTGGAATCTATTTCTGCAACCCACTTAGCCATAGAGCCTAAGTACTGTCCATAATCCACTTCTTGAAAGGCTTCTCTATGACGTAATTGGCTATTAATTTGGCCAATAAAAAGAATCATCGGCGTGGAATCTTGTTGTGCCACGTGAATGCCGGCACTGGCGTTGGTGGCGCCGGGGCCTCGGGTTACAAAACAAACACCTGGTGTGCCATGAAGCTTACCCCATGCTTCTGCCATCATTGCCGCACCGCCCTCTTGGCGTGCGCTAGTGGCCGTAATGGGGCTGTCGTGCAGGGCGTCCAACACTTCCAAATAACTCTCGCCGGGCACACAAAAAAGTTGTTTAACGCCGTGGGCTTCTAAGGCGTCTACTACTAATTCGCCACCGGTTCTAATGCGGTCAGTCATAAAAATTCCTTGGATGTTACAAACGTTGTAAGGTTTTGTAGTAAGCTTCTACGGCGACTAGGCGACAGAGATCTTGGTTTTGTAAGTGCAGACCTTGAGCGGTTTTATCGCTAATAATGGCGTTTCCGTGATCATCAAACGACACGGGCACAATGCTGCTACGGAAGTTTTTTAATTCTGTATTACTGATCAAAAACAGCTCGGCATCATCTTTTGGGAGGGCTACTTTTACGTTGAATAGGGCGCTGTTTTTAACC
This sequence comes from Gammaproteobacteria bacterium, assembly GCA_028598985.1. Classification (GTDB taxonomy): domain Bacteria; phylum Pseudomonadota; class Gammaproteobacteria; order Pseudomonadales; family Balneatricaceae; genus Njordibacter. The sequence continues at coordinate 5,989 of JAQRMV010000036.1, forward strand.
GAGCCCACATCTTTCAGCTGCGACTCAACCGTAGGCCCTGCATCAAAAATATCCACATAACCTATGTGTTGAAATCCCTCTTTTTCTAGCAAGCGTAATGCAGGCTTGGTTTTTTCATGTACATGGCTTATTACTGCCTGAGCTTCTGGGCTTAGCAAGTTCACATAAAGCGGGTATTTAGGCATAAGTTCAGCAATAAATACTTTATTGCCCAAACCTACCAGATAGTCGGCTTGTTTAAATTCCATGGAAAAAAAGTGCGTACCTAACCAATGCCAAAAAGGAGAATTACCAGAGGCGTCATTAACACCACGCATTTCTGCAATGACCTTGGTGCCAAAACGTTCGGCAAATTGCGCCATAAACAAGAAGCGGCTTTTGGATAACAGACGACCATTGGTGCCATTACGATGGGCTTCTTGTAAGAATAACGTACACACTTCAGCGCAACCGGTGTAGTGGTTGCATAGTGTGAGCACTTCCATTTTGTTGTGTACTTCTAGGGTGGGCGAGGCATGAACCACAGTTTGACGATGGTAATGGTAAAACGGCGCGCGAGTGCCTACGCTGGCTTCCACGGCAGTAGTGCCGATCACCTCACCTGTTTCAGTATCTTCTAAGACAAACAAGTAACCTTCATCATCAGGTGCAGTGATTTGTTTTTCAAAAGAGGCTACGGAGCGGGCAATTTTTTCATTAAGAACGTCTCGGTTAATGGGTAAAGAGGTAAAACCCACACCAGAATCCACGGCAATTTGATACAAAGCGTCTTGGTCTTGTGGACCAATCGGGCGAATAACTAACATAGTGAGCCAGCCATTAGTAACGAATAAAGGCTTATTATACGGGGTGTTACCTATTTAGGGGCAAGGCCTAACTTGCACAAATGCGTCGCAAATCTTCGCAAACCTGTTTATGGCCCGCACAAGGTAAGTGGTACAAAGCGCCTTGTTGGATAATATAGCCATTGATAGCCTCAATTTCGGTGGCTCTATTTGCTTGGCAGTCTTGCAGCATAGAGGATTTGTTATGGGACGTTTGTTGTAAAATACGTAACGCCGTATGGAGTAGACCTTGCCCTAAGGGGGCGATACCCACACGGGCCATTACGTCTTGGGTTTCCACACACAGCTGCTCTAGTCGTGGACGAGCTTGGGGGTGATCAATTAACTCACCATTTGTACATTGATAGATGGCGGTGAGAGCATTGATAACACTGTTAACAGCGAGTTTGTGCCACATTGGCGTGCGAATATCAGTGTGCCATGCAATGCTTAGGCGGGGTGTGCTTGGGGTTTCTTGACTGGCTTTAAGTAGGCATTGTATTGATGATGGTATTTCCTCTGCCAATAAATGATCACTAAAGCTACCTATAGTAGTTTCACCTGCCCCCGCACGTACAACGTCAAAAGAAGCCTTGCGCCACGCCCCATCGGTGCTGATGGCGCAATATATATTAGCTTTCGGCAAGGCGCGCTGTAATATTTGAGCGCTGCCCATACCATTTTGCAGCAACACAATTTGGGCACCACCAGACAAGTGTTGACGCCAGGGTCGTATAGCATCCATGGTGGCATAAGATTTACAGCAAACAAGGAGGTGTTTAATGTGCTTTAAAGGAGGGCTGTTGGGGGTATAGGCTTCAAGTTTAATATGTGTTTGAGTATCGCCTTCTAATAAACGTACGCCGCCTGCCTTTTGGTATTGTGTTAGTTGAGTGTCATCTTTTAATAACAAAGACACAGGCGATCCTAGTGTTGTTAGAGCACTGGCCCAAAGGCTGCCAATGGCGCCGACACCACATATATGCCAAGGGTAGGATGAAAGACGAGTCATGGGTTACAATATTGTGATTAAAGTTTGTACCGTATTTTAACCTATTTTTTATTAAGGAATTAACTAATGCCATCATTTGACGTGGTTTCTGAACTTGACGCCCATGAAGTTTCCAATGCACTAGACCAAGCCAACCGAGAAGTGACCACCCGCTATGACTTTAAGGGTGTGAATGCTAAGTTTGATGAAGGTGATGATATGGTCACCATGCGCGCCGATGTAGAATTTCAATTGCAGCAAATGTTGCCTATTCTCCATGAAAAACTCATTAAGCGCGGCATTGATATTCGTTGTTTAGAAGTTAAAGACCCCGAAACTACTAATATGAAAAGCAGCCAAGTGGTATTGATGAAATCTGGGTTAGAAAAAGAGTTAGCCAAAAAAGTAGTTAAGTTTCTAAAAGAGAAAAAGCTCAAAGTGCAAAGCCAAGTACAAGGCGACCAGGTGCGAGTTACGGGCAAAAAGCGCGACGACCTGCAAGAAGCCATTGCTTGTTTGCGTGATGGTGAATTTGATATGCCGCTGCAATTTACCAATTTTAGAGATTAGCCGCTAACCCTTGGACATTTTGCCTAACAACTTGCATAACATGGAATCATAAATAAGTGTCTAAACCTGTAAAGTTATTAAGTTTTGTAGTTTTTTGTGCGTGCGCAATATTAGCCATAAACTTTGGTATGCGCTCTTCGTTTGGTTTTTTTATGGCACCTATTTCTGAAGAGTTTGGCTATGGGCGCGAAGTGTTTGCCTTCTCTTTGGCGCTGCAAAACTTATGCTGGGGTTTATTTCAGCCGATTACCGGTGCCATTGCTGATCGTTTTGGTACGGTAAAATCCATTGTTATTGGTTCCGTAGCCTATGCGCTAGGTTTATATATCACTGCTACAGCTGGAGACCACTGGGATTTACACATGGGTGCCGGAATCTTAGTGGGTATGGGCATTGCAGGTACGGGTTTTGGTGTGGTGCTACCCGCTTTGGCAAGGATGGTAGCTGAAGATAAACGTGGTTTTGCCTTAGGTTTAGGCACCGCTGCAGGCTCGTTTGGCCAGTTGCTGGTTATACCCGTAGCGCAAGAATTTATTACCGCTTACGGCTGGCAAATTGCATTACTTATTTTGGCGTCGGGCTCTTTGTGTATGTTGCTGTTGTCAGTGCCATTTCGGGGTGATGCGCAACAACGTAATGCAACCAGTGCCGATGACCAGCAAACCTTGAATCAGGCGTTAAAAGAAGCCGGTGGACATGTACATTATTGGTTGCTAATAGCAGGTTTCTTTGTGTGTGGTTTTCAGCTGGCGTTTATCACCGTACACATGCCTGCCTACTTATCCGATAATGGCTTTGGGGCTCATGTGGCCGTAATCAGTTTGTCGCTCATTGGTTTGTTTAATATATTTGGCTGTTTGTTGTTCGGGGCTTGGTCTAGTAAGTATTCTAAAAAGAACTTGCTAGGTATTATTTACTTTTGCCGAGCCGCGGCCATTGCTGTCTTTATGCTGGCGCCTATTAGCACCACCAGCGTGTACCTGTTCTCCATTGTCACGGGCTTTTTATGGCTAGCCACCGTACCCCCTACATCCGGATTAGTGGCTCAAATGTTTGGTCTTAAACACATGGGCAGCTTGTACGGCATTGTATTTCTTAATCATCAGCTAGGTTCCTTTCTCGGCGTTTGGATTGGTGGCTATTTATATGACACTACTGGCAGCTACGACAAAGTTTGGTGGGCAGCAGCAGCCATCGCGCTGGTGACTGCGGCGATACATATTGTGATCGATGAAAGGCCCGTGCAACGGTTGCGAGCAACGATGGCTGCTTAGCTGTTTGGTTCCTACGCGGAGTATGGGAGCCAGGATAACCAGTTACTTGTCCCGCTGGGCCTGCTTTTTGTCTGCTTTAGCTTGGCGGCGCTGAGTAATGGTCTCGATGGCATCGGCACCAAGGTGACTTTCTCCACGTTCTTGAGCCAACTCCATCTGTCGTTGGCGCTCTTCAAAGCGTTGGCGCTGGTCCCATGTATGCTTGTCGAAACAGTGCGGGCAACTAATACCTTCTAGGTACTTGTCGCTGGTTTGTTCTTCTTTGGTAATGGGTAAGCGACAAGCATGGCATTGATCGTATTGACCTTTTTCGAGTTGATGGTTAACCGTGACGCGATTGTCAAATACAAAACATTCGCCTTGCCACATGGTTTCTTCTTCGGGTACTTCTTCCAAATATTTGAGGATGCCGCCTTCTAAGTGGAACACCTCTTCGAAGCCTTGCTCTTTAAGATATGCCGTGGATTTTTCACAACGGATGCCACCGGTACAAAACATGGCTACTTTTTTGTTTTTCTCAGGGTCTAAGTTGTCGCTCACATACTGGGGAAATTCACGAAAGGTGGTGGTGTCTGGGTTAAGTGCGCCTTCAAAGGTGCCTACCTTTACTTCGTAATCGTTACGTGTGTCTACCAGTACTACATCAGGATCGGCAATGAGGGCGTTCCAATCCTGTGGTTTAACGTAGGTGCCTACTACCTGCTTAGGGTCGATACCCTCAATCCCCATAGTTACGATTTCTTTTTTCAGCTTAACCTTAGTGCGATAAAACGGGTTAACTGCCTCGAACGACTCTTTAGTAACAATGTTCTGCAAACGGTCGTCTTTTTCAAACCAAGTGATCAGAGCGTTAATGCCTTTGCGGCTGCTGGCCACTGTGCCGTTAATGCCTTCTGAGGCGAGTAATAAAGTGCCGCGTATGTTGTTGTACTCCATCACCTTAAGTAACGGTTGGCGTAGGTCTTGAAATTTTTCAAGAGTAACAAATTTATACAGGGCACAGACAACAATCTGCGATTGATTTTGAGACATGAAGAGTTCCTTAGCGAGCCGAAACGTAAATCCGGAGCATGGGTTTAAAGTAGAGCTATTTTACTTGATAAATGGGCCAGTGTTCAAACAATAAACGGCACAATTATATGCCAACGGATGCCGGTCTAGGTTGAACCAGTACTAATCCAAGCAACATAAACCCAAGGGCTAACCATACTAAGGAACTATGGCTTTCGCCTAATATAAATACGCCAAAAAACACCCCAGACAAGGTCACTACATAGGCCACTTGGCTGGCAAATACAGCACCAGTTCGGCCTACCAGCCAAATGTACCCAGTGTAGGTGATGACATGTAATAGGCTGTTTGCAAACAAGGCCCATTCTACAGACGTCCACGCCTGACTTAAGTCCACCCATGAGTCGGTAGCATAGTTCATAGGGGTGCAGAGTATTAAGCCAACGATAGAAGCCCCACGTAGGGTGGTTAAAGGGTCTACGTTAGGCGGTGTTTTAAGCGCTAAGTAATTTCCTTCTATACCATAAAATAGTGGTGCAACAAGGGCTAATAACATAAAAAAACCAACACCTTGGCTAGTGAAATCGGCCTCTGGGCCTAGAATGAGAGCAATAGCCACTGCGCCCAACATAATGCCGGCCATGCGTAACCAGTCAAAACGCTCACTGCGCAAGAGTAAGGCCACTAACAAGGAAAACATAGGTACTGTGGCTAAGCCTATGGCAAGCAGCCCCGCCGGTATGTGGGCCGCAACAATATATGAAAAACTGTTTGGTATAATGGTGCCGACTAAGGCCACCATGGCATAAAAGCGAAGATTCACCACACCCAAGGGCAGCTTCTTACCTTGTTTGATGGCTAGTGCGCTGAGTAAAACCGTACCTAAAACCAGTTGCCAAAAAATTAAACCAAGTGGCTGGTGGCCTGTGGAAACGGCATGTTTCATCATTACAATGGTGCTACCCCACACGGTGCCTAGCAGTAGTAGGAAAGCCAGTGCCAATAGCTTAGCCGGTTGGTTTTGTTTTACACGCATCTCCACGTCGGTTTGTCCTTCTGGGTCATTGGGAGCAGGTCGCATAGTTGCACTATTTTTATGCGATGTAAATGCTACAAAGTGACAGGTTTAAGGCTGCCACTGATACACTTTCATAGCCACTTTATGGTTTTGTAACTGCACCCCTTCTTGTTCAAGCTTCTCCCTCTGCCGTACATAACCTGCAGTAGCTACAGGGAAGGCTAACCTGCCACTGGCAGTGATGACGCGGTGCCAAGGTAGACATGAATCCTTGGGTAAATGGCGCAGGCACCATCCCACCCAACGAGCTGCACCTGTTTGCCCAGCAAGGGTTGCCAGTTGGCCATAACTTGCCACTTTGCCGTGGGGTATGGCGGCAATGGTTTGGTAAAGTTGCAGACGTTGTAACAGTTGTTGTTGGTTTGCTGGCTTGCTTTGTTGTGAAGGGGGGACTTTCATTTTTCTGCTATGGCCGCATAATAAGAAACACAGTTAACTTAACTCAGATTACATCATTATGCGTTTCCTTTTTATTTTATTTATAACCGTTCCTATTATCGAAATGGTGATTCTTATTCAGGTAGGCCAACAAATTGGCGCTTTGTGGACTATTGCTCTGGTGCTTCTTACCGCCTTTATCGGTATTAATTTATTGCGCTACCAAGGGTTGGCTACTTTAAGTCGGGCTAATTGGCGTATGCAATCGGGCCAAATACCTGCCCAAGAAATGTTAGAAGGAATATTGCTTGCCGTAGGCGGGGCTTTATTGTTAACACCAGGTTTTGTTACTGATTCAATTGGGTTCTTATTGTTGGTGCCATTTACGAGACAATTTTTTGCAACACGCCTGATGGGGAAATTTAAATCATTCTCTAGTACTAATGTGGGTGGCTTTAGTAAAGGTGGCTTTGGCGGTGGCTTTAATAGCGACGAAAGTATTATTGAAGGAGAGTTTGATACTCCCCGTGATCCACATTCACACGATAAAATTGAATAAACACTAAATATCTGCATTTATTTTATAAGTTACTATTGAAAAGCACACTTCACCCCATATCTAAGAACTCGACATTAAAAACAATTCCGGCTCAGCCGGTGATACGTACACTTTAGGAGTACAAACTAATGAGTATCCGTCCTTTACACGATCGTGTTGTAATTCGTCGTCAGGAAGAAGAAGCAACTAGTGCGGGTGGCATCGTGCTACCTGGCAGTGCTGCAGAAAAGCCTAATCAAGGTGAAGTATTGGCAGTAGGCCCTGGCCGCGTTGCGACCAATGGTGAACTACAAACCATGAGCGTTAAGGTTGGTGACAAAGTTTTGTTTGGCCCATACGCTGGTAATAGCACTGCTAAGATTAATGGTGAAGAAGTACTTATCGTTAGCGAAAGCGAAATTTACGGCATCCTTGAAGCCTAATTTAACCCGATTTTTGACACAGGAATTTTTAACATGGCAGCTAAAGAAGTAAGATTTGGTGATGCGGCTCGTAGCCGTATGGTAAACGGCGTAAATGTTCTAGCCGACGCTGTAAAAGTAACATTAGGGCCTAAAGGCCGTAACGTAGTATTGGACAAAGCTTTTGGTTCACCAACCATCACTAAAGATGGTGTATCTGTAGCTAAAGAAATTGAACTTGCTGACAAGTTTGAAAACATGGGTGCACAAATGGTGAAGGAAGTTGCTTCCCAAGCAAATGATGTCGCTGGTGACGGTACCACTACTGCGACTGTTTTGGCTCAAGCGATTCTTAACGAAGGCCTTAAGGCTGTTGCAGCTGGCATGAACCCAATGGATCTTAAGCGCGGCATCGACAAAGCGTCTGCTGCGGTTGTGGCTCAAATTGAAGAAATGGCTACACCATGTGCCGACACTAATGCTATCGCTCAGGTAGGCACTATCTCTGCTAACTCTGACAGCACTGTGGGCACAATCATCGCAGAAGCAATGGAAAAAGTAGGCAAAGAAGGTGTGATCACTGTAGAAGAAGGTACTTCTCTACAGGACGAACTAGACGTTGTTGAAGGTATGCAGTTTGACCGTGGTTACTTGTCTCCTTACTTTGTAAACAACCAAGATAACATGACTGCTGAATTGGAAATGCCTTTCCTATTACTGGTAGATAAAAAAATCTCTAACATCCGTGACTTGCTGCCTATTTTGGAAGCAGTGGCTAAAGCCAGCCGTCCATTGTTAATTGTTGCTGAAGACGTTGAAGGCGAAGCCTTAGCAACGTTGGTAGTGAACAACATGCGTGGCATCGTTAAAGTCTGTGCCGTTAAAGCTCCTGGTTTTGGTGATCGTCGTAAGGCTATGCTAGAAGACATCGCTATCCTAACGGGTGGCACTGTGATTTCGGAAGAAATTGGTTTATCACTAGAAACAGCTACACTTGAGCAACTTGGCCAAGCCAAGCGTGTGACTATGTCTAAAGAAAACACCATCATCATCGACGGTGTTGGTGAAGCTTCTGCCATTGAAGGTCGTGTGACTGCGATCCGTGCACAAATTGCTGACACCTCTTCAGACTACGATCGTGAGAAGCTACAAGAGCGTGTTGCTAAGCTTGCTGGCGGCGTTGCCGTTATCAAAGTTGGTGCAGCTACTGAAGTAGAAATGAAAGAGAAGAAAGCCCGCGTAGAAGACGCATTGCACTCTACTCGTGCTGCTGTTGAAGAAGGCGTAGTACCTGGAGGCGGTGTTGCTTTGATCCGTGCTCTACAAGGTATTGAAGGTCTAGAAGGCGACAATGCTGATCAAACCGTTGGTATTAAGGTTGCCCTTAAAGCCATGGAAGCACCTATGCGTCAAATCACTAGCAACTCTGGCGACGAAGCTTCTGTTGTAGTGGACAAGGTAAAGGCTGGTTCTGGTAACTTTGGTTACAACGCAAGCACTGGCGGTTATGGCGACATGATCGAAATGGGTATCTTGGATCCTGCTAAAGTAACTCGTACTGCGCTTCAAGCGGCGGCTTCTGTGGCTGGCATGATGTTGACTACTGAATGTATGATTGCAGATACACCCGTAGATGACGCTGCTGCTGGTGGTGGTATGCCAGACATGGGCGGCATGGGCGGCATGGGCGGCATGGGCGGCATGGGCGGCATGATGTAAGCTTCCTGCTATAGTCTTAGCAAGTCCCAAGAAGGCCCGTAAGCCTAGTGTTTACGGGCTTTTTTATTGCTTATTAATCCTAGTTAGTATCATAATGGCGCATTGAATGTCAGGGTATCAGGGGAGTAAGAAGATTCTTTCCGCCTGTGAATCAAGGCCGAAATATAGGTGCAGATGCGACTCTGGCTGCGGCATTGATACGAGCACACTGTTGGAAGTCTTGGTAGCCCGACAAAACTTTCGTGCGCTTAAGTGAAATCGCTGAAGCGGAACACATCAACAGCAGCAGCTACGCTTCGCGCATCTTTAGACTGATTCTTCTGGCGCCGGGTATTCAGGCCGACATACTTGATGGCATCCATCCTTCCTACCTGATCTTAGCGGACTTTATGAAGGCGTTTCCGAATGATTGGGGGACAACGTAAGTACTTTGGAATAATAGCTACTACCAAAGGTGCTTTCTAAACTAACTATTCACACCCATTATGCTTGCGCCAAATATCCGCATCGTGGCCTTCTGGTATTTGATCACAAACACTTAGGCTGTCATAGCCACGTAATTGGTTGTATGTCGATATTTGTTCTTCTGTTAGTATTTCCGGAGTGAGCAGGTGGGTGGCTAGGTGGATATATCTCAGGGTCATTCTAGTGTGAGCTATTTTAGCCAAATAGTCTTGCAGAATCGCATCATTAATCGACCGGTCTTGAAAATGAAACTCAAGACCTTTTTCTAGTTCGATCAGTTTTATCCCTTGCTCAATAGCATCAGCTTGCATCGTGCTGTATATCTGAGTAATTTTTTCGATTTGATCCGTTGTTAATGGCACCTTGTCTTTTAATTCGAGCAAGTGGGCTGGGCCAGGCACGCCATTCAGTTCGGCCGCTTTGGCCAATCCCCACCCTCCGCCTCGCTGAAGTTCTTCAATATCACTGGCAGTCAGGCTTTTGATTTCTTGCTTTTCCTGACCCGCGTATTTTGACACAGAAGGCTCACTACCCGACTCTGCAAGGATGGTTAGAGGCAAAGTCAGACAGACAACTAACATTGTTTTCTTTAGCATGGGCATGGTTCCAAGGATTGAAAGTGTCGCTAAGTTTGCCATGGGGCAGCAAAAACGCATATGATTGTTATCATGTCGATCGATATAATCAATTCAATGCAAGCCTTGCGCGGCAGCCACGTAGCGCTAGAACAAGACACGCGACTTTTTTGCCGGGGTGACTTTGTGCAATCTGTTTTTATTGTAGAGGATGGGCTTATTGAGCTAATGCGGTCCCATACAGATGGCAGGAACATTCTGTTGCAGCGTGCTAACCGCCATACCGTGCTAGCCGAAGCATCTATCTACACAGACACCTATCACTGTGATGCTATCGTATCCCAACCAAGCCAAGTTTATCGCGTGGCTAAAGAAGACTTCTTAGCGCATTTTAATAGTCATCCACAATTCGCCCTTCAATGGACTGCTTACTTAGCGAGGTCTGTACAGTCGGCGCGTTTTCGTAGTGAGGTGTTAACACTGAAAACCGTAGCTGAACGCTTAGACGCATGGCTATCTTGGCCAACGAACACACTGCCAGAAAAAGGCCAATGGCGCAGCTTGGCAGCCGAACTAGGCGTCAGTCAAGAAGCCTTGTATCGTGAACTAGCCAACAGGCGAATCCGTAGCGAGATACCCGCGGGTCCTTGAAAACACGACTACGTGTGAAGATTACTCCGGTTTAAAGCAACCATTTTCAAAAATCTAGATTCGGCTTATATTAGGGATTCGCCATAGCCATCTAAAAATACGTGACAGTGTATTAATCATTAGTAATATACGATATAATAGAAAACCTATTATTCCATCATAGGTTGTATTATGGAAACTGAGTTAGCTACCACCTTAGTCTTATCCCGTATTCAATTTGCTGCCAATATTAGTTTTCATATTTTATTTCCTACCATCACCATGGCGTTGGGTTGGTTACTTTTTTACTTCAAACTACGCTTTGAAATCAGCCAGCACCCGGTGTGGATGCGTATCTATCGATTTTGGGTGAAAATATTTGCGCTAACCTTCGCTATTGGGGTAGTCACCGGCATTACCATGTCGTTTCAGTTTGGCACCAACTGGCCAGGTTTCATGGAAAAAGTAGGCAACATAGCCGGGCCTTTACTAGGCTACGAGGTCATGTCTGCATTCTTCCTAGAAGCAACCTTTTTAGGCGTTATGTTGTTTGGCATAAGAAGGGTGCCCAGTAAATTGCATACCCTAGCCACCTTAGTGGTAGCCATAGGTACTAGCTTGTCAGCATTTTGGATTATTGCCCTCAATTCGTGGATGCACACCCCTACTGGTTTCGTCATGGAGAATGGTGTTGCCATGCCCACTGACTGGATGGCCATCATCTTTAATCCATCCATGCCTTACCGGTTGGCCCACATGATGTTAGCGTCGTTTTTGACTGCCAGCTTTCTCATCGCTGGCATTTCTGCTTATCGGCTACTTAAAGGCGATCAAAAATCGGCACCGAAACTTGCACTTAAACAGTCATTAGGTCTTGCCGCTATCGTCATCGTGATACAAATCACTGTTGGTGATTTGCACGGCCTAAATACACTCAAACACCAACCCGCTAAAATTGCCGCCATGGAAGCCGTCTGGCACACTGAGAAGGCAGCCCCCCTAGTGCTGTTTGCCTGGCCCAATGAAAACACCCAACACAACGATTTTGAAGTTTCTATACCCTACGGGGCAAGCTTGCTGTTAACTCATGAGTTAGAGGGTGAGATCCAAGGTTTAGCTAGTTTTGGCGAGAATCGACCACCCGTAAAACCTGTGTTCTTTGGATTTCGTATCATGGTAGGTGTGGGCATATTGATGCTATTGGTTAGTTGGTTGGGCGTATGGTTTTATTGGCGCCGTAAAAGTTGGCCTAAGTGGATGTTACAAAGTTTTGTAGCTATGTCATTTTCTGGTTGGGTTGCCACTATTGCAGGCTGGTATGTCACCGAAGTAGGCCGTCAACCTTGGTTAGTACAGGGCGTACTCAAGACCGCGGATGCGGTGACCAGCCTGCCTAGCCATAACGTAGCCATTTCTTTGGCGATGTATCTATTGGTATACCTCGTTTTGATGGCTGCCTATTTACATACTGTCTTTTATCTTGCTCGCAAGGCCATAGTGGTAGAAGAGTATGAAACCGGCGACCTAGCCGATGTAGCCAAAGCAAGTCTAAATACGCAGGAGAACAAGCATGTTTCTTGATGCCGAATTACCACTAGTTTTCTTAGGTTTGATGGGCTTTTCTGTATTGGTATACGCCATATTAGACGGTTACGACCTAGGGGTGGGAATATTACTCCCTATGGACGACAAAGCTCAGCGTGACCGCATGGTAGCTTCTATAGGCCCATTCTGGGACGCTAACGAAACGTGGTTGGTGCTGGCTGTAGGTATTTTGTTAATTGCCTTCCCTCAGGCCCATAGCCTCATTTTAAGGGAGCTATATTTACCTTCAGCGCTGATGCTCATTGGCCTGATTGTTAGGGGCGTGTCGTTCGACTTTAGGGTAAAAGCGGTAACCCGTTTTCAACGCAGTTGGGACTGGGCGTTTAAACTAGGTTCCTTGTTCGTTGCCTTAAGCCAAGGCTATATGCTGGGCCGCTATGTGTTAGGGTTTGACCCTCACCTAACTGCCTATGGCTTTGCCATTTTAAGTGCCTTCGGCGTAGCCGCTGCTTACACTTATATTGGTGGCGCATGGTTAGTCATGAAAACCACAGGCACTCTGCAGCTACGCGCTAATAATTGGACTCGCAGAGCAGGCCTAGTGGCGGCTGTAGGTATCAGCCTTGTGAGTGTAGTAAATGTGAGTTTGAGTAGCACAGTAGCCGAGCGTTGGTTTAGCCTACCTAATGCCATTTTACTATTACCTTTGCCGATTATTAGCGCGGCTATCGTTGTCAGTGTGGATTATTATCTGCGCCATCAGCCACATCAAAATGACTTCGGCCACCGGCTTCCATTCTTTGGCATTGCGTTGTTATTTTGTTTGAGTTTTATTGGTTTGGGTTATAGTTACTTTCCCTATGTAGTACCCCACGTACTACTCGCTCAAGACAGTGCATCCGCACCTGTGTCATTACGCTTTATACTCACTGGCGTGCTCATCATTATGCCTACAATTTTGCTTTATACGGCATTTACCTATCGCGTTTTTTGGGGCAAAGCTACGGACTTGACTTACCATTAACAGATTCCTTGCTTTTTCTATAACCGAGAAAGCCTCTACTTTTGGCTAATGCAAAAATGGGGGATTACACAATTATATGAGGGTTCAACATGTCAAAGTCCAAGCAACACGAATTTAGCCGCCGTGATTTTTTGCGCTATACAGCAACCGGTGTGGCCGCCGCCACAGTCATCACACCAGCCAGAGCAGTACCAACCAAAACCAATGCCAAAATTGTCATTATCGGTGCCGGTGCGGGTGGTACTTCAGCAGCTAACCGTTTAGTTACCCAACTAGAAGGTGCGCAGATCACCATCATCGACCCACGCCCAGATCATTTATACCAACCGGGCTTGTCTTTGGTGGCTGCGGGATTAAAACCGGCTAGCTATGTCACGTCCAAAACTACTGATTGGATACCTAACGGCGCTAATTTAATAGCCGAAAAGGCCATATCCATTGATCCAGAAGCACGCAAGGTCACTACGGAACAAGGCAAAAATCTAGATTATGATTTCCTCATCGTAGCACCGGGTTTGGTACTGGACCATGACGGCATTGACGGCTTTTCTACAGACCTAATCGGTAAGTACGGCATTGGTAGTTTGTATGCCGGCCCCAAGTACGCAGCTCGCACCTGGGAGGCGGCTTCCAAATTTGTAGAAACCGGTGGTGAAGGTATCTTTACCCGACCTGCTACAGAAATGAAATGCGCCGGCGCGCCCATTAAACATGCGTTTTTAATCGACGATCTTAGCCGTAGGGCGGGTAACCGTGGCAAGGCTAACATCACTTATGCTGCCCACAGCAAAAGTTTGTTTGGTGTACCTATTGTGGCAGAAAAAATACGCATGTTGTTTGCCGATAGAGGCATCAGCGCGGCCTATTCCCATGTACTTAAATCAGTTGATCCTGGCAGCAAACGTGCCGTATTTCAAACGCCTGAAGGCTTGCAAGAAAGGGATTACGATTACTTACACGTCATTCCCCCGCAGCGTGCACCACAGGTAGTACGTGAATCGGGCCTTAGCTGGAACGATAAGTGGGTAGGCCAAGGCTGGGTAGAATGTGACAAGTACACGCTACAACATTTACGTTATGACAATATCTGGGCGTTAGGTGATGTAGCGGGTGTGCCGAAAGGTAAAACGGCCGCATCGGTGAAATTCCAAGTACCTGTCGTGGTAGATGGCATTGTTAGTCAGATAGAAGGCCGCGAGCTAAAAGAGCATTA
>JAQRMV010000037.1 GCA_028598985.1 Gammaproteobacteria bacterium
TTCAAAAAACTGGATGCATTTGCCAACGAAATAACAGACAATGAAGCCGCTGAACAACTGAACTCAGCAAGAGATAAACTCTTTAATCAACTTCATGCGCGACTAAAAACAGGCACTTAAACAGCTGGATTTCAGGCTCATCTCTCTATTAGAAAATACTTAAAAAGCTGTATTTTAAGTGGCCTTGTGCCAGCGCCATGCAGGGGTATTTTTAACTGCCTCAAAGCCACAATTGATCCATAAATCAGCCACCATAGCGAGTTCACCATTGATATAAAACAGAGGCAACTGATCGCGCTCCCAAACTGGTACATTCGCTTCTTGTAAAAGTTTTTTAAGGCTTTGGCTGTGAACACGCCCTAAAGGCCTACATCGCTCACCACCCTTCCTGAAACGCCGCTCTAAATGATCACCTTGATTAAGGGCTAAGCCATGGGCATCATTTAAACTCAAAATAAGTGCTCCCGTAGGCAGTTCAATAACCCCACTAGCCAATATCTTTGAGTCTATATTATGCTGCCAAAGTAATGTATCTACATCACCCACTTCTACCTTAGGAAGCAATACTAAATAATGTTGATCTCGACGCAGGCACCAATCAACTAACTGTAGCTTTGGCTGGCCATCAATGGCGCTATACAACAACTCGTTATCAATACGTTGCATAGTAGCGTAATCGGGCATGGGGACTTGGTGTAACGCCAACCAATAGCGCACTAAATTATGCCTTCGCGCTTTGCTTTGTACTAGCAAAACAGCCAAAGGTAAACGTTCATGGTGGGGGTATTGCGCGCGAACCGAGGCTAAGTCTGCTGCGGCCACTTCATCTAATAACTGCTGAGTGTCGGCCATTACCGAGGCTACCGTAGCAATACGCTTGTCTAATGCAGGCCAGCGCTGCCGTAAAGATGGCAACACATTATGACGTAAATAATTACGATCAAAACGTTTACTTTGGTTACTAGGGTCTTCGCACCAAGCAAGGTCATGAACTTGTGCATAACCTTGCAAATCGGCTTGGCGTACGTGCATTAAAGGCCTAAACAGCAGGCCATCACCTAACTTACGCTGCTTGGGCATAGCCCTTAACCCGCCAACTCCTGCGCCACGCAATAATCGTAACAACAAAGTTTCCGTTTGGTCATCGGCGTGATGCCCCAAAAGTAGCACTTCGCCTACCTGAAGATGTTGTTCAAAAATACGGTAACGGGCATTCCGGGCAGCAGCTTCAAGCCCTAAATCTTTTTGCTGTTGCGCACACAAGGTCACTTTATGACCGGTATAACCCACGCCGTATTCTTGGCTTTTTTGCTCAACCCATTGCTGCCAGCCATCGGCCTCATCTTGCAAACTATGATGGATATGAATGACACGCAAGGAGGGACACTGAACATACTGTTTTAATTGCACAAGGGCGTGCAGCAAGCACATTGAGTCTAAACCACCGCTCACGGCAACCACCCAACCCGCGGCTTGAATGTGATCTTTCAAACCGCCAGATTTGGTAACAAGGTCATGGTGAGAAAATGCCATAGGTGGACCTATTGGCCTAGAAGGGATGCTTAAGAACTAAGACCGTATGCCATCAAACGCTTATACCGACGATCCAATAATGCGTCTGTCTCTAATGGCTCAAGTTCAGCTAATTGTTTAATTAAGGTTGCCTTAATGGTAGCAGAAATAAGCTCCGCATCACGGTGAGCGCCGCCTAAAGGCTCTTTAATAATATAATCGACTAAACCTAAATCATGCAAACGACCGGAGGTAATGCCCATCGCATTAGCCGCATCGGCGGCATAATCCGCGCTTTTCCACAGAATAGAGGCACAGCCTTCTGGTGAAATGACTGAATAAGTAGAATATTGCAGTATATTAAGCTGGTCACACACACCAATGGCCAATGCACCGCCGGAGCCGCCTTCACCAATAACCGTCGCGATAATCGGGGTTTTAAGGCCCGACATTTGAGCAAGGTTAAATGCGATGGCTTCACTTTGGCCACGTTCTTCAGCATCAATTCCTGGGTATGCACCTGGAGTGTCAATAAAGGTAAGAATAGGCATCTTAAAACGTTCGGCCATCTGCATCATACGTAGCGCTTTACGGTAGCCCTCTGGTCGTGGCATACCGAAGTTACGCGCTACCTTTTCTTTAGTAGTACGCCCTTTTTCCTGCCCCATCACCATAACTGCTTTGCCATTTAGGCGCCCAATACCACACATCATGGCTTGATCATCACCAAAGTGACGGTCGCCATGCAATTCATCAAATTCGTCAAAAATACTATTGATGTAATCAATGGTGTGGGGGCGCTGTGGGTGGCGCGATACTTTAGACACTTGAGCCGCGCTCAAATTAGAAAAAATCGATTCTGTTAAGTTAACGCTTTTGTCAGCGAGTTTTGAAATTTCATCACTGATATTTAGGTCGTTATCGTTGCCCACTAAACGCAAGGCTTCAATCTTAGCTTCCAGTTCCGCGATGGGTTGTTCAAAGTCGAGATAATTTGGATTCATAGGGCCTTGCTTTAAATAGTGTGGCTGGCAATTATAGGAATGATTATAACCTATATTTACTACATTTTATAATTTCCGATAGCGCATTTTAACGCCATCATCACCTAATAGGTAGGCTAGGTCTTGCAACATATCATCTTCAACTTGAATTCGCCACGGTGAGGCACAGCGTATCACCCCTTGTCCAACGTGGTTTTGATATTGAAGCTCCAGCTTAGCGGCTGGCGCATCCCCTTTCACTTGATGAGGTGTGAGAATCTCAAGTAGTTGTTGCAGTCCCTTGCCTTGAGCAAAATTTGAGCCAATACATAAGCGCAGACCTTTAGAAAATACAGTGCGTGCTTGAGGCATTGTAAGGATTTGTTGGGCGGTGACTTTAAGTCCACCAGAATAGTCATCTTCGGACACTTCACCCTCAATGATTAGTAGACGGTCATTTTGCAACAAGTCACGGTATTTTTCGTAGCTGTCTCCAAACAAAGCCACGTCTACCCGTGCTCGTCGATCATCTAGTGTTAAAAAAGCAATAGTCTTACCGCGTTTAGTTTTCATGGTACGACTCGCCACCACCAGGCCTGCAATCCATTGTTTATCTTTCTTAGGCATCAGCTGATCTAAACGGCAGCGCAAAAAACATTCCAATTCATGATCATAGCCATCAATGGGATGGCCTGTTACGTACAAACCTAAGGTGTTTTTCTCACCTTTTAAGCGCTGCTTAAGCGTGAGGGGACGTGCATTTATATGCCTCTCATAAGTCTGCTCTAAACTTCCGTCATCATTGGCTGGTGCAGAAATTTCACCAAATAAATCCACCATTCCTGCATCGGCATTACGCTCGCTTTGATCTGCAGACTGTACCGCATCAGGAATGGCACTATACAGCACCGAGCGCTCTTTATTGGGCACTAGATTGTCTAAAGCGCCGCTAGCGACAAGAGCTTCAAGCACGCGCTTGTTAATTTTTTTGCTGCCTACGCGCTTGCAAAAATCAAACAAGTCCACAAAGTCACCGCCCTCTTCACGGGCCTCTATGATAGAAGCCACTGGCCCTTCTCCCACGCCTTTAACAGCGCCAAGGCCATAAACCACTTCATTAGCATCGTTTACGGTGAATTTGAAATGGCTCATATTCACGTCGGGCAGGTTAAGCGGCAGCTCCATACGCCTACACTCTTCCACAAAGATAACGATTTTGTCGATGTTTTGCATATCAGCAGACAATACTGCCGCCATAAACTCGGCAGGGTAGTGATGCTTTAGCCACGCGGTTTGGTAGGCTACCAATGCATAAGCTGCAGAGTGCGACTTGTTGAAACCATAGCCAGCAAATTTCTCTACCAAATCAAAAATATTGCCTGCTAGATGTTCATCAATCCCATTAACTACGCTACCTGCTAAAAAACCTGCTCGCTGCTTAGCCATCTCTTCTGGTTTTTTCTTGCCCATAGCCCGACGTAACATATCAGCTTCGCCAAGACTGTAGCCTGCCATCACCTGAGCAATTTGCATGACCTGCTCTTGGTATAAAATGATACCGTAAGTAGGCTCCAGAACAGGACGTAAGGACTCTAATTGAAAATCTTCATGGGGCCAAGCTAACCTGGCCCTGCCATGCTTACGGTTAATGAAGTCATCTACCATGCCCGATTGCAATGGCCCTGGTCGAAAGAGTGCTACAAGGGCAATAATATCTTCAAAATTACTAGGTAACTGGCGCTTTATTAGGTCTTTCATGCCGCGGGATTCAAGCTGAAAAACACCCGTTGTCTCGGCGCCTTGAAGCAATGTATAAACCGGCTCGTCATCTAGTGGAATGGTTTCAATTGCGATGGATGATTCGCCCTTAGCCTGGCGCCGCTCATTGATCATGCGCACAGCCCAATCAACTACGGTGAGAGTTTTGAGTCCCAAGAAGTCGAACTTTACTAGGCCTGCATCTTCCACATCATTTTTATCATACTGCGTTACTAAGCCAGAGCCATCCACATCACAATAAAGTGGCGAGAAATCTGTCAATTTTGTGGGTGCTATCACCACCCCACCAGCATGCTTACCTACATTTCGAGTAAGGCCTTCTAACTGGTAGGCCATTTCCATGATTTCTTGCACTTCGTCATTACTGTCTATGAACTCACGCAAGGCCTCTTCTTGCTCAACAGCCGTACTCAGGGTAATGCCAACCTCAAAAGGGATGAGTTTGGATAATTTATCAGCTAAGCCAAACGGCTTCCCTTGCACCCTAGCCACGTCACGAACCACGGCTTTAGCTGCCATGGTACCGAAAGTAATGATTTGAGAGACCGCATCTTTGCCGTAAGTTTGCGCTACGTATTCAATCACACGGTCGCGGTTATCCATACAAAAATCGATATCGAAATCAGGCATTGATACCCGCTCAGGATTCAAAAAACGCTCGAACAGTAAGTCGTACTTCAACGGATCTAAGTCGGTGATTTCCAACACATAAGCCACTAACGATCCAGCGCCAGAACCTCGCCCCGGACCTACTGGAATATCGTTATTTTTAGCCCAACGTATAAAGTCCATAACAATAAGGAAGTAACCAGGGAAACCCATTTGGCAAATAATACCGAGTTCAAAATCCAATCGATCATCAAACTCTTTACGTTTACGATCGTAGTCTGGGTCCGAAGGATCTAAAATCACCCGTAAGCGTTTATTCAAACCATCACGAGATACTTGGCCAAAAAACTCGTCCGTGGACAGACCATCGGGCACTGGAAAACTAGGCAAGCAGCACTTGCCCAGTTCAATGTCTAAATTACAGCGCTTAGCAATTTCCACGCTATTGGCTAATGCGGAAGGCAAGTCCGCAAACAAATTTTGCATTTCTTCGTTGCTACGCAAGTACTGCTGATTAGAATATTGTTTTACTCTGCGCGGATCATCCAAAGTCATGCTTTGGTTAATACATACACGCGTTTCATGGGCTTCAAAATCTTCTTCAGCTTCAAACATGACATCATTAGTAGCTACAATAGGCACCTGAGCCGCTTGGGCCAATGCAACCGTAAGATGTAAACAGTCTTCATCATGCTGTCGCCCGGTCCTCTGTACCTCTAAGTAAAAACGGTCGCCAAAAATATTGCTCCAATAGCTCAAAACCGCTTGGGCATCTTCAATACCGCGATTAATAAGTGTGCGCCCCACTTCCCCTTGGGCGGCCCCAGACAAAACGATGAGACCTTCATGCTTTTCTGCTAACCAATGACGCTGTATGACGGCCTTGTCTTCTGTCTGCCCTTCTTGAAAAGAACGCGACACCAGCTCAGTAAGGTTAAGATAACCCTTCGAGTCCATGGCCAATAGAGTGGCGCGGCTGATGGGGGCGTCTGTAGCTGGATCTGCAGCAAGAAATATGTCACAGCCGCAAATAGGCTTGATGCCTGCGCTCTGTGCGGCCTTATAAAATTTAACCATGCCACACATGTTAGACTGATCCGTTAGAGCAATGGCAGGCATTTGTTTGGCCTGCAAGGTTTTCATCAGTGGTTTGATGCGGATCATGCTATCGATTAATGAAAACTCGGAGTGCATGCGCAAATGCACAAAGGGGACAGCTAGGGTCATGTTAATTTCCAATTAAGCGTCGTACCGGTGCAAAGCTGCGCCGGTGTTGCGGACTTACGCCGTATTCTTGTAAAGCTCTCATATGGGCCTGAGTAGGATAGCCTTTGTGTTTATCTAATCCATAGTATGGATATAAAGTGTGCCATTCTAACATTTCTCTATCGCGGGTGACTTTAGCAATAATAGAAGCCGCGCCAATCGTCACTTCTTTAGCGTCGCCTTTAATAATGGCTTCGCTGGCACAGTTTAATATGGGACAGCGATTACCGTCGATTAGCGCCAAATCTGGTGTCACTTGCAAGTTTTCAACAGCGCGTTTCATAGCCAACATACTAGCTTGGAGAATGTTTATCTCGTCAATTTCTTCAACGCTCGCCCTGCCTACGCCTACACTAATAGCATGTTGAAAGATTT
This sequence comes from Gammaproteobacteria bacterium, assembly GCA_028598985.1. GTDB lineage: Bacteria > Pseudomonadota > Gammaproteobacteria > Pseudomonadales > Balneatricaceae > Njordibacter. The sequence goes on from JAQRMV010000037.1 coordinate 6,525, forward strand.
GATCATATAACCTTTCTCTAGTCTTTTCTGTTAACTTTTTTGAGTCCCCTAAACCAGAAATAGGGTGTTTTGCATCCAAAATGACCGCTGCCGCAACCACATCTCCAAACAATGGTCCTCGGCCTGCTTCATCAACGCCACAAATCACCCCCACTCGCGGCTCTTTAAGATTCATATCTACTTGATAGTTCACATTACCACTCACTGATACGGGCTTTTACCTTGCTCTTCAATAACATCTAACACTGCTTTAGCTGCAGTGCCATCTGCATCACATGCAAGTTGTTGATGAATGGTAGAAAAATGGCCACGTTGCTGTAACCGAGCCGGCTCATCAAACAATAGGCTTTCCATAGCTTGAGAAATCACTTCGGGTTGCACTTGATCTTGTAGCAGCTCTTGCACAATTTTTTGGCCTGCTAGTAGGTTAGGCAAACTTACAAAAGGCACTTTAAGCTTACGTTTAAATAATCGGTAACTCAATGGACTCATGCGGTAACAAACCAACATAGGCTTTTCAAACAACAGCGCTTCTAAGGTAGCCGTGCCTGACGCCACTAAAACGGCGTCTGCAGAGGCTAATACCCTATGAGATTGCCCAAGCACTAAGGTCACCTTAAGTGTGGGCCGCAGCTCCAGCAAAGCTTCTAACTGTTGTTTACGTTGTTCATTGGCGGCCGCCAATACAATCTGTAATGCTGGATATTGCAGCTGCAACGAGGCAGCCGCACTTAGAAAATCTTCAGCCAGCTGCTTCACTTCCATAGCTCTACTGCCTGGCAATAATGCCATGACAGGCCCGTGATTCAGTAATAAGTCATATTTGGCTTGGTGTTGTGTGTAAACTCCTGGAATAACATCCGCTAAAGGGTGTCCCACAAACGTGGCTGGTATTTGATGGCGTTCGTAATAAGGGAGTTCGAAAGGCAGCAGAGCCAATACTCTATGACACGCTTTAGCCACGGTAAATACACGGTCTTCTCGCCAAGCCCATACAGAGGGACTCACGTAGTGTAGGGTAGGTATATTGGCCGCCTTTAATTTAGCCTCTAACACCAAGTTGAAGTCTGGTGCATCAATGCCAATTACGGCTGCGGGCGGGTGAAAAAGATACCGCTTTATCAGATGCCTACGTAACAACAACAGCTCAGGCAAGCGACCTAACACTTCAACCAAACCCATAACCGACAGCCTGTCTATAGGCACCAAGCTGTTAAACCCTAAGGCGATCATTTGCGGCCCGCCAATGCCTTCAAACCTAAGATCTGGCTGACGATTTAGTAATGCTCGCATCAAGCCTGCCCCTAAAATGTCTCCAGAGGCTTCACCCGCAATAATAACAATAGTGTTGTGGGGCATGGATAACCTGCTAGCGAATAATGCCGCGGCTAGTGTCTTTCAAAGAAGCGATTAACACTGACAAATCATCGCCAACAACAGACATTTGTTGTAAGCGAATAATAGCGGCCTCTAAAGTTAATCCCTGGCGGAATATAATTTTGTAGGCCTGACGTAACATTTTAATAGACCCGCCACTAAAACCGCGACGCTTAAGGCCTTCAGTATTCATGCCGTGAGGAGATACAGAGTTACCGTTGGCCATGACAAATGCGGGAATGTCTTTAAGCACCACACTGCCTGCACCTGTCATACAGTGCGGGCCAATATGACAAAATTGATGCACAGCGGTAAAGCCGCCCAAAATAGCGTAATCCCCTATATGAACATGGCCTGCCAATGCAACATTATTGGCTACGATAAGATGATCGCCCAACACACAATCATGCGCCACATGAACATTGGCCATCAGTAAATTATGACTGCCAATTTTGGTGACTCCGGCATCTTGAATGGTGCCGCGATGCAGTGTGCAGCCTTCTCGAATAACGTTGTTATCGCCAATTTCCAAACGTGTGGGTTCGCCGTTATATTTCAAATCTTGGCAGGCTTCCCCTACCGAGCTAAATTGATAAATGTGGTTGTTACAGCCAATTACTGTGGGGCCCTTCACTACTACATGGGACTCAAGTTTAGTGCCCGCACCCAGTTCAACATTAGCACCCACAATACTGTATGCGCCCACTTGGACATCTGCAGCAACTACGGCGCTGGGGTCAATAATGGCCGTTACATGAATCAATGGTTCGGTCACTAAACCTTCCTGTCTGCACATAATATAGTTGAAGAGGCGGCTAGCTGACCGTCCACTGTAGCGCGGCAATCAAACTTCCAAATGCCGCGTTTTTCAGAAACAATAGACGCCTCTAGCTGGAGTCGATCTCCAGGCACTACTGGACGCTTAAAACGCAACTTATCAGAGCCAACAAAATAATAAATAGATCCGTCTTGTGGGGTTTTATCCATGGTTTTAAAACCAAGAATGCCAGCTGCTTGGGCCATAGCTTCTATAATTAGTACACCCGGCATTACTGGGTGATCTGGAAAGTGGCCGTTAAAAAAGGGCTCATTTACTGTGACATTTTTATAGGCAACAATCGACTCCCCCAAATTCAATTCAGTCACTCGATCTACCAATAAAAATGGATATCTATGGGGCAAATATTCACGAATTTCTTTAACATCCATAACCATGCTGGTACTTTCCTTATATTGTTGACTCAATGCTAATCAGCCTTGTAATTGATTCATTTCGAATTCTAATTGTTTAATCCGTTTAGCCATTTGGTCTAACTGTTTAAAGCGCGCCGCATTACGCCGCCATTTTTGATTTTTATCCAAGCCAGTACCTGAAGAGTATGCGCCTGCCTCACTAATAGAATGGGTCACCAACGACATCGCCGTAACGTGCACCCCATCAGCTAAAGTAAGATGCCCTGTGATGCCACAAGCCCCTGCAATAGTACAATGTTTTCCTAACTTAGTACTGCCCGCAATCGCCGTGCATCCAGCAACTGCAGTATAGTCACCTAACTCTACATTATGAGCAATCTGTACTTGATTATCCAGCTTCACTCCATGACCAATAATAGTATTATCTAAAGCACCTCGGTCAATACTGGTGCCTGCACCCACTTCAACATGGTCTCCAAGGGTCACGCCACCCAACTGAGAAATCTTCACCCAATCTTGGCCATCTTTTGCAAACCCAAAGCCATCTGCACCAATAATAGCTCCACTGTGGATAATGCAAGCTTCGCCTACAACTATGTCGTGGTATAAAGTGACATTAGCAGCAAGGCTAGTATTTGAGCCAATGACACAACGCGAACCGACCACGCTATTAGCCCCAATAGAGACTTTGTCTCCTAAAATAACGCCTTCCCCGATAACCACACCTGCAGCCAGATTAACTTCTTTACCTATGGACGCTGTAGAGTGTATTTGAGCACTAGCGTCGATACCTTTAAAACCAAATGCAGGAGCAAATGCTTGGGACAGCTTGGCGTAGCCCAAATAAGGATTATCAAGCAGCAAGCAGTGCCCAGCAAACAACTTAGCCTGATCCCTATTTAAGATCACCGCGCCGGCTTGACTATAAGCGAGTTGGCTAGCGTATTTCATATTTGCTAAAAAACTGACTTGATGGGGTAAGGCCGAAGCAAGGGTAGCGAGCCCGTTAACCGGGTAGCTGGCATCGCCTATTAACTCGGCACCAATTAAATCCGCTATATTACCTAAGGTTAAATGACGCAATTACGGCTCCATATTTAACAACTCTACCACTTTAGGCGTGATATCAATGCCGGCGGCATTATAGATCACCGATTGGCCGTTAATAATCAGGGAAATATTATTTTCCTCAATCAACCGGCGCAATACTTTGTCTAGCGCTGGGCGCATTTTGGCTAAAAAATCTTGCTCTGTTTTAGCTTTAATATTCGATAAATATGCTTTCAACTGCTGATGCTCAACAGCCATGGTTTGGATTTCCAATTGCAGTTTTTGAGCTTCTTCACTACTCATCATATCTCGATCAGCTTCAAGACGTCCCTGCAACGCCTGTAGGTCTTCGCCCATGGAATCAAGCCTGGTGGTTTGTGGTTTCAGCTGTTCAGATAGCTTGGCCCCTAGGGCAATAGCCTTTTCTGTAGCAAACATGGCTTGTTCGGCTTTCAGCACCACAATGGCATCTGATAGCACTAACTCGGAGGTACTTAAAGTGATAGAAAAAGCCGCAAACGATAGTAATTTTGTTACCTTATTCATCATAATTCCTTTTAAAAACAGTCTAGAAAGAGCTACCTAAAGTAATGTGCGTTGATTGCGTTTTATCCCCATCTTTTTGGCGTAAAGGGCTTGCAACCACTAAGGTTAACGGCCCCACTGGTGTTAACCAAGATAGATTTAAGCCACCTGAAGCTCTTAATTCACTGGTAGTGAACTCGCCAGATTGATACACGTTACCTAGATCAACAAACAAAGAAGTGCGCACCGACGGCATATCGTTAAACAGCGGAAAAATTAATTCGGCCGAAGCAGTGGTTAGTAATTGTCCGCCTAGTGGGTCTAAGGTGGTGCTATCTTTCGGTCCAAGAGAGTTAAACGCGAAACCTCGCACGCTGCCAAAACCGCCTGCATAATAGTTAGCAAAGAATGGGGTTGTGCCAGTAGAGCCGTAAGTACCTAGAACGCCCACGCGGGCACCTGCAGAAAAAACTAAAGATTCAGTATAATTAAGCGGTGTAAAGGTACGATATTTATACCCTAACTGATAGAAATTAAGGTCACTGCTGGGCAATGCCAAATCCAAATTGACAGTGTGGGAACTACCCTGCGTAGGGTACCAGTAATCATTTAATGTATTGCTGTTCCAATTTATTGAAGACTTAAGTTGCGTATATTTTGTTCCTTCTAAGGCCACAAAGTTTGCAGCCTCAGCTGCAGGTTTGGCCCCTAGAGTTAAATCAATACGCTCATAGCCCACTTTAAAGTCTAACCGGCTGTCATCGTTAATTGGATATCCAAAACGTACATCTGCACCCACTGTATCCGTAGCAAAATTACTTACGTCTACTTTGGCGTAATCTCGCTTTGAATAATACAGATCTATACCACGACTTACGCCATCTACAGTGTAATAGGGATTAAGGTAACTAAATTTGTATTCATCGGTACTACTACTGGACGAAAAGGACGCTTCCATCTTATTACCGGTACCTAAAAAGTTATTTTGGTTAACCGAGCCACCCCAAAAAGCGCCTTCTCCATCGTTATAACCCACCATAATAGACCAGTCTGCCGTGAGCCCTTCTTCTACTGTAAATTCAACGTCCAATTGATCATCAGTACCTGTAACAGGAGCAGTTTCAACTGCAACATCGTTAAAAAAACCTAGCCGCTGTAGGCGTAGTTTTGAGGTTGTAATGTCTGCCATTGAAGCAACAGATCCTTCCATTTGGCGCATCTCACGACGCAACACATCATCGCTGGTGCGAGTATTGCCACGAAAATCAATACGCCGAACGTAGGTTCGTTTACCGGCTCTTATTTGATACTGCACATCTACCGTTTTTTCGTTTTCATTGACTAATGGCACAGGCCGTACCTCTGCAAATGCAAAGCCTTTATCACCAAACAATTTTCTTACGTCGTCCGCTGCATTGACTAAGTCTTTTCGAGAGAACACTTGACCTGAAGAAGAGTTAATCAGGGCTCGGATGTCTGCTTCGTCTATATCATACTGGCCTGCAATACTTAGCTTTGCTATTTTAAACTGAGCACCTTCTGCTAAATTAATGGTAATAAACACCTTGGTTTTGTCGGCTGATATGGCCACTTGAGTAGACTCTATATTAAATAATACATAACCTTCATTTAAATAATGTGAACGGATATTTTCTAAATCTGCGGTAAGTTTTTCCCTTGAATACTGATCGTCTTTGGTAAAGAGCGTCCAAAACCCTGGCATTTGCAAACTCATTAAATCCACAAGGTCTTCATCGGAAAAACTGTCATTACCAATGATATTAATATGACTGATAGACGATGTGACGCCTTCATTTATTTTTACATCAATAGAAATTCGATTTTCGCCCAATTCCTCTACAGTCGACTCCACTAAAACGGCGTAGCGGCCTTGGCGATTATATTGGCGCTCTAACTCCAGCTCAATTTGAGCTAGTGTAGCGCGTTTAAAGATTTCACCTTCTTTTAAACCTGCCGCTTCTAGAGCTGCGCGAAGCTGCTCTGTCTTAAGAATTTTATTGCCTTCTAGACCAATAAAACCGATGGCTGGCCGCTCTTGCACTACAACCAAAAGAAGGTTTCCGTCATGCTCTAGATGAATATCTTCAAAATAACCACTCTTAAACATGCTACGAGTAGCGAAAGCTAAACTGCGCTCATCTGCTTGATCTCCCACCTGCAGTGGCAGTTCAGCAAAGGCCTGACTTGAGGTTAAACGTTGCAAACCTTCTATATGAATGTCTTCAATTGTAAAACCCGCCGCAGTGGCAATGTGAGACACAGCCATGGTGCAACTTAACAAGACACCCAGAATAATTCGTTTCATATTTTACTAACCTAAAAAAGGATTAAAGACGCATCAGGTCATTAGCCACAGCGATAATCATGATGCTAAACACCAACGCCATGCCAATACGTAAACCTATGGCCTGGATACGATCGGGCACTTTACGCCCAGTAACAACTTCTATGAGGTAATATAACAAATGCCCGCCATCCAGCATAGGAACGGGTAGTAGATTTAATACCCCCAAGCTCACACTTAAATATGCCATAAAGCTAATGTAGGTAATTAAACCAGATTCAGCAGAAGCACCGGCAATTTTGGCAATGCTTATTGGACCACTAAGATGCTCAACTGATACTAGGCCTTGCACCATTTGACCCAGAAAGCTCAAAGTTAGCCTGGCCATCTCAATAGCCTTAGCACCACCTGCTAAAAAGCTGTCTAAAAAGCCAAGTTGTTGCATAAACTGCATGGAGTATGGCCACGAAATAGCGGCAACTCCTACCCCAATCAGGCCCGTAGGGGCTCCTTTTTCATTAGTATAACTACCTAACTGCACAGGAATATCTAACACCCGTGAGCCACGTTCTAGGGTTACCTTAATGGCCGCGTTAGGGTGAGTTTGAATATAACCAACAAATTCGTTATAGCCTAACATCGGCAGCTGATCAACAGCCACTATGGTATCTCCAACAGTAAGGCCCGCCAGTTCTGCAGCCCCTTGGGGGGTCACATAATCTAAGGTTATAGGAACATTGGGCCGCCATGGTTTCAGGCCCAATTGAGATAGGGGGCTAAACTCAACTGCATCCGACATCCACTGATGCACTGGGAAATCGTGTTGCTCTTCGCCACCGACCAAGGGCAGTGCATCTAACGGGTTTGGTGTCATCGCTTGAGCTTGCAGAAGGCTCTGATCCAAGGGGTGAGTGGTGATTGCAATACTGGATGTTTCGCCCATGCGTTTGGTGAGGGCGATATTCACAGCTTCCCAAGTGGGCGTCATATTACCATCAACAGCCACAATCTGCTGCGGCGTTTCAAACCCAGAAACACTGTTATTTGCAGCCACTGCCACCGGTATTAGCTGGGGTGTGCCTGAAAGGTAGACAATGCCATATAATAACCCTGCAAATAACAAATTCACTAGGGGCCCAGCGGCAACAATAGCAATGCGTTGCCAAGGAGATTTATGATCAAAAGCGCAACACAGATCAACTGAAGAAATCTCGTCGTTACGAGAATCTAACATCTTCACATAGCCACCTAAAGGGATCCATGCAAACACGTACTCGGTGCCATTGTTGCCTAAATGACGGAACACAGGCCTACCGAAACCAACAGAAAACCGCATTACTTTTACACCACACCAGCGCGCTACAATATAGTGTCCTGCTTCATGCACAGTCACTAATACCGCTAAAGCAAACAAGGTGGTTAATAAGGTGATGAGCATAACGCCATTAAACTCTTATGGGTTGAGCAAAATTAGACAGAAGGCAAACACAGGCGCAGCGGCCGTTAGACTATCAATACGATCCATAATGCCACCGTGGCCTGGCAAAATTGAGCCACTGTCTTTAATTCCACACTGACGCTTAACCATACTTTCGGTTAAATCCCCGATCACCGAGAAAAATAACAACACCAAGGCCAAAATGTACATCGTTAAGGAAAGTTCTTGGGCAAAGTGGAGGTATGGTTTTGTCAGCGCTGAAACCAACAGCACAGTAATCGTAGCGCCACCTATGCCAGCCCATGATTTAGCAGGACTCACCCTAGGCATCAACTTACGCTTACCAAAACGTTTGCCTGCAAAATAAGCCCCTGTGTCTGCGCCCCACACCATCAAAAACATGTAGACAATTAGCCATGGGCCCTGCTCTAAGTCTCGAATATAGACCATAGCTGCCCACGTGGGCACAAGCACTAAACACCCGATAAGGCCCTTAATACCCCGCACGCTCCACACTGTACAAGCACGTGGATAAACCACCACCAACGCGGTCGCTAGCACCCACCATGCTGTCGCCACGGCGAAAATAGTTTGTTCGTAATAGGGTAGTAATTTTTGGGCAACTACGATAATAAACAATACAAGCAACACATAAACCGTGCGCTGACTACGGCTTACTAAACGCATCATTGCTGTCCATTCCCAAGCCCCCATTAGTACAATTAGGGCGACAAACAAAGCAAATGCTTGCTGTGGCAGAAAAAATACCGCCGCTAGGGTCAGTGGTGCAATCACTAAGGCCGTAACAATTCTAGATTTCAACATATTATTATTTTACATTGCATCAAAGAGGCAACCACTCCGTGGTTATGCGTTTGATTCTTGTTCTATTAATTGCGCACCAGTTTGACCAAATCTCCTTTGTCTTTGACCAAATTGAACTAACGTATCCACCATTTTTTGGTGTTTAAATTCTGGCCAAAGGGCGTCTACAAATACAAATTCCGCATATGCCATTTGCCATAATAAAAAATTGCTAATGCGTTGTTCGCCGCTGGTTCGAATACACAAATCAACCGCCGGCAAATCCCCTAAACACATCTGCTTGCCAAAATCATCTTCGGTAACGGTGTCTGGAGATTTGCCACTCTTTTGCAATTCTGTAGCTACTTTTTTGGCTGCTTCAACAATATCCCATCGCCCCCCATAGTTGGCAGCAATATTTAGCTGCAAACCCGTATTAGCTTTGGTTTTATCTTGCGCAGCTGTAATGAGTTTTTGCAGCTCAGGACTCAAACCCGCTGCATTACCAATAATCCGCAATCGAATATTATTGTCGTGCAACTTGTTCACTTCACGTTTTAATACAAACACAAACAAGTCCATCAAGGCTTTAACTTCAAACGGCGGCCGGCGCCAATTTTCACTACTAAAAGCAAATAAAGTTAAAGCTGGAATTTTATAATGTACTGCAGTTTCAATTACAGCACGTACCGCGTCAACTCCAGCCTTATGACCCGCAACACCCGAAAGATTTTGGCTTTTGGCCCAACGATTATTACCGTCCATGATAATAGCGATATGCTCAGGCAGGGCCTCAAGCTTACGAGCTAGAATGGCTTGGCGCGGGTCGGTCATGCATTCATCCTTAATGTGGGCCTAGTCAACAATAATGATGCAGGTTAAACCTCCATCAAATCCTTTTCTTTAGCACTTAAAGCAGCTTCAATAGTGGCTACATGGGCATCCGTTACTTTTTGTATTAGATCTTCACCACGATGAGCGTCGTCTTCTGAGATATCTTTATCTTTCAAAAGCTCTTTAACATCATCATTGGCGTCGCGACGAATACTGCGAATAGAGACTCGCGCCTTTTCCGCCTCTTCACGGGCTCCACGAATAAAGCTTTTGCGAGTCTCTTCAGTGAGTGCCGGCATGGGCACACGGATTAAATCACCCGAGGTGGAAGGGTTAAGACCCAAATTTGCCTTCATAATGGCTTTTTCAATTTCTGGAACCATAGGCTTTTCCCACGGAGAAACCGCCAGACAACGGCCATCTTCTACTGAAATATTAGCCAATTGGTTAAGCGGTGTGTCGCTGCCGTAATAAGACACCATCACCGAATCTAAAATACTTGGGTGCGCTCGGCCGGTACGAATGCGTTTAAACGCTTCACTAAGCGCTGCAATACTCTTGTCCATACGCGCATCAGCATCTTTTTGAATTTCATTAATCATTTTATTCTCCGTCCTCGGGCGCTGTCACATTTACCAAGGTGCCTTCGTGGCCGCCAACCACTAAATTAACCAAAGCTCCTGGATTATTCATATTAAATACACGCACAGGCATGTGGTGGTCTCGACATAAACACATGGCCGTTAAGTCCATTACGCCAAGCTGCTTTTCAATTGCTTCGTTAAAGGTAATATATTCATACTTCACTGCTTTTGGATTTTTAACGGGATCCGAGTCATAAACACCATCAACCTTAGTGGCTTTAAGCACTAGGTCGGCTTCAATTTCTATGCCCCGTAATGAGGCTGCTGAGTCTGTTGTAAAGAATGGGTTGCCGGTACCCGCAGAAAAAACAACCACGTTACCTTGGGATAAATACAACATGGCATTACGACGGTCGTAATGGTCCACCACACCGCTCATGGGGATTGCAGACATTACACGCGTAGTAATATTAGAGCGCTCTAAAGCATCACGCATAGCCAAGGCATTCATTACCGTAGCTAACATGCCCATGTGGTCACCAGTGACACGATCCATACCTGCTTCACTAAGAGCCGCACCGCGGAACAAATTGCCGCCGCCGATCACTAGGCCAACCTGTACGCCAATACCGACTAGCTGACCAATCTCTAAGGCCATACGATCTAATACCTTAGGGTCAATACCAAAATTTTCGCTACCCATCAACGCTTCACCGCTGAGCTTAAGCAAAATTCGCTTATAGCGAGGCTGGCGCTTATCCGAAATTGGCATTTACTTTCTCCAAAAATTTAGTATTCAGCTTGCATTTCGCTATTATGGAAATATAGCGCTGATAAAACAATAAGATAGTGACGTATTAACAGCTCAAGGGCAAGTTATGCGCTTAGCTTGGGTCAAAAAAAAGCGCCGTCATGGTGGACTCATCCACCATGACGGCGCTTCATGCTAGCTAATAAGGCTTAACCCTTTAGCTGCTGTGCTACTTCTGCAGCAAAATCCACTTCTTCTACTTCGATGCCTTCGCCTACTTCTAAACGATTAAAGGCAGTAACAGAGGCACCAACCGCTGTCAGCAAATCGCCGATTTTTTGATCTGGATTCTTAACGAATGGCTGTTCTGTAAGACTATTTTCAGCCAAGAACTTATTAATTCGGCCTGTCATCATCTTATCTACGATGGCATCGGGTTTACCAGCCATATCTGGTTGAGCCTTGATAATACTCTTTTCGCTTTCCACCTCTGCAGCGCTCATATCATCACGGCTGATAACACGAGGGTTAACCGCGGTGACATGCATGGCAATGTCTTTTGCCAGTTCGCTGTCACCAGCCGTCAGTGCAATTAAAGTACCAATCTTGTTGTTGCTGTGTACATAGGCAGCAACGTTTGTTGCTTCAAGCATAACAATGCGACGAGGAGTAATGTTTTCGCCAATCTTCTGCACAAGCGCTTCACGAGCCTCAGTTAATTCGCCAGTCATCAGAGCTGCCATGTCGTCTTGTTTAGCAGCGAATGCAGCTTCAGTTACCTTAGTAACAAAAGCTAAGAAGCCCTCATCACGTGCAGCAAAATCAGTTTCCGAGTTCACTTCAACCAATACACCAAAAGAACCATCGGCAGCAACCTTAGCACAAACTACACCTTCAGCAGCAGTACGGCCTGCCTTCTTAGCAGCTTTCATACCACTAGACTTACGTAAATCTTCAATTGCCTGCTCAATATTACCGTCAGCAGCAACAAGTGCTTTTTTACAATCCATCATGCCCAAGCTAGTACGCTCACGCAATTCTTTAACCATAGATGCAGAAATTGCAGCCATTAGAAAATCCTCAAATTGGGTTCTCAACGCTCAACGGGCGTTGTTAAAAAAAAGGGAGCCAAGCTCCCTTTAGTATTATCGCTTCGCTAAACCAGAGGTTTAGACTTACTCAGCGGCAGCAGCAGGTGCTTCTTCAGCAGCAACTTCTACTTCTACAAATTCGCCTGCAGCAGCGCTACCGTCGTCTTTGCCAGACGCACAAGCATCGGCCATAGAAGAAACGTAGATTTCGATAGCGCGTAAAGCGTCATCGTTAGCAGGAATTACGTAATCGATGCCGTCTGGGTTGCTGTTAGTATCAACAATACCGATAACAGGGATGCCTAGCTTATTGGCTTCGTTGATAGCAATGCGCTCATGCTCAACGTCTACTACGAACAGTGCGTCAGGAAGACCGCCCATGTCCTTGATTCCGCCAATAGCGCGCTCAAGCTTTTCCATTTCACGTTGACGCATCAACGCTTCTTTTTTAGTGAGCTGCTCAAAAGTGCCATCGTTGAACTGAGTTTCCAACGTACGGAAGCGGTTGATAGACTGACGAATAGTCTTGTAGTTAGTCAACATGCCGCCCAACCAACGATGGTTGACATAAGGCATGCCAACACGGCTAGCATGCTCTTTAATCAACTTACCTGCCGCACGCTTAGTACCAACGAACAATACCTTGTTCTTGTTAGAAGCCATGTTTTCAACAATACCTAGAGCTTCGTTCAAAGCGGGTAAAGTTTGGTCAAGGTTGATGATATGAATTTTATTACGAGCGCCAAAGATGTACTGGCCCATTTTTGGGTTCCAGTAACGAGTTTGGTGGCCGAAGTGGGCGCCAGCTTTAAGCAGGTCGCGCATACTTACTTTAGTCATTTTAATTTCCTTTGTACGGGTTAGGCCTCCATAAACCCTCGTCCTGCCTACTTTTATAAAAAAGAAAAGCGAGAACCATAGCTCGATCAACAACCTTAAAGCAGGCTGCCAACACCCAGAACCATGTGCCGGTTTATGTGTGACGTTATAGTTTAAGCTCCAAATCCACTAATCCATTGATTAAAACAGACTAGTTAAAATTTGGGCGCGCAATTTATACCATGAAACAGGCACTAATAGCAAAGCATTTTATGAA
>JAQRMV010000038.1 GCA_028598985.1 Gammaproteobacteria bacterium
GGTGATTTGCTGAACTGCAGCAATTTTAAACTCTTGAGTGTAGCGTTCGCCTGCCATTGTTGGCCTCCTATTGCGTTACATTGTAACCAATTGGAGTGTCTATTAAACCGGGTGCGTATCACTATAAGGCATTTTACTATTTTCGTTTTAATTTTTGAGATTTTCTCGTTTGAAATTGTCAACTTCACTTCGTTCATTTCTTTGGCGTGATGTACCCTGAAATGATAACCAAGGTATGTGAAATCTGTGCTTTGGGTAGGCCCGATGTAAGTTTTATTTGGATTGGTGTTAGGAAGTAAACCAAGATTTTGTAACTCATTTTTTATAGTAAAATTAATATCCGACTTGCTATCGCTATCTACGATTAAAAGAACATCGTCGACATATCTGGATGTATAAATAACACCACGGCACCTTGATAGTTTTTTATCCAATATTTCCAAATACAGTTCGGCTAATGTTGGTGATATTGCTAGCCCTCGAGGCAGACCTGACACACCTATTGATTTACAGTGATTAAGGATTGAGTAAAGGAGTTTTAAACAATTGGGTGCGAGGATCATGTTTTGTCTTAGTTTCTCGGCAATTGATTCAAAGTTCATTGATTCGTAGCATTTAGCAATATCGAGCCTCATGATTGTGTAGTCACCACTATCCTCCAACATAATTCGTGTTTGCCGAATTATTGAACTTCTGTCAGCTTGTTTTACTTTGTAAATTCTCCTGATATACCGATCTAAAATTCGAATGGTCAACACATCTTCTATGCACGAGGCTTGATAGGTTTTTTTTCCGCGATGAGTTTTTACTGTAAAGGGAGATATCGAATAGTTTTTTTCTTTAATGGCGCTTGCTAGCAATCTAGTCCTATCTTCAATTTCGGACGGTTTACTCCACAAATCCCACCTATGTACATCAGAGGGCATTATTGCACTTGTAATGGCTTTGCTATCAAAAAGTTGGTTTAACACGTTTCTCTTTCCTTGAGTGGAGGAGCTTAGGGTTGTTGAACCACTGAGGCCCAAAACGTTTTTGACATGGGCCGTGAGCTGGCAGTCTAATGTATATAACCTACCAGCATACTTACGTAAGTTCAATTTTCAGGATAAGGGAACGAATGGTTCTTGGGCTTAAAAGCCTTACCCGGTGTGATAACGAACTTGCGCCTCTAAATTCCCTGGATTACTTATTTTAAGCTGTAGGTTTCGTCGTAAATTGCGCTCAGTTTGCGGCCCATATATGTCCAATGAGGAGCGGGACGCACTGGCCGATCGGACTGGAGAAGTTGTTTGGTAAGTGCGGTTAAAGACATAACTTGATCTTCGTAACGTACTTTAGATTCAGATTCAATCGAACAAACAGCTTCGAAAGGAATGAAGTGTATTTCAGCACCAATATCCAAACCCATTTCGACAAAGTTTTGCTTTGGCCTTTGTTTCTTAAGCTTGTTTGCGGCGGGCTTGGATTCGACGTCAACTTCGTCAGCTTCCTTTGCTACCTGTGGCGTTACGTCTTCAGAAACCATCAGCTCCAGCAAGGCAATTGCTTGCTCAGGCTCAATTTGGAAAAATTCACGCTTTGGGTTTATTCGGTATGGGCCGAAAGCAAGATGAAACGCTCTTTCCACCTTTGATTCGTCGGCAATTCGCCCAGCAAATTCGCATTCAAAAGGTACAGGTACACCGGTTGAATATAATTCCCCTAGGCGTATGTTGACGCTGCCCCTTGCTGTCTTTCCAATCTTTACGAGCCCCGGCATAGCTGGGTTAGATAAGACGTAGATTATTCCAAGCTCCATTTAGCGCTCCAGTCTCAGTGACTAAGTTAGGTCTTAACATCAAGTATATTCGATTTCTGCACCAAGTTCAGGGTATTCATCAAGCCCGTAATAGCATGGGTCGTTAGGTGCATTGTACGGGGAGCCAAGCTGCTCTTGCGTAGAAAGAGCGTGATCGGCCCACTCGCCACCGGTCGAATAACCGGCATTGTTTTGGTTCTCAATCGTCCCATCATAAGTATCACACAAACTTTCCCACCACCCCGGGGTCTTTTCCCACTGCCGCTGCCTTCGGTATTGTGTTCGATGTAAAAATTCACCATACCAAAGACCGTCCGGTTTGTGGTCTGGGTTCCATGTCTCTGTTTGGTCTATGGCTGGCAGCCAGTCTTTCGCACCTGTTCTATCACCAGTGGTGGCCCAAGCCCACACCTTTTCAAAATTCTCCTTACCTTTGATTAACAACTGGTATTTTCCAGCGACTATGGGCAAATCATCCACTTGGGTTCGTATCTGTTGGAGTTTTTTGCTTATTTGCGCGCGCCGGGAGGTTGATGCAAGAGTCATCTTGCCACCGCCGCCCTTGCAATTCATTTTGGTACACCCGATTAGTGACCGAGCGCTTGATATGGGATGAATTACAGCGCGTGGCTGACCCTAAAGCAGACCGCAATTGGGCCCGATACGAGAACAAGCTTAAGAAGCAATATGGACAGGATTATTGGTGGGGCCGTGGTGAATCAGCACCTAGCTTCTAGCTGAACAGGATCGGCGAGGTTATAGCTATAGGGAGAGATATTGAGTATTAGCGACAAATGGGCGACTTTATACTATCTTTACAATCTCAGGTGTAGTTAACTTAACTTAACTTATATTTGCTAGTATCCACATCCGGATTAAAGGAACCGAAGGAGTGGTCGATAATGGATGAAACAGCCCAAATCAAGGAACTGGTAGATATTGTTTGGGAGAAAACAGTTTCCTTTTGTTCAAAGGTTGTGAGCCACTCTAAAATATATGGGTTTGGGCTTATGCACATACCAGACCCAGACATACATAAAGTACATGATCTATTAACGGTAGTAGTGCTTCCAGTCCTTGAAGCACTAAGCAACAGCCCTCATTTACCTAACGAAGATGGTATGAAGGTTGATAACATTAAGCAGTACATCCTTCACATAAAGATGATTGTACAGGCTATTGAAAACGAAGATGAAGAGGCGTTTGCACTAGCGGTATCTAAGCTAGATAACGAATCTTTTCTACCACCCACAAGTTGACATTTAAGTCGGCTGGGTGTATTAGTTTAACGATGCACTTACTAGTGTATTTGTCGGGAGAAAGTATTATGAAAACTAAAATGGAAACAATCCAGCTTCTTGAGCAGTTATCGGAAGCCTTGGATCAGTTAAATGAAGCTTGGGATCAAGCCATCTCTTCTCTAGAAGATCAGTCCCATGAGCAGCTCAAAGAAGCCGCCTAAAACCTTGCGCAACCAAATAAGTAGTTAAGAAAGGCCCTTCGGGGTCTTTTTTATGCCTGCGATTTTCAATCCTTCAGAAGATAAATAATTTATAAGATAAATCATTTATAAGATATTTTTTTGGAGTGGGGGTATATTTGGGGGTATAAGTAAGTTATATAAAAATAAAATTCATATAAATCAATGCCTAATCGTCTCAATATGAGTGCGGCTCCGGGCACCATCTTTGCTTTCAGAACAAGCCGCTAGTGTTAGCTCGCAGCTTCTTTTCTATCATGTCCCAGAAGCTAGCATGGCAATAGAATTAGTTGATTCCCATATCAATAATCACCTTCACAGATGTGCTAATGTAGGTTTTAATTTATCATCCAAAACAAAGACGCATGAAGGCCGTATATTTAACTATTCTGGTTTCAATAATCTTAACTGGCTGTAGCGCTGGAGGGGGGTCATCTCCTGTTGTTACAAACCCACCTTCTTACTACGAAACTACAGAGTACAGTGCCCAATATGGATTGGGGGGCATCCAAGCATCTGATATATATTCTGATGTCTACTGTGAGCTAACCGTAGCACAGCCTGTTGAGGTGGCAAATAGCCAGCACCTAGCAAGGCACAGATCTCCATTAAATTTCCATGAATGCAGCAACACAAGTACCCTTTTGGCTAACATTAAGCCTTGCTTTTGCAACATGCAAAAGGCACCATGCAGGTACTTATTTGTTGCAGGTGCTAGGCCCCACGTACGGGTGTTCTAGATAATCGGGAAGGTGGTGCAAAACCACCGCGTGCCCAACACTGTAAGGCAGACTTACTTAGCTCTATGCCACTGATTTGCTAGCGAATTGGGAAGGCGTTAAGTGGGGATGAAACCGAGTCAGAAGACCGGCCTGCAACCTTATCGCAAATGCTTGGTCAGGCGTTTGTTTACTGTTCCACCAAGGGGAATATAATGGAACAAGATGATATAGCACAAAGCCAGCATTACCTAAGCAGCAATGATCGCGATGGCTTTTATCGCACGGTATTTAACCGCCGTGATGTGCGCAGTGAGTTTTTGCCCACCCCCGTACCCGATGAGGTACTAGCGCGTATTTTGTATGCCGCCCACCACGCACCGTCTGTTGGTTTTATGCAGCCTTGGGACTTTACCGTGATTAAAAGTGCAGCGGTAAAGCAGACAGTACACGCGGCATTTGAAAAGGCCAATGCGGAAGCGGCGCAACAGTTTGTTGACGAGCGCCAGGCCAAATACAAGAAACTGAAGCTGGCTGGTATCATTGATGCCCCCATAAACCTGTGTATTACCTGTGATCGCGAGCGCAGCGGCAAGGTAGTATTGGGCCGTACTCATATGCCAGAAATGGATTTGTATAGCACCGTATGTGGCGTGCAAAACCTATGGCTTGCCGCCCGTGCCGAAGGCTTGGGAGTAGGCTGGGTAAGCATTATAGACACCGATGATTTAAAGCAGGCTTTGGGTATTCCTGAACAAATCGTACCGATTGCTTACCTTTGTATCGGCTATGTGGACCACTTTCGTGCGCAACCAGAGCTAGCCAGCAAAGGCTGGCGCCAACGTATGACCTTAGATGAGTTGGTGCATAGCGAGCAGTGGGGGCAAGACATGGATGAGCAGCTTGCCGCGGGTATTGCTGCGCAGGCTGATTTTCCAGAAACGTATAACCCGAATCCGTATTTAGAAAAAGCTAAAACGCAGGAAGCCTTGGCTGTATAATGGTTTGCGACTAAACACACCAACACCCAATGGGTGATACAGACAAGGCTTATGAACATTCTACCCTATAATCTCGCCACAACAAACGATCAATTGACCTCACGGGGTGGATTGTTAGCCATTGCCGAGCTAATGCAGTCCATGCAGTTGGCTCAATGCATTGATCAGCACTTTCCTGCACCCAAAAGTAACCGTGGATTCGCACCGTCTGTGTACCTCCAGACCTTGATACTCATGCAGCATGAAGGCAGTTTTCATTTGGATGAAGTCAGGCATCTCAATGAAGATTTTGCCCTCAGAAGCATCTTAGGTTTAGATACAGTGCCGCAAGCCGTTTCTATCGGTGCGTGGCTACGAAGACAGGGGCTTACCAACGAATCCACGGTAGCGATGGAAGCCGTTAATAAGGCGGTATTGCAAGCCGCCTTACACCACCGTAAAACCATTACTCTTGATATCGACGCCACGGAAATTGTCGCTAACAAGGCCGATGCTCAGTGGACTTACAACAAGAACAAAGGCTATATGCCCATGGTGGGGCATATAGCAGAAACAGGTCAGGTCGTGGCCTGTGATTTTAGGCAAGGTAACGCTGCCCCAGCTAAACAGAATTTGGAATTCATCCAACAGTGCCAAAAGGCCCTGCCTTTTGGCTGCAATGTAGGTGCCTTACGCATTGATGCCGCAGGTTACCAAACGAACATCATCCAGTATTGCGATCAGCAAGGTATCGACTATGCCATTCGTGCCAAGTTGAGCCCCAGTATCAAGCGGCATATCAGTGCTCTAAATGAAGATCAATGGACACCATTGGTAAAGCGCAATGGTAACGTCTCCGCAAGGCAAAGCACCTACACTCCTCTGCTATAACCCCACCAGGCAACGTCCTTGTCTGCGTCATTGCGAGGTACCCAAAGCACTCGCTGCGCTCATGGGGCATGCTAAGGATAACTTTAACGTCATTGCGAGGAGAAACGACGAAGCAACCTCCAACAAGCGAAGTGCAATGCTGGAAGAGGTTGCTTCACTGCGTTCGCAATGACAGGATAAAAACCACCGTCATTGCGAGGTACCCAAAGCACTCGCTCCGCTCGCGGGGCAGGCTCAGCGAAGCGACGAAGCAACCTCCAACAAGCGTAGTGCAATGCTGGAAGAGGTTGCTTCACTGCGTTCGCAATGACGGGAAAGAAACTACAGTCATTGCGAGGTACCCAAAGCACTCGCTCCGCTCGCGGGGCAGGCTCAGCGTAGCGACGAAGCAACCTCCATCAGGCGAAGTGCAATTCTGGCAAAGATTGCTTCACTCCGTTCGCAATGACGGGGGTGGTGTGGCTCGCAATGAACGGGGGTGTAGGTTCGCAATAACGGGGGTGTACCGTCACAATGGCAGAGCCAAACCAAACTGAGGGCCAAGTTTATGCGTTGTGCAACATATCCACTAGTTTTAGACGCTGCACCTTTCCCGATGGGCCTTTAGGTAGGTCATCCATAAAGTAAATGCGGGTTGGCATTTTCACCCTGCCTAGCTTAGGTAAGCAAAAATCTTTTAGCTTGGCTTCGTCTAGAGGTTCACCACTACCAAGCACCACACAGGCCACCACATCTTGACCCAGGTCAGCGTGCGGAACGCCAACGGCAGCGGCTTCTTTTACGCAAGGGTGAGTGTACAGGACATCGTCTATTTCTCGCGGTGCTATATTTTCGCCACCTTTGATTATGAGTTCTTTAATACGGCCGGTAATAAAGACAAATCCATCTGCATCCATGCGTGCTAAGTCGCCAGTGTGCAACCATCCATCATTGGTTAGTTCCTTAGCCGTTGCTTGGGGATTTTTGTAATAACAACGCATGACGCTGTCGCCCTTTACCATCAACTCGCCTTCTTGACCTCGTGGTAATTCTTGTACCTGATCGTTGACCACTTTTACTTGGGTGCCAAAGGCAACACCTGGTGAACCGTATTTATTGGCCTTGGGCGGCATGGGATTGGACAGCATCTGGGCAGAAGTTTCTGTCATGCCCATGGTTTCGACTATGGGAATACCAAACTTTTCTTCAAAGCCAGCATGCAGTGCCGGTGGTAGTGCTGCAGACGCTGAGCGACCAAATTTTACACCCGTTAACTGACCTTTCAACGCGCTTAGGTCTAGATTTTCTGACTGATGCATGAGGTACGAAATAATAGTAGGTACCACGCTAAACCAGGTACATTCACTAGCAACCACCTGCTGCCAGAACAAGCTGGTACGAAAACTGTTGGGCATGACCACACCACTACCTGACACCAAAGGAGCCATTACTGTGACACACTGGGCATTGATATGACACAGAGGTAATACGCACATGCCACGGTCTGTGTTGGTTAACTCATGGGACACAGCCGGATTCATACCTCCGGCTAACAAATTTTTGTGGGTGAGCACCACGCCTTTTGGCCGGCCCGTGGTACCAGAGGTATACATAAGCATGCCATCTTGTTCCGCACTCACGGCAGCCAATGAGGGAGTGCTATCTAGACCTTCAGGGCAACCAGTATCGACGTCTACCTGATGAACTTGAATACCACTAGCTAATTGGTTAACGATGCTGTCAACCTGCTCGGAAAACTCGGCGGAAACAAACACCAATTTAGTATCAGAATGACCTATGACATAGGTCAGCTGCTCGTCTCCTGCTGCTGGGTTCAATGGCGATATGATGTAACCACCATAAATAGCCGCCAAAAACAGCACCAGCGTTGTACGACCGTTGCACATCATAAAGGAAACCGTATCGCCAGGCTGCAAACCATGGTCTTGAAACACGCTAATTTGGTTGTGTATCTCTTGCCGTATTGCCGCGTAGCTTAGGCTTTGTTGGGTTTCCGGAAAATAGGCAAACTGCACACTAGGCTGGGTTACAGCATAATGATCCAGTACACCTCTTACCGTGTCTGCCACAGGAGTGTAGTTCGGACTCATTAGTGGAACTCCCGTTGGTAATCTCCAAATATATCTTCTATGGTGACTTCTTGTGCCGGAATGGTTCTCACGACTCTAGTAATGTTCATGTATTGACGGTAATGCACATTCTGGTCGGTTATATTGCCACCCCAAGTACCGCAACCCATGGACAAAGAAAACGGCAGGCTGTTGTCAAAGCTACCACCGGTAGCATAACAGTGGGCCTGGTTAACAATAATGCGGCACACAGGCATTTCATGGCCTAACACCTGCGCACGTTGCAGGTCGGTAGTGTGCAGGCTTAAAGAGTGGCCTGCACCCTGGTAGCTTAAAATACCTGCCGCAATACGTTTGGCATCTGCAAAGTCTTGGGCACGGTATACGGTCAGCACCAAGGACATTTTCTCACCAGAGAAGGGGTGTTCTTTGCCCCAGCCGCTCTCTTGTACCAAAAGTATTTTGGCGGCCTTGGCTGCAGCTCGCTCCAAGCCCACAGCCGCACAAACGTCGGCAACGGGCTTGGCCAATACTGCGGGGTTCAGCTTACCCTGCTGCCAATGCGTAGCTTGCAACTGCACTTGTTCTTGGGCATCAAGCAGGCATGCACCATGTTCGGTTAAACTGGCTATTACCGCGTCGTAAGTTGCCTCAGTAACAATCAAACTGTTTTCAGAAGAACAGCTAGTGGCGTTATCAAAAGTTTTAGAAGCAATGATTTTAGCCGCGGCACTATCTATATTAGCCGTTTCATCAACAATGCTGGTGACGTTGCCTGCACCCACACCGTAGGCAGGCGTGCCACTCGTGTAAGCCGCACGCACGTTGTTTTGGGAACCCGTGGCTACCACCAAATCTACTTGCGCCAACATTTCCAAGCTCAAGGCTTTAGAAACCGGCGCGGGTAACATTTGCACTAGGTCTTTAGGGGCACCAATGAGGTCCAATTCAGCATGTATTAAGTCCAACACACGCTGACAAGAAGGCTGCCCTTTTGGAGACGGTGCCAGAATAATCGCATTGGCACATTTGAGGGCATTAATAATATTGTTTATAGGCGTTGCTATAGGGTTAGTCGAGGGCACGATAGACCCCACGACACCAACTGGTCGAGCAATTTCCGTGATTCCAGTAGCGTCATCATCACTAATTACACCGACGGTTTTAGCAGCGCGAATATCACGCATCAAACCCAGTGTCTTGCGCCTATTCTTGGTCATTTTATCAGCGACATTGCCTAGGCCAGTCTCTTGTACGGCAAGTTCGCATAATTGGCGGTTGATGTCTGTATCCATTACCACCCAACCCACAGCTGTTACCAACTGGTCAACTTGTTGCTGGCTGTAAGCGTTAATATGTGCCTGAGCTGTTCGCGCCCGCTTTACTAAGGTGGCTACCACTGCAGCTGCATTGTCATCAGACATGTATCACTCCATTGAGAATAAAAAACAGGGGGCTAGGGCCGACTATCAACAGCCTTCGCCCCCTAAAGATCCGCTAGGAACTTGGGTTTACTTACTATAGGTCAGCCAAAAGCTCTTCTAGGTATGCTTGACGCTCAACCCACATTGCCTTGACTTCGTCTCGAGTCATAATGCGCATTGGTGAACCACCGGCCTTCATCTTCTTGGCAACCTTGGCATCTTGGAACATCAAGTGCACACGTTCGGCCAAAAACTCAACAACTTCAGGTGGTGTACCTTCACGCGCCATGATGCCACGGAAGTTAACACTGGAATCGTCGATATCAATACCCTGCTCCTTAAAGGTAGGCACGTCTGGTAGGAAAGACGCTTCACGCTGATTATCCGCTACCGCCAAAATCTTGATCTTGCTACCTTGACGGAAAGCATCAGAAAGGTTGTTGAAGCCTGCCATTACCTGGCTACCCAACACCATCTTCATTGCCTTAACACCACCACCTGCAGGAATATATTTGGTGCTCACACCGGTTGCCTTATCCAATTGTAAGGCTGCAATGTGGTGACCAACATACAAACCAGCACCCGCTACAGTTAGCTTGCCAGGGTTTGCTTTGGCCCAATCTACTAGGTCATTGGCGGTGTTGAATGGGCTATCCGCAGGCACAATCAATACCGCAGGGTCTGCACCCCAGTTGGCGATTGGTTCTAGGTTGCCGGAGTTATAACTGGTTTCAAACTTTAACGATTGCGCGATAAAGTGAGGTACGTTATAAGCTGCCAACTGATGGCCGTCTTGGGATGCACTAGAGGCATACCAGTTCCAGCCCTTTTGACCACCCGCACCTGGCTTGTTAAAGATAACCATAGGCATATTAAGGTACTGCTCTTTACCTGCCATCATAGTCACAATACGGGCCTGAAAATCCGTTGCACCACCTGGGCCGTAGGCTACCGCTACCTGAATCGGTGCACTTGGATAGTCATCAGCTAAAGCGACCTGTGGCGACATAACGGCCATAGACGCAATTGCGGCGGCTGTTAAAAACTTGGTTTTTATTTTATTTATCATCGATCTTACCTCTTAAAATTAGGGCCGCTACCACCTTATGTGGCGCTAGCCCAATACGTGCTGCTGTGCCCAATGATCACCAAATCCCTGGTGTGGTCACGAGCAATGCTTGGTTAAACAGTGCGTAGATAATGGCCACAAAGATAGCTGCCACGCCACCTATGCGCACTAGTGTTTTTTGGTCTAGGTTTACTGAATAAACTCCGGTTATGCCGATAAATAGCAACAAGGAACTAAGGTAGAAACCTAGGTAATTTAGGCCTACTAAATAAATCAAAAGCATCGCCAAACCAGGCCAAATTTCGGTCCACTCAACGAGGCTAGCGCCTAGTTTTTTGCGGCCCCAAGTACGCACAGCTTCAACAAACAGTACGCTAGCTAGGGCTAACATCATGATGCCAATTAAGCGCGGGAAGGCATAAGCCTCCCCATCGCCAGCTAACCAGATGTAAGCAAACACAGCGCCAGACACAATGATGGCGCCCAAGGCGGCAACACGCTTACCGGGCTTGGCCGTCTTATCTGCTTTATCAACGTTGCGGCGTTGCTTGATTTCTGTCCAAATACTGTAGCCAATGGACACAGCACAGACCGTGATCAACACTAGATTTATAGGGCCAGAGAAGAAATAAGCCCAGGTGCCAACGGATACTTCGGCAATCATATTACCCATGGAAAAATTGTCTTCGGCGACGGGGCCCAAGATGATACCTAGCACCATAGGTGCGGCACTAAAACCGTACTTGTTTAGCACGTACATCAAGCTACCTAATACGGCCATCACTAAGACGTCGGAGAAGCTATTTTGAATACTGTAAGTACCAAACACAGCTAGGATGGTGACGGCGGCGGCCATATAATGGGGCGGTACCTGCATGATCCAGCGGCTACTGCTACGGCTTAAAGCCAGACCAAATATCACCATGAATACTTGCGCCATCAACAAGGAACCGATAAAGGTCCAAGTCACTTTAGCGTGGATGGTAAACAAGTCTGGGCCAGGAAACAGGCCGTTGATCAACAATCCACCTAGTAATACAGCGGCAGTTGGACTACCGGGAATACCGAGGGTAAGTAGCGGTACCAAAGATGGACCCACCATGGCATTGTTGGCAGATTCGGCAGCGATTACACCGTCGGGGCAACCTTTACCAAAAGCCTCGGGTTCTTTGCTGAACTTACGCACCTGATCATATGCCACAAGGCCGGCAATTTGACCACCGGCACCGGGGATAATACCCACCACGACACCAGAGATGGTACCCATGGTGAGGGCCTTAACGCGGGTCAGATTATAAGTAATGGATTTCCACAGGGGCGAGTGCTCCATATGGAATAGGCCACCACCTGCTTGCTCGCGGCTAGTCACCAATAATTGGTAAACCTGAGGTACCGCAAACAAGCCAATTAAAGCCACCACGATATGTACACCGCCAGTAACATGGTCACTAAACACAAACCGTGATTCGCCAAAAATAGGACTGATGCCTATGGTCGAAACCCACAGTCCCAAGGCACCGGACAAGAGGCCCTTTAAAACCGAACTTGAGCCCAAGGTACCAATAACTGTTACACCTACTATAGCCATCCAAAACATTTCAGAAGGGCCAAATTTAAGGGCTAATTCGGCCAGTGGTGGGGTGAAAAATATCAGCACCACAACACCGATAATGCCACCTACAAAGGAGCTAACAAAACAATAGTGCAAGGCCTCTGCAGCACGCCCCTGCTTGGCCATAGGGTGACCATCAAGAATAGTGGCAATGTTAGCAGGTGCCCCAGGGATATTAACCAAGATGCCACTGATAGCACCACCGGCTACCGTTGCCGTGTACACCGCACCTAACAAAATCAAGCCGCCGGTAGCATCCATTTGAAACGTGAAGGGAATCAGCAAGGCCACAGCCATGGTTGGGCTAAGTCCGGGTAATGCGCCCAACACCAAACCGGCCCCTGTGGCCAAGATCAGTATGGTCAGATTAGAAACACTGAGCACCTCAGAAAAATAGGTAAAAAACTCCACTTATGAACCCTCTTAGCCGGCTGTAGAAGACCCATTATTGGGCCTCAACAAATCGTCATTTTTATTAGATTGATACATCACTTGATTCAAACACTTATTATAGATAATATAACTCATATATATGAGTCAAGACATTTATTTCATTATTTTTAACTAGGACTATTTCTGTTACCCTATGGAACACTTTTAAGACGTTGATAAATTACAGAAAATCACAGCTTATTAGACTGACAAGCTGGCACTAAAAAATTTGGGGATTAATTATGAACGTTTGGCCAAATCAGCCAAAGCCTGGCACCCCGCTATACCGTGTAGTGGAAAATTACCTGCGTGATAAGATCAACGAGGGCGGTTTAGCGCCAGGGGATTTAATTCCTTCAGAACCACAATTAGCAGCCCTACTCAATGTCAGTGGCGGCACTGTTAAAAAAGCCATAGAAAACTTGGTCCACGAGAATCTTCTGTACCGCCATCAAGGCAAAGGCACCTATATGTCGCGCATTGATTTCAACAACAGCCTGTTTAAATTTTTCTCCTACGGCAACCCGTCAGGTAACCCCGTAAGAATTCACAAAGAAACACCCATTCGTGAATTACGCAAAGGTACGGAAAAAATTTGTCAGCGTCTTGGTGTGCCGACAGGCACCGAATTGCTTTATATTGAGCGTGTTGGCTACCGTGATGACAAGCCAGTATTGATAGAAAAATGCTGGTGGATTGCCGACCTAGTGCAGGGCTTAGAAAACGAAGAAGTACATATACCTGACTTGTTATATGCTGTGGTTGTGGACCAATTCAACCTGCCCATTATCCGCTCCGAAGAGTCCCTCACAGCCGAAGCTGCCAACCAGGCCACGGCCAAAGTATTGCAAGTTGCCGTGGGCGACCCTTTGGTGGTTCTACACCGTACTACCTATAGTCGCAATAACACACCGGTAGAGTTTCGCACTACTCGCGGACGGCCCGATAGCTTTAGTTATCGTACCGAAATTCGCTGATATTATGTTAATAAGCGTTAGAAAAGTACAGGGTTGCGTAGGTTGCTTGTTTGCTTGAAAGCCTTTGGCTATAAGGGGTAGAGCAAATTAAGCGGACATTTTAAATGCAGTTGGAAAAAGTTGACTTTTAATTGGAAAATATGACAAATCAATTGACAGGTGTAAACCCTGTATATTTGGTATTAATTCGTCTTAAAAGGACATTTAAACTGGCTTTAAAGGGTTTAGAAAATTGAGTGCCGTACATTGGAAAATACGGCACATAAAGGGAGGGAATCTTGCTTTATAGGCTATGCATCGGATAATGCATCAATGACCTTTTGCAAGGTTTGTACATCTTCATACAGCATGGCTCCAAGTTGATGAATGCCTTCATCGCTGATATCTAGTATGTCTGTGTCCCATGCACAACTGCATCAGATAGAAGGTGCAAACGGCGACGCACTTTATCCAGTTCATCTCCGGCAATTAAACTTTCCATTATTTGGTTATCTTGTCTTAAGGTAGCCGAACTCATAGTTCACCTCCTGTTTCATTGACTCGATTAATTACTGCATAGATCGTAGTCCGCGATACACCATAGTGCTTGGCCATGTCTTTTTTACAATAGCCCTGCTTTGCAAGTCTAACAATCTCAACTCTTTGTTCTGGTCTGAGCTTTCCACGAATACGCAAATCAGACCTTGGTTGCACTGGCGGTCTAATTGTTTTTTGATACTCTTTGGGCTGACGCATTAGGTTTTGTTGTTCCAGCAAAGCAATATATTTATCTTGCAAGGACATATATTCGATGCCCGATACTACGTACGAGCACGCATGATCTGAAGATGGGAATTCCTGCTTAACGACATGTAATTGCTGTTCCAGCTGGTTGAAGGCGGTTATGTATGTTTCTACTCGTTCAGCATCACCTTTCTCAATAAAATCAATGCAAAGAAACACAAAGCCACTAAAAGTAATTTCATATACAGGTTCCTGATATTGGCCACCAACGTTAGGGCAGAACACATAATTATTCTGCGCAAACTCTTCGGAACAAGTTAGGTTATCGATAGCACAGAGTATATTCTCGTGCTTTTTGTAAAAGTACTGAGATACTGCATTGGATGTAGTAACTAAGCGATTGTCCGATAAACGAACAAGAGGGATGTGGTGGGTCGGCATAATAGCCTCCTTTTGGTAATGAATTGCTAAACCTAGCACTCTCTGACGCTAATCAAAGGGTGGCGAACTGTACAAGATTAGCGTTACCGGCCCAAAAGGTGAATACCGGCGCACTCAGGAGTGCTCCTATACAGTCCGCCATAACACGAACACAAAAAAAGCACTCAACGAATGCAGGTGCCCTAAACACCTTTTGGATTTTGCAGGACGCTAACCCTGGCACCGAATGTTGTCGACGCTGAATCAGTTTACACTGGCTGATTAATTTCTGTCAAATTGTACAGCGCTTTAATATTGATCATAACTACATTCATGCACTGGAAGAGGCTTTGTTGTTGAATTCGATAGTGGTCAACCAACTGGATTCATCCAGTGCGTGTTCTACACGTGTGATGATGTAGTCTTGGTTATCCAGACTTAGGCGGCTGCCTGCAAATACTAATTGACCAGGCATTGTTACATTGCCTTCAGCTGTGCTTTGGTTAGCTCGATTTAGTGCATTTTGCGCCGCCACCTACGCTATGAACAAGTCACATTAGCCACTCTTGCCAATACCATTGCCCAGCGCCACGGCTTGCAAACGAGAACCGATGTAACTCAGCCTGTGATCAACATTGATCAAGTGGATGAATCCGACCTAAATCTACTTAACCGGCTGGCCAAAGAACACGGTTGTATCTTTAATATCAAGAACGCCACCTTGTATTTCATGCATCGAGAAGTTGCACCACCTGACGTGGTTGTGGATATTAACCAATGCATCGACAGTGACATTACTCACTCCAACACCACGCTTTACAAAAGCTGTAAAGCAATCTATCACAGCACGCAACGCAATGAACTCGTCACCATTAGTGTTGGGAGTGGCGAGCCAGTACTCACCAAGCAAGGGCAGTTTAGTACCGATGAAGAAGCCATGTTGTTTGCCCAAAATGCACTCAACCGAGCTAACCAGGGCACCGCCGAGGGCAACCTAACCATGCCTGGTCAATTGGTGTTTGCAGGCAGCCAACTGACGCTAGATGGTCAAGCGTACATCATCATTCGTGTGGAACACACTGTAGATGAATCCAGCTGGCTTGCCACCATAGAATTCAATAACAAGGCCTCTGCAGAAGCGACCAGTAATAACGAGGAGACAGCCAAAATGTAGTGACAGAGCGAATAAATGAAGGAAAGAGGCAGCGACTGGCTAGGTGCAGTAACACCCAACCAGCCATCCACAGTACATGGGACTGTGAACCAAGGCTACCCCACCGTGATCACGGCGGAGTCATGCTATCAAATTTAAGGATGGTTCACATTGAAAATTATAGAAATACGCTGTCAAGCATGTAATAAACTGCTGGCGCGTATCACCAAAATGCAGGCGTTAATCGAAATTAAATGCCCCCGTTGCAAGCAATTGCATCGATCAAGTTAAATTAAATAATACCGAGAACCCAGAGTTCCTAGCCAGAGCACCGCTGAGTGCCCATTAAGGAACTCAAAGTGGAAAACCTTCAACTACACAACGAAGACTGCATTAACGTCCTAAAGCGTCTACCCGATAAATCCATCGACCTTATCGCAACCGATCCGCCATACTTTCGAGTCAAGGACAATGACTGGGATAGGCAGTGGCCCAACGAAGCGGCATTCTTTGAGTGGCTTGAAATTGTCATTATAGAGTGTGCACGCGTACTCAAAGACACAGGCTCCATTTATCTATTTGCCAGTCCGCAATTAGCGGCTAAAACAGAACACCTGATGGCGAAGCACTTTGCGATAAATAACCACATCATATGGGTCAAAACATCCGGTATGTTCAAGCGTCAATGCAAAGCATCGCTACGGCGTTTCTTCCCTCAAACAGAGCGCATTATCTTTGCTACGCATATCAACGGTGATCAACGACGCTTGCAAGACTTAGCTCATGCACAGGCATGTAAACCCATCATTGATTACCTAGTAGACGCGCTGCACTCAGCTAACCTTACACAGTCGGCAGTCAACAAACAGTTAGGCACGTCCATGGCTGGCCATTGGTTTGGTCGTAGTCAATGGCGTTTACCTAATCAGGACTGGTATCAACAACTGCAGCAATTCGTTGGCCCTACACTTGACAAGTCCCTCGATGAACTTAAAGCGTGGGAGAACGATTTGTTAAAGCACAGGCAACATCCAATGAAGCGCTACTTCAATGTTGACGGGGCAGACTGGTATACAGATGTGTGGGAGTGTGGGCCAGTTCAATACTACGATGGCAAACACCCTTGTGAAAAGCCGATGAGAATCATGGAGCATATCATCAATGCGAGCAGCCAACCAAACGACCTTATCCTTGACCCATTCATGGGAGGTGGCACCACCGGCATTGCTGCTATACAAAATGGCCGACGTTTCATTGGGTGTGAGCTAGATGGTGAGTACTTCGCCAACGCCACAGCTCGGCTATCAACATAACCTTTTAATTAGCCGTCGTGTGTCAAAATGCACGGCGGCATCAGTACCAATTAACGGCACTTTAATGATCGTTTAAATGTCCTTTAAAGGGTTGCTGATACGCAAAGGTTGGTGGGTTTACAGGTGTAAAACAACACTGACAGCTATGCCAACCAAATGTCCACTTTTGTCAACGCATTTAAAATGTCCGCTTAAAAGGCTCAAACCCTTATTAATAAAGAGCTTCAAGCAATATGCTCTCCATATCCTACCTGTACATTTCTAACACTTATTAACAATTTGACACTAACAACTGCACATGGATTAAATATGGACGACTCTGTCAGATTTATTGATCAAGTGGTCAATTTATCTTCTGTAAAACCAGAACAGGTCTACACGGTGGGATATTCAGCCGAGAGCAAAATAAATGGAAATGTTTCAATTTTGGTAAACTATAAGCAAAATCCAAACCACGACATTACGATTAAAGATGAATATCAAATGATTGCGAAATGGTCCAGGAGGTTCTAATGCTCAGAGGTGTTCTATTATTAGCATCATCTTCGTTATTTCTGTCAGGATGCTTAATAAATAATTATTTGCCTGCTAGTGAAGCTGAGAGTGCTCATGTCTCGGAGTCTAGCATTCCAAAAGGAGCTATTCAGGTTGATGATGATTTGTATTATGTTCCAATTAGCTATGACAAAAATGGGTGCATGATGTACAGGCCCTATTCAAAAAACAACAATACTTATGATGTTATTTTGTATCGAGACGGGTCTGGGAACTTTACTGCCAATAGTCAGGGAGTTAATTGTTGACCGTTATCAGTTAAACTTGGTTTATGAAACGATTTCGGCTAACAGATACCAGTGATTATACAGACAGTGAGTATCAAGACTATATTCTGCAGGGTGTATCACGTACCTTCGCGTTAACTATTCCGCAGTTGTCAAAGGGTCTTGTGCAGGTGGTGGGCAATGCTTATTTATGGTGTCGTATGGCCGATACCATTGAAGATGACCCGCAGCTTGCCTTAGCCCTGAAAGGACATTTTAGCCACCAACTAACAGGCTTGTTAGAGAGCCAAGAGTCGACGGACGCTTGGGTGGTGGAGTTGCAGCCGCATCTGCACAGTGATACTGAGTCTGCTGAGCTCGATTTGATTGCCAACAGCCAGCGTATCATGCGTTTGTTTCGCAGCTTTAGCCCGACCCAGAAAAGTATTATTCAGCAATGTGTAGCCACCATGGTGCAAGGTATGATGCACTATCAAGCCAATCAACCCCACTCTGGTTTGCCTAATGTACTGGCGCTCAACGACTATTGTTATCATGTGGCCGGTATTGTGGGTGAAATGCTGACGCTGCTCTACTGCGACTATTCAAGTAAATTCAGGCCCAACAAAGCTCAGCTTATGCCCTTGGCTGTGTCCTTTGGCCAAGGTTTGCAAATGACTAATATTCTCAAGGATATCTGGCAAGACCAAGGTCGTGAGATTTGCTGGTTACCGCAGGATGTCTTTAGTAAGTACAACATTGAATTGCAGGATTTATCTAAACAACGCACTAACCCTGATTTTCACAGGGGGGTGAGGGAATTGGTGGCTATTGCCCACGGGCACCTGCAGGACGCCTTAAGCTACACGTTAATGATCCCAAAGGCGGAGCAGGGCTATCGTAACTTTTGTCTGTGGGCCATTGGTATGGCTTTATTAACTTTAAAGAACATCGATAAGCAACCAGATTTCCAACACAGTTTACAGATCAAAATATCCCACAATAAGGTGAAAATTATCTTTGTTGTAACCCGCCTAATTGGCCGCAGTAATGGTTTGGTTAAGTTGTTTTTTAAACGTGTAGCCCGTGGCTTGCCTTAATAGTAGCTTAAGGCTCACGCTTATCGTGTAACACGGTGATCCGTTGCATGTGTCTAACTTTAGGCAAGTAATCACAAATCGCATAGTGATGGGTGATGCGGTTATCCCACATGGCAATGGTGTTCTTGCGCCAGCGTAATCGTACCTGAAACTCTGGCTTAGCCATGTGCTGGTAGAGGTACTGAAGAATACGGTCGCTCTCGCCTTGAATTTCACCAATTATATGGCGTGTAAACGACTGGTTGATGTTGAGGTATTTAAGGCCACTTACGGGGTGGGTGTCTACAATTTTATGCACTGCAGAGCCGGTGCTTTTAAGACCATCATTAACCGCTTCTATGCCGCCCTTACGGTACAAGTCATTTCTAAAGGTGCCTATGTCATGCATGGCCTCCATTCCCTCTAGGTAGTCTTGCCATACTTTTGGCAGTGCTGTGTAGGCTGCATTGGTGTTAGACCACATGGTGTCGCCGCCTACATCGGGCACTTCAATGGCATGCAATATGCTGGTAAAGGGTGGGTTGGCTTTAAATGAATAACAAAATATGAGGTAGGCTAATGTGGCTCACAAAGGCGATAGCTGATCGTGCCAGTTTTGGATTTTGGAATTTACCCTTGCCGCTTCTTCTATCGTTAGTTTTTTGA